>CAZHUY010000034.1:0-36958 GCA_964535465.1 uncultured Myxococcales bacterium
CCGGAACCAACCCGGGATTCGTCAACATCGGCGCCTGGGACTACCACATCACCGCCACCTCACCGGCGCGCAATGTGGCCGGCGCCTTGGAGGCCGGGGCCCCCATCGTCAGTCGCCAGTACCTTCCCCATCTACGCTCCGAAGCTCGCGCGGCCGATGGACAACCCGACATCGGTGCCTTCGAGGTCCGCACCAGCAGCACGTCGACGCAAGCTGCGCTCATGCAATTGGCCCCTGACGCGGAACCTATGGCGCTCGACAAGCTGCCCCCTGCGGGCGCCCCTGCTGATGATCAGGCCGATCCGGCGGCTCTCGTGCCGCCCGGCGGATGCACCACCGTGCCGGGGGCCAAAACACGAAGCATCGGCGCAGCCTGGCTCGCCCTCGGCGCCCTGATGCTGGTCAGAAGACGTCGCGCTAACCCTCGCCGAGGGTAGGGCTAACCCACCCCGAGGGACGCCCCCACGCGCATGCCCCCACGCCGAGGTTAGATGAGACGACCAGGGCGTGGTCTTTGGAGGAAGTGGGATGTGCAAGGGAAGCTGGCAGGCCGCGACTTCGAGGAAATGAGCGGTAGGCGAGCGCCGAAGGGATCAAATCGGGCACAAACCGACCCATCCTCATCCAGGGACTCGGTCACGGAGTGATGGCACCACCGGTTTCCGTGACGAGGATTGTCGAAAAAAAAGACAACCGATCCGGCGTGTTGGGACCACTAAGTCCTCATCTTCGGCTGAGCCGAATCTCCCGCGCCAAACCACTACTTTCCGAGGTCTCATGCGCAAGACATCTTCTCGATTCTCGATTGCCTTGGCTCTGGTTTCCATGTTGGCCGCGTCTGGTTGCAGCTCCGGTTCGGCAGATGGCGAGGGCGGCGGTGGGAGCTCCTCCGGAGGTTCGGGTGGGTCGTCGGGCAGCGCGGGGAGCTCCGGCAGCGTGCCCAACTGTCCCAGCGGTTCTTCGTGCGGCGGTGATTTGGTCGGGATCTGGGAGGTGCGGTCGTCTTGCCTCGCCATATCAGGCGACATGGACACCACCATGGGGAGTATTGGTTGCAAGAACCTTCCGGTCAGCGGCTCCGTGCAGGTGACCGGAACGTGGACCGCCAAGGCCGACGGATCCTACAAGGACAACACGACGGTCAAGGGCAGCATGAGCTTCACCTTGGAACCCTCGTGCCTTTTTGTGTCCTCTGTCGCGGTCGAGTGCAAGGACATGGGAGCCGCGTTCACCACTCTGGGCTGGAACAACACGACCTGCTCTGAAAACGGCGGCAAGTGCGCCTGCAAGGCCGAGACGAACTCGCAGGGTGGCCTGGGGGTCCCGTCCGTCTACGCCTCGGATAGCGGCAATTACGAGACCTCGGATGGTGACCTGAAGCTGGACCAGCAGGTCGATTACTCCACTTGCGTGGAAGGCAACAAGCTGACCATCTCGCCCAAGCCCACTTTCTTTCCCATGAAGGGCACGATCGTGCTCGAGAAGAGCGAGCATTCCACGGGTGGCAGTGGCGGTGGTGGGGCGGGCGGCTCTTCCTCTGCAGGCGGCTCTTCCGCCACGGGTGGCAAAGGTGGTTCGGCTGGGGCGGGCGGCTCTTCCGCCACGGCTGGCAAGGGCGGCTCGGCCGGGGCCAGCACGGTGGCGGGCGGTTCTTCCGCCACGGCTGGCAAGGGCGGTTCAGGTGGGACCAGCACGGTGAAGGGCGGGACCAGCGCGGGTGGGACCAGCAGCGCGGGCGGGACCTCGACCGGGGGAACGTCGGCGGTTGGTGGCGGCTCGGGTAGTCGGCCGTGCGACATCTATGAGGCCGCCGGCTTCCCCTGCGCCGCGGCCCACAGCACCATTCGTGCGCTCTTCGCTGCCTACAGCGGCAAGCTGTACCAGGTCAGGCGCGCCTCGGACAAGACGTTCCAGGACATCGGAACGCTGAGCCCAGGAGGCATGGCCGATGCAGCCGCGCAGGACACCTTCTGCAAGGGCACGACGTGCTTGATCACCAGAGTCTATGACCAGACGAAGAATGGGAACTTCCTCGGCTGTCAAAGCAAGGACCAGGTCCTTTGCCCCGATGTGGGAAGCCCCAACACGGGTGACTCGCCGGCGAGTGCCACCAATGAGTCGCTGAAGGTCAGTGGGGCCAGCGTCTATGCGCTGAGGATGAACCCCGGCAACGCCTACTGGAGGGATGGTTCCAAGTCAGGCATGCCGTTGAAGGACGCCCCGCAAGGGGTCTACATGGTGACCAGCGGCGTCTTCTACAACAGCGGGTGTTGCTTCGACTACGGCAACGGCCCCACAACCCGAAAGATGTCAGGCGGCGGTACGATGGATTCGGTCTACTTCGGCAACTCGACCCAATGGGGCTCGGGCGCCGGCAACGGTCCGTGGATTATGGCCGATCTCGAGGGCGGCATTTTCGCCCAAGGCAGCGGGGGCAAGAACCCCAACCTTCCCAGCATGCCGTACACGTATGTCACCGCTATCGAAAAGAACACCGGCAAGGGTGAGCTTGCGCTGAGGGGCTCCGACGCGACGACCGGGAAGCTGACCACGCTCTATAAGGGCAAGAGCCCCTATGCCACCATGAACAAGCAGGGTGCCATCATCCTGGGCAGCGGTGGCGACTGCTGCTACAGCAATACCAACGGCAGCAAGGGTGTCTTCTACGAGGGGGCGATCGTCGCGGGCTACCCGGACGATGCCACCGAGGACAAGGTCCAAGAGAACATCGTCGCCGCCAGCTACGGCAAGTAGGAGGGCTTTCCCGGCGCGTATTGAGCAGCGGCTTCGTGCCCGACCCTATTCGAGGCGGACGTTGTCTACGAGCGCACCCGCTCGCTCACATCCTGAGCCTTGATGGTATGGCCCCAGAAGCTGGACAAGGACGTCGCCTTCCACTGGCGGCAGGGGGATCGCGAGCGAGCGGAGCTCACCGACTCCGAAACTGATCCCCCCGACGGTTACCGTGGTGGTGCTGTCGACCTCGACTTGTAGTGTTTGGGCGCCGGACCCGATGACACCGGCCTTTACCGCAATGCCTGTCTTGAACCCTCTGTACGAGCACTCGTTGAGAACGCGAATGTCCAGCAGAACGTGCTTGGCACCAGGTACCGCGGCGAGGTGCAAGAGCGTACTCGCGCCAGGCAACACCCGGAGCATCTTCTGTCCGGATAGGGCCGGCACTCCGTGACTCTCCACGATGGTTCCTGCCCTGATGCCACTCGTAGAGCCGCTTTCGAAGCCATCGGTTGCTAGCACGCCGAAGTCGGGGAGCGTGGACCATTCGATATCCGCTGGGCCCCCCACACCGGTCAGATCCAGACCGCCAAACCTGCAAGACTCGAGGTCCCCCCGGTGCTGCTGCTTGCTCCGCCCGCGACAGCACTCGAGGTTCCCCCCGTGCTGCTTCCTCCGGAGCTCCCTGCAAGACTCGAGGTTCCCCCAGCACTGCCTCCACCGCTGCTCGTTGCTCCCGCCTGGCCGCCCGAGCCCGCGCGGCTGCTTCCGCCTGCAGACTTACTTCCTCCGCAGGAGCAAAGGCCAAGGCCTAGGAGCGCCACGAACACGGTAACGCCAGCACGCTGCATAACCCCGTTGTCGCATATCACCCTCGTCATCGGAAGCAACCGCAGCGGCGCCCCGCTGGATCGTTCCCATGCCCATCTCGTCCACCACACTGGTGCAACCCCGCGATGAAGGAACGACGGCAAGGGCTAGGCCATAGGAGAAGGAACTGCTGCTCATGAGGCCACGAAGAGTCGCGTCCGAGACCACAGAGTAGCGCGGCCTTCTCCTGTTCCGGGCTGCCGGAGTTGCGCAGGAGCAGGGGAGGGAGGTTTGGGTTGGTTTCGGTCAGATCACCTTGGCGAACGATCCGTTCAGGCCGGCCAAGTAGGCGGCTTGCACCTGCGCCGCGGGAACGGTGGTGTTTCCGTAGGTCAGATCCTTGGTGGCAGTGGCCGCACCAATCAGCGTGCAAGCAAATCCCAGGTCCGCGGCCGCGCGCACAGTGGTGTCGATGCACATGTGGGTCATCATCCCGCAGAAGCGGAGCTGGGCTATGTTTCGGCTGCGCAGCTCAGCCAGCAGAGTGGTCTCGCGGAAGCAATTTGGATGGTGCTTCTGCACCACGATCTCATCGGATCCTGGTGCCACCAGCGGGTGGAACTCGACGCCAGCAGTGCCAGGCAAAAAGAAGGTGGCGTTGGGGCGCAACGAAAGGTGCTGCACGTGAATGATGGTGTGCTGTTGTTGGCGCGCCTCTTCCAGAACCTGGCGCGCGACCCGAGCCGCGGCTTCGGGGCCGACCAGGGGATTGCGGCCGCCCGGGAAGTAGTCGTTCTGGAGATCGACGAGGATCAGCGCGGTGCCATCGTTCATGGCCCCAGTCTACAGCGGCGGAGCGCAGTGGCCACAGCCGCGACCGCTGGTGGACGTGTCCGAGGCCCCGTCATGTGGCGCAGTGGTCGCAGCCGGCAAGCATGCCGGAGGTGCAGGGACCGGCACATGAGCTGTCGTTCGGAAGAAGAGAACGGGATGTGGTCTTACATGTGGATGGGGCCTGTGAAACAACTACGGTTCAGAAAGCGCAGCCCCGGATCATGGGTGGTTATGTCGACAGCGATGGCGCTCCCGCTATGCAACCGTCGCTCT
Organism: uncultured Myxococcales bacterium; assembly: GCA_964535465.1. GTDB lineage: Bacteria > Myxococcota_A > Polyangia > Fen-1088 > Fen-1088 > Fen-1137. The sequence continues at coordinate 4,654 of CAZHUY010000034.1, forward strand.
TGCGTTTCCCCGCTGATCCGGCAAGCCTACGTGTTATGGGATTGCCGATCGAACCGACCACAGGGGTCGAGGATGCGAAGCTGGAGGAGGTCGCGCGCTCGCTCACTGGAGATGTGCGGCTGCTTCCGTATTTGCCGGAGCTTTTGCAGGATGTGTGGGCGCTTGGCTTGGGCACCGAGCCCACTCTGCACGTGCTCGCGCAGGCGGGCCTCGATGGTCGGACCGGGATGCGCGTCCTCGACCTCGGCTGCGGCAAGGGGGAAGCGTTGATCACACTCGCCGAGCGTTTCGGGTGGCAAGGTGAAGGGGTCGACCTGATGCCGGCGTTCATCCAGGAAGGGCGGCAGCGCGCGCTTGACTACGGGGTCAGCCATCTGGTTACGCTCGAAGTCGCCGATCTCGCCGAAGCCGTCGCGTCTGGCGAGCCCGCCGACATCGTCTTGTTCGGTATGGATTCCAGCGCGCTTGGTCCGTTGCCCGATGCGCTTCGAGCTGTGGGGAGACGCTTACGGCCGGGCGGGTATATTGTGCTGGCGACGGCGTGGGGGCGCGCCGGACGTCCTCGGATTGAAGGCGTGCTCAGCGAGGCGGAGACCCGCGAAGCCGTACGCGGTGCGGGGCTGACCATCGTGGCTGAAGAGCAGAGCCCGGCCGAGTGGGTCCGCGCGCAGAACCAGCGCATCACCGCTCAGATCCGTCGCCGAGCCACCGAGTTATCGCGGCGGTTTCCGGACAAACGGAGTTGGTTTGAGGATTACGTGAGGGGGCAGGAAGACGAGTGCCGGCAGCTGGAAGAGGATCTCGTCTGCCCGACTCTTCTGCTCGAGCATGATCCTCGCTGCCACGGGGGCCGACTACGGCATCGCGGGCGACGACCTCGGGCCCATCTCGCGCTTCGTGGCTTCGCTGGCCCGGTCGGCACGCGATCTTGAGACGCTCGGGCTGGTGTGGCGTGGCCCCGACGGTGTCGTGCACGAGAACCCCTTCCGCCTCGTCGGCTATCACGACGTGCGCTTCGACGCGTGGGGCCTGGTCGACCAGGCCAAGTCGATGGTCGCATGGCCTGGCGCTCGGCAGGGCCGGCGAGGCTGCGGTCACGGAGTCGTGGTAGACGATGCCGGCGACGATCGCGAGCCGCGCCGTCGTCGAGGATCATTGGGTCTCCCGTCAGGATCGCGAGTGGATTCGGGCTCATCGAGGCGGGTTGGGGCCCCTCACTGGTCACGCGCCCTTTGGTGTTCCCGGGAGCCGAGCGGCCATCCAGAGCGCAGCCAACCCATCTTCGGTCCCAGGCCAGTGCCGCCTCACCGCGTCCGCACCCGCGTGGCGGACGACAGACCGCAGCACCAGGCAAACGATGATGGCGTCGTCGGCGTACCCGATGACCGGGATGAAGTCGGGGATGAGGTCGAAGGGCACCGCGAGGTACGCGAAGAGCAGCCACAGCCGAACGCGCACTCCTCTCGGAAGAGACTGGTCGGTTGCGAGGCGATGAAGCAGCCGCAGGGTGTCGGGGAGCAGCCGCATCGCCTCCTTCAGGAGCGAGCCCTTGGGCCGGGCGATGACCAGCACGAGCACGAGCGCGCCCCAGGCGACGAGCAGGGCGACTCCTATGCCGAGCAGCGATCTCAGCAAGAGCACCCCGCCGCGCATCGGGCCCTGGAGTACTCGGCGAGTTCAGTGGTCACTTGTGGAACTCTTGAACATACTTCCAAACAATGGAGGCGCCAGGGCACAGTCGAATGGGTCGAGGGATGGATCCCAGTCCCATGAACCTCCCGCTGCGGTCGGCGTTGACCGAATCCAGAACCATGGCCCTGCGAGACGCCGCCAAGGCGGACCTCGCTTGTCGTGGGCGATCATGGTTGCCGGGGAAGGGGGGCGGGGGGAGGATGCGAGCGCGTGGAGAGGCACACCCATGTTGGTCATCGCTTTCCTTCTCGAAGCCACGTTCGGCGTCGCATTCGTCGCGGCCCCCGCGCTGACGATGACGCCCTTCGGTCTCGCCCTCGACGGCATGGCCGCGGGCGTTTTCCGCCTGTTCGGCACCGCGCTGCTAGGATTTGCAGTGTTGCTTTGGTGCGCCCATCGCACCGAGAACCGGGAGGTCAAGGTCGTCGCCATTCGTACGCTCGCCGCGTACTACGCCGTTAGTTCGTTGGCGGTGTTGTGGCTGCAGTTGGCCGGGCATTTCAACTCTGACAGCAAAAGGCTAGTACCTCTGAAGGAGTCCTAGCCTTTCCTCTTTCGCGCCGGCGAGGCCCGCAGGTCTCGTGTGGGTCACTTCTCCTTCTCCTTCTTCCTCTTCTTCTTCGCCGGGGACAGCCGGTCAATTCAATCCGCTCTCCTGGCTCGCGGCGTCCGCTGGCCCGGCATCGGCACTGGTCAAGCCACCGTCGGGGAGTGGATCAGGTGGAGGGAGAGGAAGACGCGGTGGTGAGCGGCGCCTGCTTGCCGAGGCGACGTTCGAGCATGGGCACCGAGGCCACGCCAAGTCCGTAGACCGCGTGGATGAAGAACCACGAGGTTGGCATCATCCACACGCGCTGGTGCAGCACGGGGTTGGCCCACGGCAGGACTACGTAGGTCATCACCGCCAGGATCGCCATGCCGTAGACGACACCGCCGATCAGCGAAGTGGTGTTCTGAACCTCCGGCCTCACCATGAACGCGTACACGATGCCGAACACGACCGAGGCCAGAACGTGGATGCTGAGCCCCCAGAACACGACGCCGGTGGCCCCGACCAAGGCTTCCGGTCCGTTGAAGGTCGCTCCGATCAGGTTGAAGGGGAACAAGAATCCATAGCCGGCAAAGGCCGCGACAGCCATGGACCAGAATGCGGCGAAGCAGCCACCGATCAGCCCAGCCATCACGCCGCCCTCCAAAGCCCGCGTCAGAGGAATTCCACCCAGATACGCCCCGATGCCTCTTCGTTCAGCGATTGCGTATGCCATGACGTTACCTCCCCTCGCTTGTCCGCGCGAACCTGCTGCGAAGTGTCTGAAGGATCCTCTCGTGTTGCTCAAGAATGGGCAGCGTCTGATCGAAGATGATGCGCAACGAGGGATCATCCAACTGGGTGCGCACCTGGTCGACCAGCTCGATATCCGATTGGTTGTCGTTCGACGCCAGCGCGAGCAACTCACTGTCGAAGGCCGCTGCCCGCAACGTCTTCAGATGATCCAACTTCGCTGTCCGTCCTTGCACGAGCTGGCGCTCGGCTTCCATGACGAATTCGGGCGGGCCCAGGACCACCCCCATTCGGCGGGAGGCATAATCGAGAACCAGCGCGTCCTGGAGCTGTCGATCGGTCGCGACCAGCCGTCCATACCGCCGCAGCTCTGGTGAGCCGGCGTGCGCTTCCGCCATTTTCCCAAGCTCGGTCGCGAGCTGATTGGCGTAGTGAACGCGAGCCATCATCTCCCGCGAGAACGACATGGCATCGCTGAAGGTCCGCTCCATCACATCGGGCCACCATCCGGTCTTCGCCGCCGTCCGTGGGGCGTCCGCGGCCACCCCCAAAGCAGGAACCAGCATGACAGAAAACACCATGACTCTTGGTATGCTCCTCATGTCGCCACCTCCCCAGCGGGGGAGTGTATGCCCGTGGCGATGGCTTGCCCAGAAAGAAACTCTCGCCTGTCGGTGACACGAGAGGACGGGCGATAAGCGCGGACAGCAGGGGCCCTTGCCGATTTTGGACGAATGGAGCACCATGACACGTTGTAGCGCTTGTCTGCCGTTGTCGCAGAGCGGGGTCACCATGAGACTAAAATGCCTTCTGCCCTCCATCGTGATGGGGATTCTGCCGCTGGTTCTTTTGAGCGGGTGTCTCTCGCGAAAGTACGATTTGCCTGAAAACGACGAAGGCGACGCGGGCGTGGGAGATGGGGCTGCCGCCGATTATGGGGATGTGGGCCGCGATAGTTCTCTGGAGACCGTCAGGCCCGATGGTGGGCGTTTCGAGTCGAGGTTCGCCGACACCGGGATCCCCGATGTTTTCGCCGTTGACGGCGCCAGCCTGCCTGCTGACGCGCAGACGGTTGGCGAAGGCGAGGACGCCCCCTTGGTCATCCCGCAGGATGGGGCAGCGGACACGCCTGTTCAGGTCGTATCCCCTGATGCCCGGATCGAGGCCGCGGCGGTCAAGACGGACACCCTCCTCGACACGAACAAGACAACCAATCCGGATGTGTCCAGAGACGTCGTCGTTCTGGACGTGAGCCCAGACAGATCCCCCGACACCGCGTTGCCCCCCCTGCTGGATGCGCCCGTCGATGCTCCCACCGGGTGCACCATAGCGGGCGTCCCTTACCCGAGCGGCGTGAAATCGGACAACGTGTGCCTGGTCTGCGCGCCCGCGATCAATGTGGGCGCTTGGTCGAACAACGCGGACAACACGCCGTGCTCGACCGGATACTGCCGAGCTGGCACATGCACCGAAGGGTGCTTGATAGGCACCATGTTCCACAGAACCGGTGTCGTCAACACGGGGGTCAACTCTTGCCAGTCCTGCCAACCCGCGCTCTCCCCCACCGCTTGGTCCCCTGTGGAGAACGGTTTGGTCTGTCCCGACGGAGTGTGCAACGCGGGTGCCTGTGCGGATGGTTGTTGGCTGGACGGCGGCTTTGTCCGCAACGGAGACCGCAAGCTCGACAACCAGTGCCTGGCTTGCCAGTCTGCCGTGAATCCCAAGGCCTGGCAGACGCTCAGCAACGGTGAAAGCTGCGGAAGCGGCAAGGTGTGCAGCGGCACTGGGACGTGCAGCGACGGCTGCTGGTTGGGCGGGACTCTAGTCCCCGAAGGCCCCGGCAGCGCCCCTGACCACGATTGCCAGGAGTGCCAGCCCTTGGTCAGCACCAGCCAATGGCAACCCCGTAGTGAGGGAACCTACTGCGGAACGGGCACACAGTTTTGTTCCGCCGGGTCCTGCCAGACCGGGTGCTGGATCGATGGGACCTTCCATGCCAGCGGCGCTGTCAATCCCGCCAACCAATGCGAGATCTGCACACCGTCGTTGAGCCTGTCGTCCTGGGTGCAAAGGGGTGTCCAGGATTGCAGCATCATCACGGCCGGGCAGCACTACACATGCACGGCCGTGGGCGGCGATGCCCGGTGTTGGGGGGCAAACGGGATGGGCCAACTCGGGGACGACAGCACCACGCGGCGGACCTCTCCCGTACAGGTCGTTGGACTCACGAGCGGTGTGCGTGCCATCAGCTCCGCAGGCGATTCGTACCACACCTGCGCTCTGGTTAATGGTGGGGTTCAGTGTTGGGGAAGGAACGCCCATGGCGAGCTTGGCAACAGCTCCACGGGGGCAAGTCATGTTCCCGTCCCCGTATCTGGACTCAGCAGCGGCGTGATCGGGCTTAGCGTGGGCGGCAGTCACACCTGCGCGTTGCTGACGGGGGGTGACATCAGATGCTGGGGATACAATTTCAGCGGCCAGCTCGGGATCAATCCCGAGGTGAGCATGGAAGAGCACGCTCCAGGCGAGGCCATTGTCGGTCTGGGCGGCCCTGTCCAGGCGATGGCTTTGGGTCAGGAACACACCTGCGTCCTGGTGGGAGGCGGCGTGAAATGCTGGGGGAGCAACAGCGAAGGCGAGCTGGGGGCTCCCGCGGTCGAAGGGGCCACCCACATCCCGACGTCGGTTGCGTTGCTCACCAGCGGCGTGAAAGCCATCTCGACCAGCAGGCGCCACACCTGCGCCCTGCTGACAAATGGCGAAGTCAGATGCTTGGGGGGCAGGGACGAGTGGACAGTTGGGGAACAACGCGAAGCTCAGTTCGAACGTTCCCGTCACGGTGCTGGGACTCCCGGGACCGGCGCAGGCCATCGCGGCGGGCAACATGCATAGCTGCGCGGTGGTGAGTGGCGTGGTCTACTGCTGGGGAGGCAATGGCTCGGGTCAGCTTGGAGACGGTACGACGACTGCTCGCTTGAGTGCCGATGCCACGCGCAGTGCGCTCTCCCTGACAGGGATAGAAGCCATCGCGACGGGCTACGACCACGTCTGCGCCTATGCCAGCGGCAACGTTTGGTGCTGGGGAAACAATGGGGACGGCGAGATCGCCAGGGATCCGGTCGAAGTGCCCTATAACAGGGCTCCCCTCCTGGTTTCAGGCCTGTAGCCGGTCATTCGAAAGGGCGAACATGCGGTATTGGATGGCTCTCGCGCTTCTCTCTTTGGGCCTGCTGTCCGGGCAGCGTGCCTGGTCGGCCCCGCCCAACACCAAGTCCCAGGCACGGACCGCGAAGAAGGCCTGCCTTTCCGGTGACTACGTCAAGGGCGTCTCCATCCTGGCGGATCTGTACGTGGATACCGGCGACCCCAACTACCTGTTCAACCAGGCGCGCTGCTACGAACAGAACCTTCGCTATGTCGAGGCGACCGAGCGCTTCAAGGAGTACCTGCGCAAGGCTCCTCGCCTGGGCGAGGCCGAACGGGCCGACGTCGAGAAGCACATCGCCGACTGCGAGGCAGTGACGGCCAAAGCGGCGAAAGCCGAGGCCGAAGCGAAAGCCGCGGCGGCGCCACCTGTGGTTGTGGCGCCCGCGCCCGTGAAGCCGGTCGACGACAAACCCGCGTTGGAGGTGAAGGAATCCAGAACGGAGGTGACCAGCGCACCGGAACCGCGTTCGTGGAAGAGCACCGCCAAGTGGATCGCGGCGGGTACGGCGGTGGGACTCGCCGCCTTCGGCGCGGTGGAGCACTACCTCTATTACAAGAAGAACCAGGAGTTCAACGATGCGACCTGCTACCCCGGGCAGTGTCAGGACAAGGTGGATGCGGCCGACAAAGCCCAGATCCTGTCCATCGTGGGCTACAGCGCGGCTGGTGCCGCCGCGGTCGCCGCGCTGGTCTTCTGGTTGACCGACTCGCCTTCGCCCCAGCCCTCGGCTCAGGCCGGGATGGGTTTCTCCTGCCTCCCCGCTCCCAACGGGTTGGCCTGCCAAGGTCATTTCTAGTCGAGGTGCCGCGGAAGGCCCGCCCGAGGGCGCATCTACCTTCGAAATCACTCCCGGATCCGGAGAGAAATTTCGATATACTGCCGTGGCGATGGCACCCAGCAATCCCAGCCGCCCCACCATGGCCGAGGCCTTCTTCGATTCGTTTCGGCCGCTTGCTTGCATCAACGGATACGATGGCCGATTCCATGCCATCAACGCCTCGTTCACCGCGGCGCTGGGATGGCGCGAGGAGGACCTGCACAAGATCGCGTACTACGATCTGGTCTCGGCGCTCGATCGGCGCTCCCTCGTCAAGCTCGGCATGTTGATCATCCGTCACGCGGGTGACGAGCCTCGCCTCTACCGTCGCTCGTTCCGGCACAAGGACGGCAGTTACCGGGTCATCGAGTGGACGACCTGGGCGGACCCCAAGCTCAGCCTGGTCTTCTCCACCGGCCGCATCGTGGGCGTGACCGAGCCGCGCTGAGCGCCCCCCGACCGTGGCAGGAAGAATCCCACCAAGGTCGGACTTGGTGGAGAATGCGGCCCTCGCCGAATGGAGGTTCCCATGCGCTGGCTGATGTCTTCGCTGTTCATGCTCGTGGTGCTTCATGTCGCCTGCGGCAGAAGCGATATGGTCGCGGCGACTGGCGGTGGCGGTGACGGCGGCTCCACCTCTGCAGAGTCCAGGGCCGGAGGGGACGGACCATCGGGGCGAGGCGGTTCGAGCACGGGAGGCCTGGTCACCCAGGCGGGCACCACCGCCATCATCGGGGGTGGCGGCGGCACCGCCGCGCCGGTTCGGGCGGCAGCTCCTCCAGTCGCGGTGGCTCCTGTCGCGAGGTGACGGCGTGTGGTGGAGACGTGGTCGGTATCTGGGAGGTGAAATCGCACTGTCTGGCCTTCGACGGCCAGGCCGATATCTCCTACCTGGGTTTGACCTGCGTGCCCAACCACGCCAGCATCAAGGGGTCATTGAAGGTAAGCGGGAGACTAACCCTGGGTCGTGACGGAAAGTACAAGGACCAGACGACCACGACCGGAAGCGAAGACTGGCGCCTGGACAAATCGTGCCTGATCATTTCCGGAACCAAGATCAGATGCGAAAGCATCGGTACCACCTTCGAGGGCGCCCTTATTTCTTACGGTTACGAGAGCATGGCGTGCGGATCTGCTGACTCCGGCGGCGGGTGTACCTGTGCGGCCACCATCAACACGGATACCCCCTATGGGCGACCAGGCGGTATGGGAATCCTGTACAACGATACGGCCCCCACCGGCGTCTACCGGGCAGACGGCAAGAAGCTCACCCTCGGGGATAGCTACAGCTACACCTATTGTGTGAAGGGCGACGAGATGATCGTCTCTCCTATCCCTGTCGAGATCAGCGCCACGCCCTACAGAGGAACGATTGTGCTAACGCGGACTGGAGTACCCACGGGCGGCACCGGCGGTACGAGCGGCAAGCCCGGCTCGGGTGGCGGCGGCCGGCCGTCGTCGTCATCTTGACGGGGCCTGATGGATCCGGCGCCTATGCCGGATCGAGCCCTACCAGGATCGCGCGACCAGAACCACGTTCTCCTCCCTATCAGTGATGAAGAGCTCCCCCGCCGGCCCGAGCGCCAGGCCGTCTGGGAAATTCAGGACGGGCCGAAGAGGGGACAGCGCCAAGCCTCGTTGCTGGGGACTGCCCAAGATCGTGGTGACGGCTCGCGTGGCGATGTCGATCCTGCGAATGAGCCCGTTCAGCTCGTCGGTGACGAGCAGACCTCCGGCCCCGTCGCTCACGATCCAGGTTGGGTATTTGAAGCGCGCGGCCTCACCCATCCCATCCCCATAGTCGAGTCCCCCCGGCCCGCCCGCCAGCACAGTGACCTTGCCTGTGGCGATGTCGACCTTGCGAATCGTGCGGTCGAGCGTGTCGGTCACATAGAGACTCCCGGCGCCATCGCTGGCGATTCCCCAGGGATCGCCGATGGGCGTGGCAGGTTTGCCCGCATCGGCTCGAGGATCCGCCTCCACCCAGCAGGGCAGGGTGGTGACCTCCCTCGTGGCCAGGTCGAGCTTGCGGATCGACCGGTTGGGCTGGTCGACGATGAAGACCACGCCCTGCTTGTCCACGACCATCCCCCTAGGCCTGCCAAAGCTCGCGGCGGCGCCGACGCCGTCGGCGTGGCCCTGGCTCTTTCCGCACCCACCCGCCAGGGTCGAAACCTGGCCGGTCGCAGGCGACACGCGCCGGATGCAGTAGAGATCACTGACCAAAAGACTGCCTTTCTGATCGAAGACGATGGTGGCCAGAGAGTAGAAACGCGCCTCGGCGCCGCGCCCGTCCACGGTCCCTTGCTTTCCCGCCAGGCCCGCCAGGGTCGTGACCTGCCCGCTGGCGGCGACCACCTTGCGAATGGTGAAATTCTGAACGTCGGCGACGTAGAGGTTGCCCTTGCCATCACTGGCCACGCCACCGGGCGCCCCCAAACGCGCCTCGGATCCGAGGCCGTCCGTGCTTCCCGTGTTGGCGTACGATCCGGCAAAGAGGCTAACCTCGCCGGTGGTGGCGATGACCTTGCGGATGGCGTGGTTGAAGGTGTCGGCCACGAAGAGATCGCCCGATGGACCCACGGCCACCCCGCGGGGTTTGTTGAATTGCGCCTCTCGGCTCTTGCCGTCGCGGTTGCCGACGCCTGAGCCGGCCAGGGTCGTGACCTCGCCGTTGCCGATCACGATCTTGCGAAGGGCGTCCGCTTCCGCCACATAGAGCACACCCTTGTCATAGGCCAGATCGTATGGGCGCTGGAAGCGCGCGGCTGTTCCAAACCCGTCTTCGTTACCTTGAACGTCCGCACTGCCGAAGGGGGTGGTGACCTCCCCGCTGGCGATGACGATCTTGCGAATCGTGTGACTGCTGGCCTCCGCAACGTAAAGGTTTCCGGCACCATCGTGAGCCAGACCAGACGGAAAGAAGAACCGCGCGTCGCTGCCGACACCATCCTGCGTGCCGTAGGTTCCGTTCATGCCGGCCAGAGTGGTCACGGCTCCGGTGGCCATGACGATCTTGCGAACGACGCGATTCCCAGTGTCGGCGACGAACAGATTCCCGGCGCCATCGCTGGCGAGCCCCGTGGGCGAGTTGAACCGGACGTAGGCGCCCGTGCCGTCGTGGTAACCAGGGTTCAGAGCAGAGCCCGCCCACACGGACACGACCCCGGTGGGGGCACTCACGACCTTGCCGATGGTGTGTCGGCCAGGGTCCGAGAAGAAGAGATTGCCTTCGCCGTCGCAGACAAGGCTTCTGAAAATGTCGGGCACGTGATCGGCGGGGGGCGGCTGGTTGAACGAACCGACCAGGGTCGTGACCGTGTGTCGAGGCCGAGCGGTTTCGCGTCCCAGATGGCTGGTGCCGTGTCTAAGCTTGTTCTCTGGCCGGTGTCCGGGGCGAGAAGACCAGCATCGCCGAGCTGGAAAGGTCTAGCCGGTTCGACGAGAGAGGTACGGCCGCAAGCCGCCACGGTCAGGATGTGGTCAGAAGAATTGGAGCTGTTTTCATGTCACGACGGATAATGGAAGCAGACGCCAGAAGATCTCTGGTGAAGGCTGAAGTACGAATATCAGAATTGACGCGGGTGCGAAACGATCGGCAGGACCCTTCCCATCGCCGTCGCGCTCTCGCGGCGGAGGGGAAAAGCTGCGTTCATTGTGGGGTGGATGAGCTACCAACCGAAGGCGTCGTCGGCGATCAGCACACCGAACAGCACGTGCGATAGGCCCATCTCGGAGCTGGTGATGAGGCGAACATCGAGGCCGGCGCGGAGTCGCGTCCCCTGATAGACGAACCCCGAAAGGTAGAGGGCGTAGGCCATCCCGTATTCGCTGGGTGTGATGGTCACCCCGCGAATGGTGGAGGTCACCTGCGCTCGCACGAGCGATAGCCCCGCGCCTGCGCGAAAGCGATGGATGTCGACCGAGGGGCCGAGGGTAAAGGACCAGATCGAAAGAGAGCTATTCACCTTCTCGGGGATGCCGTCGAGCACGACCACCTCCTGACTGGAAGTGAGTGGCGTCCAAGCGGCTTCGAAGAAGGGCCGGATGAAATAGGACGAGCCAAAGCTCAAGCGCCCCGCGAGCGCGAAGCCCCCGTTGTCGGAGCTGCGCTCCTTCGAGGTGCCTGACGCCCCTTGTGTGGTGTATCCCCAGCCGCCCAAGAGAGTGGCTTCCACGGTGCGACGCGGCTGTTGCTGCGCGCGTGCTGCAGGGACGTGCGCCAGGCTTGCGACCAGAACCAGGCAGAGACAGGCGCGCGTGCTGCTCATGGTGGTGGGCTTTGGAACGGCGTTTCGGGGTAACCGGGGTCGACGCCGATGCTGTGGAAACGGTGGTAGACCAAACCTGGTCGGTTGGTGACGATTCCGTTCGGCGGCGAGTCGCGCAGGATGATGTCGATGTATTCACGCTGGTCGAGGGTCCAGTAACACACCCCTTTGCCCTGCATCTGCACTGCGCGGACCTTGTTGGGCATGGGCCCACGCGTCCACTGCGGCGCCCAGGTTTGGCAGCTGGCGCTGCGCAGGTCGCTGGGGTCCAACTCGACCAGACAGGAAATGCTGGCGGGCTTGTCCGCCGCGATGTACGCGTCGACCATCTCCGCCGTGTAAAGCCCGACGACGATCTTCAAGGGCCGGTCCCTGGCAGCGGCGTAGGCCTGCATCTCTTGGACCACACCGATGGTCGGTTCCAGCGAAGCCACGGTTTTCACGTCGAGCCACACGCCCTTGAGGGCAGTCTCGTCGATGATGGCGGTGAGCATCTCGGTGAGCGTCGGGACGTGCTCGCCTTGTTTCAACCGGCACAGCGCACGCACATGCGCCAGAGTGAACTCGTCGACCGGACCTTTGCAGTAGGCCCCTTGGGTTAGGCGGGGGCTGAAGTCGTCATCGTGATAGATGATCGGGATGCCGTCACGCGTGAGGTGGACATCGATTTCGACGGCATCGGCACCGAGGGATTGGGCTATCTTGACGAGCTCGACGCTGTTTTCAGAGGCCCCACACTCGTCGTCTGTTCGGCAGCCTCCGCGATGGGAGACGATGATGAACCTTCCGTGGCTGGGGGTCAGCGGACGCAGAAAGCTGAGAGACACCGGCTTGTCTGGCTCATCGTCACCTGTGCCCAGGAACCCGGTGAGCACAGGAGGAGCATCGAGAGCCAGGCCGGCACACAAGCGCTGGGCCGACTTCCCGTCCACCATGAGTCGCATGAGCCCCGTGTCCACGGCATGGCCATAGCGCCAGGCGCCCTCGAACACCACCCGCGAACCGGCTGCGAGGCACCCGCCGCGCAGGACCGCGAAGGCATCGTGGTGGCTGGAGAAGAGCGACAAGGTCCCCGGCGAAGCCTTGCTCGCCACATCCGCGCCGAAGCGATCGTTCCCATCGGTCACCGTGTACACGGCCCCGAGATTGTCGAGCGAGATCTGGGGAAGGGGGGTGGCGTTCTTCAGCATGCCTCCGTCAGCAAACGCGGGGTGACTGACCTTGGGTGACGTGCAACCACCGGTCACCGTGAGTGCAATCAGCAAGCGAAGGGCGAGCTCAGAACGCATAGCCGGCAAAGAACCTCGGGTAGATCTGTTTGTAGGGATGGTCGGAGAACGCCTGCCAAAACTGGTAGTCGGGATCGGCGCGAATGGCCGCAACACCGTAGTAAACCAGTCCGCTGCGCACCGGGGTTTCCACGCTCAAGGTCAGCAAGAACCCTGCCCGGTGGGTAGCGACGCGATCGACTCTCCCTTGGCCAAAGCTGACGTGCTGGGCATGCACCAGAATCACCTCGCCCGTCAGCGCAAACCAACTCCCGCGAACCGTGGTGCCGATCGCCAGCCCTGGAAAGCTCATGAATCCCCAGGCGGTCGTGTCGAATCCGGTGTGGCCGATGTTGCCGTACCAAAAGGCGACGTGGTCTTGCAGCGCGACGCTGACCGGCCCCAGCACGAAAGTCCATGCCCCTCCGGCCTGCGCCTCGTTGGAAAAGACGACGGCGTTGGTCTTGAGGTCGAGCGAAAACCCGTGCGGGAGGCCGTAGCGTAGCTGGAGCGCGAGGCGCGGGTACTCACGGGCCAGGTCATCGACCACCCGCGCAGGGAGCACATCGAGCATGAGCCCGGTGCCGAGATGCCAGCGAAAGGCGCCCGGACCGTCAGGGTGAATGAGCGGTCCGGTCATGGGGGGCGCCGGCTCCTCTGCGGCCGAGTGCGTCCCGCGCAGCAGGAGCAGCACACACAGGCCGAGGGGGGCAAGCGTCGCACGCATCGCTCTGATTGTAGGCGAGTCGGCTTCGCTAGCGCACCTATTTGCCTGGCCTGCAGGCACCATCAAACACGCCACACGGCCCCTTGTGCGAAACCCGCGCTCGACGATAGACGAGTCAGAAGCGCGCTTGAATCCAGGTCAGCACGCTCTCGAACAGGCGCTCGCGGTCCTGCAGGAGCGTGTAGGTGTGGTCGGCGTCGGGGAAGTGCTCGACGGTCAGGCGGTCGCCGAAAGGCACCGCGGGGAAGTTGTCGCGGATCTGCTCGCGGTAGTTGAAGTAGAGGTACCACGACCCGGTGAACACCATCAGCAGTGAGACGTTGCGCTCCATCATCCGGCGCAGCTCGGCGGCGATACGATCTTGTGGCGGAAAGTCCTGGGACAGGATCTCGTCGTCGTCGGATTCCGCTTTGGCTCGGCGCCGGGCCCCGAGCAGGTTGGCGACCTGGCGGCCGATGAAGGAGAGGGCGCAGCTGGGCTTGACCAGGCGGGGACCGTAGCGTCGCAGGTAGAACTGGCGCGTGGGATAGGCGTAACCGTCCAGCATCACCACCCCGGTCACGCGCGCGTCGGCGACGGCCGCCAGGTGGGCATTGATGGCGCCCGAGCACATGCCGCCCACGATGAAGGTGCGCGTCCCGCGCCGCTGCCCCACAAAATCCATGGCATCACGTACGTCGGTCAGGACCCGTTGGTGGAGATGGGGTTGGTCGGGGCGTGGCGCGCTATCGCCCAGGCCCGACAGATCGAAGCGCAGGCTGGCGAAGCCGAGGTTGGCGAGTCGGCGCGCCAGATCCACGGACATGCGGCTGGGCCCCACCCGGTGCACCAGGCCGGCGTTGAGCAGAACCACCGCGGGCAGGTCATTGCTGGCGTCCGGCTCGTGTAGGACGCCGAACAGTCCACCGCCTGGGCCGAAGGTGAAGGCGCGCTCCTTCACGGGTCAGTCCCTCGCAGGGCGCCCACGATGATTCCCTGCGCGTCACCCGCGGTCAGCGAGTGTCCCACGCAAACCGCGTCGGCCCAGTCAATGGCCGTGACGGTCTGCCGCCACTCCGCGACCACCTCTCGTCGGGTGAGCCGGTCGACCAGGACGGCCACCTGGGAGGCGGTGCTGGCCTGGACCACCGTCACGCGGCGACTGGGCCAATGCTCGAGGCTCAACAGATCGCAAGCATCGATCTCCCTGCGCAGGCTGGGAGGAAAGGGGAATCCGAGCAGGCCGTACCCCGCGTGTTCTTGGCGTGGGCGTGCAAAGCAGCGTGGATCCGACAGCATGGCTCGATGGGTCTGCTCGAGTTGCGCGAGATAGGCCCGACCGCTCAGCACCGGATCCCACAACACGAGATGATCGAGCGGTGGCAAGGGCGCGCTGGCCGCCAGCGTGGCGCCGAAGCGCACGCCCAGAACCGAGAGGGATCGCGCGCCCGAGAGAGCCAGCAGCTCGTCGGCCGCGGCCACCACGTCGGCCTGCCAGCGCGCCACGCTCGTCTGCCCGCTCTCGCCCGCGGAATCGCCCACGCCGTAGTAGTCGAAGCGCAGCACATCGAGGCCCTCGCGCGCCAACTGCAGCGCCAGGGATCGTAGGGCACGCTGAGCGCGGATGTGCTCGTGGGCGATGGGCGGGCAGAGCAGAACCGCGCCGTCGGTTCGATGGTCGCCGGTGGCGGGGTGGTAAAGGCCGAGCAGATCCCCGAACTGCGTGCATTCCACGTCACGTTCCTTGCTCGCTGTGGGCGGGGTGGCAGGGCAGCGTGCCGCTGGCGTCGGCGGCCACCATGCCAGCGATCTGGCCCAGCGAGTTCAGAAACAGGACGCGCGCCTCCAGCCGCACGCGCGTGCGTGCCTGGATGCGGCTGATGGCCTGCAGGGCCAACAACGAATGGCCACCCACGTCGAAGAAGTTGTCCGTGCTGCTGATGCTCTCGGGTGCGCGGCCAATCAGGTCGGCCCACAGCTCGGCCAGGAAGCGTTCGGCCGGGGTATGCGGGGGCACGCGCTCGCCCGTCACCTCGCCGGCCTCGGCGGGCAGGGTCAGGGCCTTGCGATCGATCTTCCCGCTGGGCGTGAGTGGCAGGTGGTCAAGGGCCACGAAACGCTGCGGGATCATGGTGTCGGGCAGAAGACCGCGCAGGTGTTTGCGCAACTCGGAGGCCGACACGTCCTGGTCGGGGGCGGGCACATAGAAGGCGGCCAGGCGCTGATCGCCTGGCTTGGGTTCGAAGACCCGCAGCACCGCCTGGCGTATGGCCGGGTGGTCGACCAGCGCGGCCTCGATCTCGCCCGGCTCGATGCGCAGGCCGCGCACCTTCACCTGGTCGTCCAGGCGGCCAAGGAACTCCACCTCGCCGCCTTCCAGAAAGCGCGCGCGATCGCCGGTGCGGTACACGCGTGCGCCTGGCTCGCTGGAGAACGGGTCGGGCACGAAGCGCTCGGCGTCCAGCTCGGGCCGGCCGAGATAGCCGCGTGCCACCTGCACGCCACCGATGAGCAGTTCGCCGGGCACGCCGATGGGCGTGGGCTGTCCCAGGCCGTCGACCACGTACAGGCGTGTGTTGGCCAGGGCATGACCGATGGGCACGATGCCGCGCGGATCGCCGGGCACGCAGCGCCAGTGCGTGACCTCCACCGCGGCCTCGGTGGGGCCGTACAGGTTGTGCAGCTCGACGCCCAAGCGCTGGAAGAATCGCTCCTGCAGATCGAAAGACAGGGCCTCGCCGCTGCACAAAACGCGCCGCACGCTGCTCACGTTCTGGGGTTCAACGTGCTCCAGGAACGCGTGCAACATCGAAGGCACGAAGTGCACCATGGTGATCCGCTGCTCGGCGATCACCTGGGCCAGGCGCGCGGGATCCTGGTGGGCGCGTGGCGGGGCCATGACCAGACAACCACCGCTGGCCAACGGCCAGAACAGCTCCCACAACGACACGTCGAAGGTGAAGGGCGTCTTCTGCAACACCCGTTGCTCGCTGGCTGTGCCAAAACGATCGGTCATCCACAGGATGCGGTTGATGATGCCCTTGTGCAGGTTGGCCACGCCTTTGGGCCGCCCGGTCGAGCCCGAGGTGTAGATGACGTAGGCTAGGTCGTCAGGCCCCGTCACGCAGGGCAGCCGCTCGCTGGGGGCCTCGCGGAGCCCCTGGTTCTCGGGACCGATGGCCAGGACCGGGATCGACGAGAGCGGCAAGCGCTCGGCCATACTGGCCTGCGCCACCACGGCCACGGGCTGGGCGTCGGACAGGAAGTAGGCCAAGCGGTCGGGTGGATCGTTGGGTTCGAGCGGCAGGTAACCCGCGCCCGCCTTGAGCACGCCGTACAACGCCACCACCATCTCCAGCGATCGCTCGGCGCACACGCCTACGATGGAATTGGGGGTCACCCCGAGGGCGCGCAGGCGATGGGCCAAGCGGTTGGATTGTTCCTCCAAGGCGGCGTAGGTCAGGCTGGCGTCGCCGCTGATCACGGCGATGCGGTCCGGGGCCTGGTCGACCTGCTTCTCGAACAGTTGGTGCAGCGAAGCCGGAGGATGAAAGTCCACCGTGGTGCGGTTGAAGTCCTCGATGACTCTCCGTCGCTCATCGTCGGGGAGGATGGGAAGGCGGCCGACCTTCTGATCGGCATCGGCCAGCACGGCACGGAGCATGGTTTGCAGCCCGAGCAAACGTCGGTGAATGGTCGAGCCGTCGAACAGATTGGTGTTGTACTGCGCCGCCAAGACGAAGCGTCCGGTTCCCAGAGAGGCGTTGAGGAACAGCTCGAAGGTTTCGAAGCAGCGCGGATGGGCGGCGTAGCTGGCGTCCAGATCGACGAAGTCCAGCCTCTCGGCCGAGCGATCCATGTTGAACACGGCGGACACCAGGGGAATGCGGCTAGGATCGCGGACCAGATGCAAGGATTCCAGCAAACGTCCGAACGAAGGACGCTGGTGGTCCAAGGCGTCCAGGAAGGTCGAGCGTACGCCACGCAGCAGATCGGCGAAGGGTTGGTCTGGCGTCACGGCCAGCCGCACCGGCAAAAGCGAAATGCAGTGACCGACCAGGTGCTCCTGTCCCGTGCGCGCCTGACCCGAGGCCGGCACGCCGATGACCAGATCCTCTTGGCCGGTCACCCGGTGTAGCAGGGCCGCGTAGCCCGCCAGGAAGGTGGCGACGGTGCTGGCCCCATGGCGCGCACCGAGCTTCTGCAGGTCGCCGACCATGTCGGCGGGGAGGACCAAGTCCTCGCGAGCGGCGTCGTAGGTGCGGGCGCGCGGGCGCGGGCGGTCCACCGGCAGCTCCAAGGTGGGCGCGCCGTCGGAGAAGCGCGACAGCCAGTAGGCCTCGTCCTCGCGGCCGTTGATGTCGTCCGTGGCGTAATCGGCGAAGGACGGGGCCGGGGGCACGTCACGACCCGAATACAGATCCGCGAGTTCCGTCAGCACCACCCATTGCGACCAGCCGTCGCACACGATGTGGTGGGCGGTGAAGAAGAAGGCGTGCTCCTGCGCGGACAGCCGGTAGAGCTGGGCGCGGACCAGCGGGCCGTGCACCAGATCGAAAGGCGTCGTCACCTCGCGGCGCGCTTCATCGGCCAGGCAGCGGTCGTGCTCCTGCGGGCCAAGCGCGGTCAGATCGATGACCGGCAGAACCGAGGGAAGGGCGCTGGAGATGCACGACCACACCCCGTCGGGCGTGAAGGTCGAGCGCAGCGAGCCGTGTCGTTCCAGCACGCGGCGGAAGGCATCGCGAAAGCGGGTTACGTCGAGCAGGCCGCGCAGGCGGAGCGAGAGCGATTCGTTGAAGGCCAACGAGGCCGCCGGCTCCATCTGTACCGCCGCCCAGATCTCACGTTGGGCCTTGGTGGCGGGCGCCATGGTGACGACCTCGCCCTGGGCAAACGGATCGAAGTCGACCGAGATCAGTCGCGGAGTTCCTTCGGTTTCATTGTCCATCCTTGACCTCCACGCGCAGGTATTTGCCGGCGCGTTCGGGATCGGCCACGAACCAGGCCGTGTTTCCGTCGGCGTCGCGGCCCAGACGAGCCCCCGTCACCGGGGTCGGATCGGCTTCGCGTTGGCTGGGGGCAGGAGAATCCTCGTTGACCGATGCGGCCGGAGCGGGCTGTTGCTGCTTGAAGATGTACTCGGCCAACGGGCCCAGCGACGAGAGGCCATCCAGCAACTGTCGGAAGCTCAGCGCGACCTGGTACTTGCGCTGCAGGGTGAACGCCAGTTGGGTGAGTAACAGGGAATCGAGCCCTGCGTCCAGAAAGGTCATGCTCTCTCCGTCGCCCAGGGAGGTTCCCGAAGTGTTTTCGATGAGTGCGCGCAGCTCGCTGCGCAGGCCATCGAGCGGCGATGACAACATCGGCGTCTCGGGGGAGATCTCGTTCACCTCGGGTTGCGAAGCCACGCTGAGAATTCCGGCTGAGACCTGGGGCAGGCCTGGTTCGACCCAGTGGCGCCGTCGCTCGAAGGCATAGGGCGGCAGGGACACCAAGTGGCGCTGCGTTCCCGCATGCATGGCGTGCCAGTCGATGTCCACGCCGTGAACCCACAAGCATCCCATGGCTCGCAACACCGAGCTCCAGTCGGCATCGCGGCCCGGCTCGTTGGCCAACGTGGCCACCGCGCACTGGCGTGAGCGATCCTGCATGCTCTGTCGGGCCATGGTGGTGGCCGCGCATCGTGGGCCAACCTCGAGGAGAACGCGCTCGGGATCCTCCCACAGCGTGGCGACGCCCTCGGCGAAACGCACCCGCTCGCGCAGATGGCGGGCCCAGTACCCGGGATCGCGGGCCTGCTCGGGCGTGATCCAGGTGCCAGTGGTGCTGGACACGAAGGGTATGCGCGGCGCCGACAAGGACAGGGACGCCACCAGCTCGGTGAATGGGCCCAGTATCGGGTCCATCATCGACGAGTGGAAGGCGTGCGAGGTCTGCAGCAGCCGGCACGGAATGCCTTCGGACGCGAGTTGCTTCTGCAGCTCGCCTATCTGCGACGTGGGCCCGGACACCACGCACAGTTGCGGTCCATTCGAGGCCGCAAGACATAGACCGTCGTGCAGACGCGGCTCTATCGCGTCGGCCGCGGCACGCACCGACAACATGGCGCCGCCCGGCTGCGCTTGCACCAGACGCCCGCGCGCCGCCACCAGGTTCAAGGCGTCGGGCAGGCTGAAGACCCCGGCCAGGCATGCGGCCACGTACTCGCCCACGCTGTGCCCCAACATCGCGGTGGGCAGCACGCCCCAGCTTCGCCACAGCTCGGCCAGGGCGTATTCGACAGTGAAGAGTGCCGGCTGGGCATACTCCGTTCGCTGCAACAGCCGCATGGCCTCGTCCCGCTCGTCGGGCTGCGGGAAGAGTAGGGTGCGCAGGTCACGCGCTATGTGCGAGGACAGGATCTCCACGCAGGCATCGATGGCCCCACGAACCACGGGTTCATCCTGGTACAGGGCGCGCGCCATGTCGGGATGCTGCGAGCCTTGGCCCGGGAAGACAAAGGCCACCTCGGGACACGGGCGGTCCACCTTGTGGGTCTGCGAAGTCTCCGGCGACAGGTGCAGGTGGGCTTCACTAGCCTCGGCGAGGTCGCGGCAAAGTACGAAACGCCGGTGGGCGAAGCCTACGCGCCGGGTTTGCAGCGTGTACGCGACGTCGGCCAGATCCAGCTCGGGGTGCTCGGCCAGGTGACGCCCTAGCTCGGACGTGGCCGTGTCCAGGCCAGCGGCCTGCTTGCTGGACAACAACAAGAGCTGGCTGGGCAGACCTGGCGTCGTCGGCGGTGGTGTGGGGGCTTCCTGCAACACCACGTGGGCGTTGGTCCCGCCCACGCCGAACGAGCTGACCCCCGCGCGTCGCGGATGTCCCTGCGGTGGCGTCCAAGGTGTCAGCGTGGTCTGCACCTTGAAAGGCGAGTGCTGGAAATCGATGTGCGGGTTGGGCGTCCGAAAGTGCAGGCTGGCGGGCAGCTCGCGGTGATGAAGGGCCAGCACGGTCTTGATCAGACCCGCGACCCCCGACGCCGCGGTTAGGTGGCCCAGATTGCTCTTGACCGAGCCCACGGCGCAGAAGCCCTGCTTGTCGGTGTGGGCGCGGAAGGCCTCGGTCAGGGCTTCGATCTCGATGGGATCGCCGAGCGGCGTGGCCGTGCCGTGAGTTTCGACGTAGCTGATGGACTCAGGGTGGAATTCCGCCATGGCCAAAGCGGCGCCGATGACCCACGCTTGCCCGCTTACGCTGGGGGCGGTGAAGCTGGCTTTGTCCGCGCCGTCGTTGTTGGTGGCCACCCCATGAATGACAGCGTAGATGCGATCGCCATCGGCCAGGGCGTTGTCCAAGCGTTTGCACACCACCGCCCCCGCGCCGTCGCTGAACACCGTACCGGTGCCCTGGGCGTCGAAGGATCGGGTGTGACCGTCGGAAGACAGCATGCCACCCTCGCTGTACACATGTCCGCTCTTCTGCGGGCAAGTCACCGAAGCCCCGCCGGCCAAGGCCACGTCGCACTCGCCGTCGAGCAGGCTGCGCACCGCCGCGCACACGGCCACCAGCGAGGTGGAGCACCCGGTGTGGATGCTGAGCGCGGGCCCGCGCAGATCCAGCTTGTGGGCCACGCGCGTGGCCACGTAGTCCTTTTCGTTGCCCAGCATGACTTGAAAGTCGCCCACCGCCTCGGTCACATCGGGCCGGTTGGCCAGATTGACCCATTGGTAGCTGTTGTTGCCCACGCCCGCGAAGACCCCCACGGGTCTGTCGTCTCGCCCGGGCACGAAGCCGGCGTCCTCCAGCGCCTGCCAGGCCACCTCCAAGAACACGCGCTGCTGCGGATCCGTGATGTCGGCCAGACGCGGGATCTCGCCGAAGAACGCCGAATCGAATCTGTCGGCATCTTCCAGCACACCGCGGGCCGGCACATATCCCGGCTGATCGCCATTGGTCCCCGCGTCGAGCTCGTCCAGTGCAAAGAAGCTGACCGTTTCGCGTCCGGCGCGCAGGTTGCTCCACAGCTCGTCCACATTGCGCGCGCCAGGAAATCGCCCGGCCAGGCCAACGATGGCCACCGCCCGCTGCTGTCCCTGCGTTTGGGCACGATGTTCCGCGATTCCGGCATGGCCCGTGGGGTTGGTGTCGCCCGCCAGGTAACCTGCCAAGGCACGGAGGTTCGGATACTGGAAGAGCTTGACCACAGGCACATCACGTCCCAAGGCCTCGCGCAAGGCCAGCACGCTCTGCACAGCCAACAGCGAGGTGCCACCCAGGTCGAAGAAATTGTCGAGCGCGCCCACCTCATCGATACCCAACAGGCGTGCCCAGGTCTGGGCGATGACTTCCTCCTGCTGGCCGCGCGGGGGCGCGAAGGCCACGTCCAAGGCAGGCCGCTCGCGGCCGGGTTGCGGCAGGCTACGCCGATCCACCTTGCCACTCGCGGTGCGGGGCAAGCTGGGCAAGACCACGAAGGTCGCGGGCACCATGTAATCGGGCAGACGGGCCTGCACATGGTGACGCACGTCCGCGATCCTGGGCGAGCACCCCTCCGCGCCCACCAGGTAGGCGACCAGCCGTTTGTGGCCCGGCACGTCCTCGCGTACCGTCACCGCGGCTTGCGCCACGTCGGGGTGTTGTGACAAGGCGACCTCGACCTCCCCCAACTCGACACGATAGCCGCGCAGTTTGACCTGGTCGTCGCCGCGCCCCAAGAACTCCAAGTCGCCATCCATGCGCTGCCTGACGAGATCACCGGTGCGGTACAGCCGAGAGCCGGCTTCTCCCTGCGTATCGGGAACAAAGCGCTGCTGGGTCAGTTCAGGCTGGGCCAGGTAACCTCGCGCCAGGGCCACGCCGCCCACGCACAACTCGCCTTCCTCGCCGGGCTCAACCGGCCTTCCCTCGGCATCCTGGATCACCAGCTTCACGTTGGGCAGGGCATGGCCGATGGGCGGCAACACCGGCCATTGCTCGGGCGGCCCGGACAAGGTGTAGGCCGTGACCACGTGGGTCTCCGATGGGCCGTACTGGTTCTGCAGCTGACACAGCGGCAGCTTTTGAAACAGCTCGGCGATCTGCCGGGTGATGCGCAGGGCCTCGCCCGCGGTCACCACCTCGCGCAGTCCCACCGGCAAAGGTCCGCGGCGAAGCGCGACCTCGGCCAACTGTTGCAGGGACACGAAGGGCAGAAACAAACGGCGCACGCCCGCTGTCACCAGATGCTCGAGCAGACGCGCGGGATCGGTTCGCGATTCCTCGTCGGCGAGCACCAGCGTGCCGCCCGACAACCAGGTGGAGAAGATCTCTTGGAAGGAAACGTCGAAGGACAAGGGTGCCAGCTGCAGCGTCTTGTCGCCCAGGTCACAGGACGAGTGCGCCACCTGCCAGGCCAGCAGATTGAGCAACGCCCTTTGCACCATGGCCACGCCCTTGGGCCGTCCGGTGGAACCCGAGGTGTAGATGATGTACGTCAGGTTGTCGGGGTTCGCTTGGCGTGGCGGGGCGTCCTCGCGCTCCGAGTGAAGACCATCGGTGTCCAGCAAGACCACGGGCACGTCCAGGCCCGGCAAGCGGGCCACGTTCTGCGAATGGCCCAACACCACCGCCGGGCGCACCTCGGCCAACATGAAGGCGAGGCGCTCAGTAGGCAAATGAGGATCCAACGGCAGATACGCGCCGCCAGCTTTTAGCGTGCCCAGCACGGCGACCGCCAGATCCGGCGAGCGCGGCAGACAGATGGCCACCGGCACGTCGGCCTTGACCCCCATGGCCTGCAGGAAAAACCCCAGGTGATTGGCTCGTCGATTGAGCGTCAGATAGCTCAGCTGGCGATCGCCACACTCCACCGCCACCTGGTCAGGGGTGTCGACCACTTGAGCTTCCACACCCTGCACAACACACGACCAACTCGCTTTCGACCTAACCATCGGCATCCCTCGTCTGCAGCTTCGGGTCCAAAGCGACCCCGCTGGTTGGATGCCGGTTTTCGCGCAGACGACTCAGCGATGCCAGCAGATCGCGTACTTGGGGACCGGCGAACAGGAAGGCGCAGACCACGTAGGTCACCGCGCCCACGCCCACTTCGGCTGCGAGCAAGCCCAACGAGCCGTGTGCTTTTCCGTGGCCGTGCATCTGACGGAAGATCAGCACCGCGATCGCCATTCCCACGCAGGCCAAGATCACGCGGCCGATGCCCACCAGCGTCGTGCGTACCGGCACCGCCTCGACACGGCCCACATAGACCAAGGACGAAAGGGCATAGCAGCCGCCGGCCAGTCCTGGCGCCAGCGCGGCCCAACGCAATCCCATGCGTCCCAAGCCGGCCATGAACAACAGGAGCAGCAGCACGTGACCGGCGTGAAAGGCGAGCACCGCCTTGGGACGTCGGCTGGCCTTGAGAAAGGCCTGTACCGCCGCGCCCATAGGATAGACCACGCCCAGCACCGCCAGTACGGTCAGCAGCGGCGCCATGGCTTGCCAGCGTGGGTTGAAGAAGGTCGAGATCAAGGGGTACGCCTCGATGCCGAGACCGATGGCCAAGGGAAACACCAGCAGCGCCACCAGGGGCATCGAGCGCGCCAGCGCCTCGTGACGCCTGCTCGGGTCGAGACGGGCGAACGACGGCAAGAGCACGTCGGCCAGGGACTCGCCGATGTTGTCCGCCGGAATCTGCGCCAGATTGAAGGCTAGGGTGTAGAGGCCCAGGGCGGCCGGCCCGAACATCACCGAAACGGCGAGTCCGCTCCACTTGGCCGCCGCCAGGGCGGCCAAGGCCGCCAATTGCAGAGGAAGGGCGAACCCCAGAATGCCGAAGACTTGTTTGCGATTCAGCGGACCGCGACGCAACCAGGCCGCGGGCTCCACGCCCGTGGAGAAGACCACCAGGCGGAACACAGAACGAACCACGTTGGCCATCACGATGGACTGTCCGCCCCAGCCCACGGCAGCCAAGCCGAGGGCCGAGCACGCGAACACCACCTCGGCGCCGCTGGTGCCGAGCGCGACACGGCGAAAGCGCAGCTCGCGGTTGAGGACACGTTCGGGGATCTCGGCGATGCGCAGGATGGCCAGGGCCGCCACCATGCCGGGCAAGAAGGCGATGGCGCCCGGGGCATTCACCAAGCGACACAGCGGTTGACCAAACAACAGGAGCAGCGCCGACACCAGGGCCACCGTGCTCGCGCTCAACACCGTCACGTGGAATCCCGTTGACGAGCCTGCGCCAGGATGAGCGACCACGTACTGGCCGAAGCCTGCCGACGAGGCGGTCTGGCTGGTCAACACCAGCACCCACGCGATGCCGACCTCGCCCACCACCTCCGGATTCAGGTAGTGGGTGAGCATCAACGTCCCCAAGGCGCCGACGATGCGCCCGCCCAATCCCGCGCCCACGTGCCAGATGGCGCTGCCCACCGCCTTGGCGGTTATGGACACGTGGCTTCCTCCCACCAGGTGGCGGAGGCGAGAACCACATCGTCGTGGATCAGCGTGCGGCCCGTCATCGCGCGCGGCTGCAGCGTGGGCAGATCGGGAACGCTCACCTCGAACGAGCGGCGCTCGGAGTCGAAGCGAACGGACACGTCGCGGAATTCCAGAAAGCGGTGCGTGGCTGGGAACAGGGCCTTGTACACGCTCTCCTTGGCGCAGAAGAACAGGCGATCCCAAGGCACGCCATCGTGACGGTGATGGGACATCCAGGCGCATTCCTCGGGCGAGCACACCAGTCCGGGCAGCTCTTCGGGCAAAGGCGCAGCCGGTTCGCAATCGATGCCGATGCCGAGGACCTTGCCATGGTCGGACGCCACCCGTGCGACGACTGCGGCGCAGAATCCGCGGCTGTGGGTGATGGAGCCGATGTAACCGAATGGCCACACGGGATCACGAAATCGGCCCATCGGGATGGCCACGCGCGGACCGTCAAGCAGCGCCAGTGCCTCGCGAGCACAGCGTCGGCCAAGAGCGAATTCGCGTATTCGCGCAGGGGTGGCACGCGCGATCGCCGCGGTTTCCTCGGGAAACAGGTGTAAGTCCCCCGTCAGCGCCCGCCGCGTGACCAGGACACCGCCCTTGGGAAAGAGCTGGTGGTGCCCATCTTCGCCGGCTGTTCTTGGCAACGCCGCATTCATGACGCCACAGCGAAAGCAGATTTGAGGCCAATTGTCGCGGATCCCGTCGAACGCACCGCTTGCGTGTCAAGCGCGCGCAAGCCACCCGAATGCAAAGCTGGCGTGTTGAGCGCATCGGGGTGTACGGCGCCCGTCTTGCAAGGTCAAGGTTGGACAACTTCCGACGGGACAGCGTGAGAGGGGAGGAGAAGGTGGCCACGGTTCAATCCAAGCCTATTCCCACGATTACCATTCGATGGCCCGACAAGCCGCTCGGGCCGGGAATGCGCCTGATGGTGATGTGCGGCGACTGCGAAAGCGATCTTCTGTTCAAGGACGCGCACGCCTGCGCACGCCACGCGGAGATCATCTCGCAGCGTGACGAGTTCTTCGTGGTTACCAGGGGCGAAAAGAATCTCCTCTCGGTCAACGGCAAGCGGGTGCACGGGAAGGCGCGGCTGTGCGAAAGAGACATCATCACAGTCGGGGACAACCAAATACGCTTTCGCTGGGTGGATGCCGAGCAGGGCGACGCCGAGGATGTTCGGCTGCGCACCCCTGCGCTGGGGGTGGAGTTGGGCCTGCCGGAAGGACCTTCGGACCGCATCATCAGTGTCGAGGATTTCGTGGCGCAGAGCCGGGCCTTGCGCACCCTCTCCGAGGCGACCACCAACCTGTTGGTCCATCATCCCTTCCCCGAGCTATTCGAACGCATTCTGGATCTGGTGTTCGAGGCTGTGCCCGCGGACCACGCCGCCATCCTGCTGTTGGAAGGCGAGCAGCCGGTGCTGAAGGCGGGACGCGATCGCGCCGGCCGGTCGGCTGATCCTCCCCTGAACCACGCCCTGGTCACCCAGGTGATCGAGAGGCGCGTGGCCATCATGGTGGGCGATGCGGGCGAGAGCGGGACCTTGCCGGAGGGATCCGCGGGCGAAAGCGGACGTCTGATGTGCGCTCCCTTGTGGATCTCCAGTCACCAGGGAAACACGGTGCGGGTGATCGGCTTGCTCTATGCCTGGGACAACGGCGACCTCGCGCCCTTCAAGGAAGCCGACCTGGAGATTCTGACGGTGTTGGCCAATACGGCGGCCGCCAAGATCGAAAACGCCTGGCTCCTGGAGGGCACCCTGGAGCAACGGCGCCTGCAGCAGGAGCTGAAGGTGGCGGCGGAGATCCAGGCCAGCCTGTTGCCACGCGCCCTGGCACGCATACCCGGGTACGACCTGGCGGGCCGCACCCAGTCCAGCGAAGCGGTTGGTGGGGACTTCTATGATCTGGCCTATGACGGCGGTACCTTGCATCTGGCGCTGGGTGATGTGGCCGGCAAGGGCGTGGGCGCGGCCATGCTGATGGTCGAGTTGCGATCCACGGTGCGGGCCCACTGGCAGCGCGGCGACCTGGCCGATGCCGCCACCCGCATCAACGGTCACTTCCATCGCAACATACCGGCAGACCGCTATGCGACGTTCTTCCTGGGGCGTCTGCACCCGCACAGCGGCCAGTTGACCTACGTGAACGCGGGTCACAACCGGCCGCTGTTGGTGGGCGCCGATGGTCGCTGGGAAACCCTGGGCGAAGGCGGCACGGCGTTCGGGGCCTTCCCCGACTCGAGTTACCGCGAGGCCCAGGTGGATATGCGCCCCGACGACATCCTGGTGGTGTACTCGGACGGCATCAGCGATGCTTGGCCCGAGCCGGGCGCAGCCGACCGCGAGCTGGCCGAGATCGTGCGCGGCACGGGCCATGCCGGGGCGGCGCAGATCGAAGCGACCATCTTCGAAGCGGTCGAACGGCGCACACCCTCGTTGCCGAGGGACGATCGAACCCTGGTGGTGGTGAAGAGGGACGCCGAGACGCGCGCGGTGTAAGGCGAGGTGGTTCGTGTGGGTACAGATGGGGGTGGACCCGCGGCTCGATATGCCGATTGGGGCAGTGCGGCGCGAGGGGCCTCGGTCGCTACGAGCGAGACCGCCAACCGGGTCCGTAGCCACGACGGCGACGAGAGAACTGCGATCAGCGTGTTTCTTGGCGAACGGAAATGTCGAATACTGTTCCTTATGTCAGATGGTCCGTATTTGTCCGTTCCCCCCGCCGCCAAGGTGGCACGTGTGCTCGCGGGGTGTATTGCCTTCCTGGTGGTGGTTCATCTCGTGACCTATTGGTTGAACCAGTATGGCTACGGGTTTGATCAAAGCGCGCGGCTCTTCGATCTCGATCAAGAGTCCAATGTCTCGACCTGGTTCTCCTCTTTCCTACTCGCCAGCGCCGCCGCTGTCTCCTTTGCGATCTCGCGTGACTCCGGCTGCCGCGGAACCCCCGCGGCGCGAGGATGGATCGTCCTGAGCCTTGTCCTTGCCTTCATGTCGGTGGACGAGACCGCCACGATTCATGAGACCTTTGGCCCGGGTATCACCGAGGCCATGGGCTTCAAGGCGGAGGGCGTTCTGCTCTCCTCTTGGGTGGTGGCGGGCATGGTCGCGGCCGCCGTGGTCACGGCGAGTCTCGGGCGCTTCGTCTTTCGCTTGCCTCGCCGGATCCGCCGCCTAGCCATTCTCTCAGCGGTTATCTACCTGCTCGGCGCCGTCGCGTGCGAGATGGTCTTCTCGCTCATGGTGGACAAAGGGGTCACTGGCTGGCTCATCCGTCTGGAAATGGTCTTCGAGGAAACCATGGAGATGGTCGGCGTCACGCTCTGGATCTACACCCAGCTCCTGTACCTGCATGACATGAAGCCAGCGGCCACCGATTGACCAGAGGAGATAACCGGTCTCCGTCGTCTCGGGGTATCGCGATCACGCGCCACTAAAGCGGCGTTCCGGCTTCGATTACCGTGGGTTTGTTGTGTCGGCGACCGGGTTTGTCGGCCTCGACGCAGGCGCGTGCGATCACGGGCGCGACCTTGGCCCATAGCTTTTCTTCCACGTCGTAGGGCAGACCACGCCGGAATCCCTTGAAGGTCACGCTGGTGAGCATTCGGCCGCTCACGGCGCTGCGGATCATGATGGTGGCGGTCGAACGATCTGCTGGCAGTTGCTTGACCTTGCCGTGAACGTAAAGCGCGATGTTGAGCGCGGCCCCCATGTCACGGTACTGCTCGGGAGTGTCGGCTGGGCGAATGGCGCTCTCGATCTCCAGTCCGCGATCCTTGAGCGCCTGGACGACATGGTCGCGCACCGAATAGGTGTCCTCGCCATCGAAGGCGAACACTGCGACCCGATGGCCCGAGACGGTCCTCTCGTTGCCCGAGCCGCTCTCCTGCGACACCGCTGCCACATGGCCTTTCCCTTTGCCCTTCCCCTTGCCTTTCCCCTTGGCCTCGACGTTTGCGCCAGTGCCGAGGATGGCCAGCGCCAGCGCCATCCCGATCCAGCGCAGCCTGCGCGAGGAAGGGCGAGGAGAATTCGGCGCAAATGTGAACGGCTCAAGATGAGAAGGCATGCCGATCTCCTAACACGACATCACCCCGGATTGGTCGGTCGAACAACGTGGCCGCGCGCGGAGTGGCCACGCCGCCTTGGTTCCTGCAACCCGTGGTGAAAGTCAGGAAGGGGCCCGAAGGTGCCAGCGGACAAATCGAGGGGAGCACATGTCCGCTTCCTGATTTCGTGCTTTCCTCAGAGGTTATCGCGTCGGTGCTCGGAACTAGGGGATGTACGTCGAGATGCAACTCTCGTTGCAGAACTCTGTGCCATCGCACTGCTCGCCGAACTTCGCCTGGACGCGCATGTCGCCGCAGTACGGGGCCGGGGTGCAGCCGGTGGTGCACATGTTCGGGCCGTAGGCGATGGATATCGAGATGTTGCCGACGCCGTTGTCACACAGTTCGGCCCCGTTCTTCTTACCGTCGCCGCAATAATCGGCCAGGCTGCAATCGGGATTGCAGGTGCCGTAGGAACCGTTGTTGATTCCGTTATCGCATTGTTCGCCTTCATCGATGAGGCCGTTGCCGCACTTCAGTCGGCAGTGTCCATCGCACGCGCTGGTGGGCAGCCCGTTCTGGGTGCCCTCGTCGCACTGTTCAGGGGGCAGGACCGCGCCGTCCCCGCATGAGGGCAAGGGAACGAAGCCGTCGCAGGTGGGCGTGCACGAGCCCGGCTCGCCGCTGTTGACACCGTCGTCGCAAACCTCGCCGAACAGTCCCTGCACCTGCTTGTCACCACAGTACGGGGCCGGGGTGCATAGGTTGGTGCACTGGCCCAGTCCATAAGCCGTGGCCAGATTCGCGGGGCCCAGGTCGCAGAGCTCGGCGCCGTTCACCTTGGTGTCGCCGCAGTACGGTCCCAGCACGCAGCCCGGGGCACAGGTTCCGTAGCTGCCATCATTCTTGCCGTCGTCGCATAGTTCGGGGCCGTTCTTGAACCCGTCGCCGCAGCTCGGCCCCTTGGTGCAGTTGGGTTTGCACTTGCCGTAGCCGCCCACGTTCTTGGCCGTGCCGTCATCGCACTGTTCGCCTGGGTCCAACGCGCCGTTGCCGCACTTCAGGGTGCAGGTGCTGGTGCAATCGCTGCCCGTGGTCCCGTTCTTCAGGCCGTCGTCGCACTGTTCGGTTCCGTTGACCGTGCCGTCGCCGCAACGGGGACCCAGGGCACAGGCCGCGGAGCAGTGGCCATAGCCGCTGCCGTTGGTCGCGCCTTCGTCGCACGCCTCGCCATTCGAGGGCACGCCGTCTCCGCAGTAGGGGGCCCACTTGCAGTCGGGGCCGCATTTCTTCTGGGTGCCGCCGTAGCTGGCCAGGTTGACCCCGTCGTCGCACTGCTCGTACTCGGTCTGGACGCTGCCGTCGCCGCAACGGGCGGGCAGGGTACAGTTGGTGTTGCAGGTGCCGTACGCCCCAGTGTTCTTGGCGGTGCCTAAATCGCAGGCCTCGCCACGCGTGACCACACCGTCGCCACAGGTCCCGTGGCAGACGCTGCGGGGGGCATTGAACCCGCTCAGGGTGAGCTGGTAGTTCGAGGCTTCCACGTGGCGCTCGGCCTGGAAGACGATGATCTCGTAGATGTTGCCGACCACCAGGCCAAAGCCGTCGGTCACCGTTGTGCACAGGGCAGGTGGTTTATCGCACGCGGTTCCGCTGCAGAGCTTGTCTTCCACACAGGTCGTGCTGCTGGCCCCGTTCAGGGTGACCACGCCACGCAACACGCTGTGAATGCCGCCCAGATCGACCGCCAGCCGGCCGTTCACGAACACCCACACGTCGTCATCGCCACGGAACGCCAGCGTCTCGCCCCCCTTGTACTCGAACCAGTAGTGGGCCTCGCTGGTGAAGTGGTAGTTGTGAACCACGCGCGGGTTGCTCTTGGGGTACTCGATGTCGCCGAAGCCCATGCCGTCGAGGGGATAGAAGGCATCGCTGGCGAAGGCATAGCCGCCGTTCGCGTTCTGGGTCAGGGTCAGGGTGCCCTGGACGGTGATGCGTTTGACCGGCGAGCCTTTGGCGGCATCCACGGCCAGGTCTCCCGTGGCGTTGGGATCGTCCGTGTACCACTCGGCGAAGGCATCGGCGATCTGTTGGGTGTTGAGGCTGGCGGGCGTGTTGCCCGCGGCCTTGGTGTAGAAGGTGTCATCGTAGGCGTCGAGGATCGCGATGGCGCCCGCGCTGTTGGGATCATTGGCGGGCGGACCGTCCATGAGCCAGGGGCGGCCAAGCGAGGTCGTGCCGTTGAAACCGATGTAAGCCGGGTTGAAGACCGGCTTGCCGTTCACGCCGATGGCGCTCTTCACGATGTTCTTCTGGCGTTGGTTGTGAACCAGGTCCACCTCGAAGTGCGGGTGATGCCAGGTGAAGTCGCGGTACAGGATGGGCACCGTGATGCTGTTGCCGAGGGCAGCGGCCACCGGATCGCAGACATAACCGGGCTCCTCCTTGCAGGTGCTCGAGCACCCGTCGCCGTTGCGGGTGTTCCCGTCGTCGCAGTCTTCCTCGGGCATCTTGATGCCGTCGCCGCAAGCCGAGAAGCACTGGTAGGGTTGATTGGGATCGTCGTTCGGGTAGCCGCATCGGGGCTCGTTGGTGCAGGTGGGCGAGCAGCCGTCGAAGGGCAGGGTGTTTCCCGGAGCCGGATCGCACTGTTCCGTGCCTTCCTTGTGGCCGTCACCACATGTGACTGTGTAGCAGGTGGTGCTTGCGATTCCGGTGCGCCACTGGGTGGGACCGCAGCCGTACCCCGGTTCCAGCTGGCAGGTGGCGCTGCAGCCGTCGTTGGGCGAGACGCCGCCGTCGTCACACTGCTCTTCGTCGGCCACGATGCCGTCCCCGCACGCCTTGGCGGTGCAGGCCGCACCCACCACCGGGCAGGTCCAGCCCGCCTCGATCAGGCAGGTGGCGCCGCAGCCGTCGTTGGCCAGGGCGTTGCCATCATCGCACTGCTCGGTGTTGGCGATCTTTCCGTCTCCGCACGTTGCCGTCGACACGCAGGGCTGTCCGGGCAAGGGACAGACGTAACCGGGCTCGACGGTGCAGGTGGGGCTGCAGCCCTTACCGCCCTCGTTCTTGCCGTCGTCACACGCCTCTTTCAGGGCCAGGCTCAGCTTGCCGTCACCGCAGAATTCGATGAGCGTGCAGGCCTTGCCCGGCGTGGCGCAGGTGTAGCCGGCCTCGGTCAAGCAGGTGGCCGAGCAGCCATCCAGGTCGTTCTTGTTGCCGTCGTCGCATTCCTCGCCCAGGCCGAGCAGGCCGTTGCCGCACACGTTCTCCGGCGCCTTGACGCAGGGGCCGCCCACGTTGTTGGCGCCCTTGGGGCAGGTATGGCGCGGCTCGACCGTGGAGCAGTCGGCCGAGCAGCCATCGCCGCCGGTCTGGTTGCTATCGTCGCAGGCCTCGCCCGGATCGACGATGCCGTTGCCGCACACCCAGGTCTTGGTGCACGCGCCACCGGCGGCGGGGCAGGCGTATCCGGATTCCAGGGTGCACAACCCGGTGCAACCGTCACCTGGGCTCATGTTGTGGTCGTCGCACTGTTCGCCGCGATC
>CAZHUY010000035.1:0-36092 GCA_964535465.1 uncultured Myxococcales bacterium
CCTCCTTGGCGTTGCGCACCAGGTTCAGCAAGGCCTGGCGAATCTGGCTCTCGTCTACCAGCGCCTCGGGCAACTCGGGCGCAATGACCAGGTCCAGCTTGATCTGCGCCAGCGACAGCTCGCCCCGCGAGAACTCCATGACCGAGCTGGCCAGCGCGCCCAGATCCTCGCGCTCCAATTTGGGCTTGGGCAGCCGCACGAAGCGCAGATAGGTCTCGGTGATCTCGCTCAGACGATCGACCTCGTTCGACAGGGAGGTGACCAGCCGGCGCGCCTCGGTCTTGCCCTCGTCGATCTCGTCCGACAGCAACTCCAGATACAGCCCCACCGAAGCCAGCGGGTTGCGCACCTCATGCGTGATGTGGGCGGCCATGCGTCCCACCGTGGCCAGACGCTCGGAGCGAATCAGCTTGTGCTCGCGCTCCTCGATGGCGTGGGCCATGGCGTTGAACTCGCGTGCCAGATCGCCGATCTCGTCGTGCGAGCTCACACCGCTGCGCCGCCCGTAATCGCCCCCCGCGATCTGGCGCGCGTGCTCGCGCAGCACCCGCAGGGGCCATAGGGTGCGCAGGACCAGCAAGGCCGCGCCCACCGCCAGAACCAACCCAAGTCCGGTCAGGATCAGGGCGGTGTCCACCGCGCGACGCTCGTTGGCGGCCAGCTCGGCCGCGACCTGATTGCCTCGACCGCGCAGGTTGGTCTTGAGGCGATGGAAGCTGGACAGGAGATTGGCCAGGCTGCGTTCCGATTGACGCTCGCCGTCCGCGCGCGCCGCGGGATCGCTCGCGCCCAGGTCCGCCGCCACCGCCACCACGCGCGCCTCCATCTCGATGATGTCGCGGCGGTAGTCGCCGAACTCGCTCTGCCGGCGGGGATTGGGCTCGCTCGACAGGTACAGGTCCACCGCGCTCAAGGCATCGCGCAAATTCTGCCGCGCGGACACGATGCCGTTCTGGGCGGCCACCCGGCTGGTCAGGCGTTGCGACGTGGCCGTGCTGTAGTTGGTGCGCGAGAGCGAGAAGTCCTCCAGCGACCGCAGCGCGGCGTCAATGGCCACCTGCACCTCCAGCCGTCTCTGGTTGGCAGCCAGTTCCTGACGACCGCGGTGCAGGTAGATCAGGGTGAAAAGGCTGTTGGCGCCAAACACGCTCAGCAGGACGGCGTACGCGAGGAATATCTTGGCCGAAACGCCGATGCGCATGGTGCTTGTCCGCAGGCCGATACGCTAACACGCCAGGGCCTGACCAGCGAGCCGCGCGTGGTCGGCCCCATCTCCTCGCCAAGGCGCGCCTATCGGCCGGATACTTTTGTAAGGGCCCCAACGCCATTGACAAGGACGTGCCCCTGAGAAAACATCCTCTCCCTATGCACAAACCTTCGTCTAGGATCTCTGTCCTTCTGTCTCTGCTGGCCGGAGTGGGCGCGGGCCTGCTCTCCAGCCAGGCGCGGGCCGCGGAGACCAGCGTAGCCGTGTTGGGTATCGAGGCCAGCGAGGGTGTGCCGGAGTCGGTCGCCACGGCCACCACCGATGCGCTTCGCCAACGCATGTCCCTGACCCCGGGCTACCGACTGGTGCAAGGCCGCGATCTGGTCGAGGTCAAGCTGGTCTTTTCCTGTTCCGACGAGGCGCCCCCGTGCATGGGCCAGGCCGCCAAGAGCCTGGGCGCCTCCCGCCTGCTCTTCGGATCGCTGAGAAAGGCCGGCGGCGAGAGCTTCAGCCTGACCCTCAAGCTTCTGGACGCCGACAAGGAGGTCGTCGAGTCTTGGACCACCGACCAATTCGCGCGCCCCCAGGCGACTTCCGCTGGTCTGCGTGGCCCGGCCCAGAAATGGATCGCGACCCTGACCGGTCAATCACTGCCCGGGACCCTGCACATCCAGGGCGGCGTGGTGGGCGCGCAGGTTTCTCTGGATGACGTGGGCATCGGGGTGATCAGCGCCACCGGGCTGGGCATCTCGGGCGTGGCCCCCGGCAAGCACGAGATCAGCGTCAGCAAGCCGGGATACCAGACGGTCAAGAAGACCCTCACACTGGCCTCGGGTGACAGTCGTGAGATCACCATCGAGATGGTGGCCGAGGCGCGCAGCGAGAGAGCCGAAGTCGCCACGGCCCCGACCGAGACCGCGCCCGAGCCGGCCCCCAGCTTCGAAGCGCCGCCGATCTCTCGTGCGGAGGACCGCCTGGGCACCAAGATCGCCGCGTGGGCGACCCTGGCCGGTGGGCTCGTCGGCATCGGCGTCGGCATCCGCTACAGCCTCCTCATCAAGGACGCCAACGACATGCTGGACCCTAAACGCCGTTTCAAGTGCGTTCCCGACACGCCGGGCGTCTTGTGCGACATCAACGGCAAGGTGGCCCCTGACCTCACCCAGGACGAGTACGATTGGGTGAAGAAGACCACGAAGAGCGCCGACCGCTATCAGATCTATCAATGGATTGGCTACGGCGCTGGCGGCGCGCTCCTGGCCACGTCAGCCTTCCTCTTCTATCGCGCCTACATCGCGTCGCCTTCGTCCAGCGTGGCTGACGCCCGGGGCCCGTCGTTGCGCCTGGCCCCGATGGTCGCCCCCGACGCCATGGGCGCCGTGGCGTTCACGACTTTCTGAGCATCCAGCGCACGCCCAGCTCGTACAACCGGTCGGGGATCAGGCGGCGCATGTTGCAGCTGATGGTGGAGGTCGCGCCCACCGACCAACGCAGGCGCGGGTGCGCGGCGCTGGCGGCGCGGAAGATCACCTCGGCCACCTTCTCGGGCTTGCCCCGGCGCAGACGGCCGGACGACTGCAGGTAGCTGTCGACCATCCACCAGTAGGGCGAGCCTTCCGCCAACTCACGTCCCGTGCGCACCTGATTCTGGCGAATCTCCGTCTTGAACGGCCCCGGCTCGACGCATGTCACGCGGATGCCGAAGGGTCGCAGCTCGTAACGAAGGGTTTCGGTCAGGGCCTCGAGCGCCCACTTGGAGGTCTGGTAGATGCCGTTGGCGGGGACCACCACGCGTCCCAGAACCGAGCTGATGTTGACCACCGAACCCCGGCGTTGGGCCCGCATGACCGGCAACACCGCCCGCAGAGTGCGCAGCACCCCGACCACGTTGGTATCCAACTGAGCGTGCAGCTCGTCGGGCGTGGTCTCTTCCACCGGCCCGATGACCAGGTAGCCGGCGTTGTTGACCAGCACGTCGATGCGCCCCTTGGTCTCCTCCAGCACGCCCGCCACCGCATCGGCCACCGAATCGTCCCGGGTCACATCCAGGGCCGGGGCACGCAGCCACCAACCTTCCTGGGCCGCCTGCTGCACCAAGGCTGCGCCGCGCGCGGGATCGCGCATGCTCGCGAACACCCGATACCCTGCACGGGCAAAACGAACCGCGGTCAGCAGACCAATGCCGCTGGAACAACCGGTGATGAGCACCACCGGGGCGACGCTGTCGGGGGGAACCGTGCTAGCCATGCTTACCTCGTGAGGAGAATTCGTACCAAACCCGTGGCCAGCACGCCCCAAAGAATGGTGGCCACCCACCAGAGGCGCCGAGCCTTGTGGCTGACCCGCGAGAAGGTGTGCAGGCCCAGCCCCACGTTGAAGGTGGACAGGACCACCAACAGGGTCATCCACATGCGGCTGGTCGCCGTATTCCGCTCGGGCCCGAACGCGTAGGCAAGGGCGCCAATCAGGAACACGGCACCGAAGATCGATTTGCTGATGGCCCAGCGGACGGCCTTGGTCCGAAGCTGAGCCAACCGCACCTGACGCAAAGAGGATCCCTCCACGGGAGGTCCTGGCTGGGGTGCATCGGGTTTCGCCATGGCCTTTGCCTTCACACTAACCGCTGGCCTTGACGTGTGCACGCGCAATGTCGTCCGCGCAACCCATGGTTCTTCGGTACAATCGGCCGCCATGCCAGCGTCCACGCATCTCGTGCTCGACATCGAGACCATCCCCGATTCCGATCTGTACACGCCGCCACAACCGCAGCCGGGCATGGAACGCCCCTTCCCTCCGCTCTTTGCGTGCAAACCGGTGGTCATCGGGGTCATGTGGCTGGACGAGAACATGGTCTGCAAGAAGATGGGAACCATCGGCGAGGCCAAGGACGAGGCCGGCATGCTCGCCGATTTTGCGGAGTTCATGGGCAAGTGGAAGCCACGCCTGGTGACCTGGAACGGCCGCGGCTTCGACCTGCCGGTCTTGATGTTGCGCAGCCTACGCTACGGCCGTGCCCTGGTACTACCGCGACCCGGGGTTCCGCTATCGCTTCAGCGCCGAGGGACACTGGGACCTGGGCGACTACCTGGCGGATTTCGGCGCGGCTCGCATGGCCAGCCTGCATGGGGCCGCGCGCCTGATCGGTTTGCCCGGCAAGGAAGAGGGCCTGGACGGCAGCCAGGTCGAGGGGCTGTACCGCGCCGGTCAGATCGAGATCCTGCGCCAATACTGCCTGTCCGACGTGGTGCAAACCGCCTTCGTGTTCCTGCGCACGCGCTTGCTGCTGGGTGAGATCGATCGCCCGAGCTACACCTCGATGGCGACGAATCTGTTGGCGGCCATCGAAGCGGACGGCCGCCAGGCCCGCATGGTGGCGAACCTGGATCGCGCACGCCTGCTGCTGACCGAGACACCGCCCGAATGAACGACCGCAAGAAGACCGTGGGGTGCCGTCCGGACATTCACCACAGAGGACCGATCTTCCGGGGGTATTGCCGTGGCCGTGGCCCTGGTCGTGGCCGTGGTCGTAAACGAATGAAAGTGTCCGGCCACGGCCACGACCACGACCACGTTTACGACCACGACGTTCCGGGTTGGGTTGCGGGCACAGCCCGCTCTGTGTCCTCGGTTGTGAATCCCCTCCGGCTCCGTCTCCTGTAAGGTGTAGGATTGTTCGTGATGATCCGTTGGGTCGTGCTCGCCGTCTGCTCGTTGCTCGCGGGCTCTGCCCAGGCGGCGCTCTTGCGGGTCTCGGCCGAGCCCCCGCTCTCGGTCGAACGGCTGGCCGAGGCGATTCGCATCTACGTCGAAGGCGCCGAGGTGGAGCTGGCGCCCGAGCCTGCCGGACGCGAGAGCCTGGCGACGCCTGGGGTGGTGGAAATCTCCCTGCGGCGTCTGGGCACCACCGATGATGAGGTCGAGTTGGTCTTGCTCGACGGCGAGGAGACCATCCTCAGCCGCATGCCGCGGGCCATGCGCAGCGAGGATCTTTACCGAAGCGCGGCTTTGAAAGTCCACGCGCTGCTGGCGCGCAAATCGTCCCCTGCCCTGCCCGTGGAGCCCATAGGGGTGCAAGAGACGGCCGCCACGGACAGCCCGCACGAGCGACTCTTGTTGCAGGCGGGATTCGCCGTGCTCCTGCCCTCGGCCGGACCGGTTCGCGAGGGGCTGCGCTTGGCGGCCGGGCTCAACCTGGGGCAACGCTGGCACGTGTTGCTCGGCGCCACCCTCGAGTCTGAGCAATCCACGCGCGTGAACGGCATCGACGTGACGACCAGGGAGTTGCCCATCATGCTCGCCGCCGGGTTCGATTGGCACCAAGGCACATGGTCCGGCTGGGTGGACGCGGTCGGCCACGCGGCCATTCGACGCGTGTCGGCCGAGTCGCCGGACATCGTCTCCAGCTCCGACGCCACGCTCTCGCCGCGGGTGGGGGGCAGCACCGGCTTGGGCTTCGCCATCGCGCGGGCTGTGCGGCTGCAAGCCCAGTTCTCACTCTTGGCCACGCTGGCCGATGCGCGTTACCGGGTCGACGGTCAGATGGTCCTGCCTTCGGCCAGGGCGCTCGGGGTGATCGAGGTGGGGCTGGCCTACGGGGGTCGATGATGCGGGACGTCCCGGACTTCTCGCCGGCCGAGCTAACTTTTTGCGCGCGCTTCGCCACATTATCAAGTGTGGAGCCTGCACCAGACACCCTTGGCGCCGGCTGCGATGAAGACGACGTCGTCAGCTATGTGCGCCGCGCCCAAAACGGGGATGCGAATGCCTACCGGGCGCTCTTCCGCTTGTACGTCCGCCGCGTACACGGCCTGGTTCGCCGGCTGGTGGGGCCCCACGGCGACATCGACGACCTGGTGCAGATCGTCTTCACCCAGGCCTTTCGATCCCTGCCCAGCTTCCGCGGCGACTCGGCCTTCTACACCTGGCTGGGGCGCATCGCCGTGCGCACCAGTCTGCGCC
This sequence comes from uncultured Myxococcales bacterium, assembly GCA_964535465.1. Classification (GTDB taxonomy): domain Bacteria; phylum Myxococcota_A; class Polyangia; order Fen-1088; family Fen-1088; genus Fen-1137. Next base: position 6,167 of record CAZHUY010000035.1, read on the forward strand.
ACGCCCAACAAGCTCGGCTGCCCACCGTCCCTCTCGACCTGGCCCCCGACCAAGGCTCGGGCGTCTCGCCTGAACAATCGTCGGAGGCCCGCCAGGCCCTGGCCCGCTTCGATGCCATCCTGGCCTCGCTGTCGGAGAAGCGTCGCGCGGCTTTTGTCCTGCACGTCCTGCAAGGGCACAGTCTCGAGGAGGTGGCGGCCATGCTCGACGTCCGCGTCGGCGCGGTCAAGGTGCGCGTTCACGATGCCCGCATCGAGATCGAGCGCCAGGCCCGTCGCGATCCTTGCTTGGTTCACTATCTGCAATGGGAGTCAACGCCATGAACGCGTGCAAGAAAGCGCAGGCGCTGTTGTTCGAGAACGCCGACGGCCGCACGACCCCGGCAATGCAAGCCGAGTTGCAGGACCACCTGGCGCTCTGTCCGCACTGCCAGCAGGTCTTCGCGGCCTGGAACGGCGCCCTGCCCCGCTTGCGCGGCCTGCCCATCGAAGAGCCCTCGGCCTTGGCCGAGCGCCGGATGGAGAACGAGATCCTGCGCCAGATGGAGGTCAAGTCCCCGCGTCCCCATCGACGGCCGTTGTGGTTCGCCCTGGCGGCGGGGCTGGCACTCGCCCTGGGCATCGGCGCCGTGGCTTCGCGCCTGTCGACCCCGCGACCCCTGGCCCGCATCGAGACCATGTGGGGCCACGTGACCCTGTCGGGCGCGAACCTGAGCCCGGGGGCCGCCATGGCCTCGGGGGGCACGCTGGAGATCGCCGACCAGGGTGAGGCCACCTTCGTCGTCGGTCGTCAGGCCGGTGTGCGCTTGCAGGGCCCTGGCCGCATGGCCCTGGTCGGGAGCTCCCAACACCCGCGCCTGCGGCTCGACAGCGGTCGTCTGAAGGTGGAGATCTCGCATCGAGCGACCGACGAGACCTTCGTGGTGGCCACAGCCCACGGCCGCATCGAGGTGCGCGGAACGCGCTTCGTGATCGGTTACACGAACCAGGGCTCGTACGTGCACGTCGAGCAGGGCGAGGTGGCCGCCTTCCGCGATGGCGTACCCCAACCCTTCTCGGTCAAAGCGGGCGAGACCTTCCAGTTGCTCCCCGCGCCGCCACCGCCCGTCGAGACGCCCGCGGTCGCCCCCGAGACGCGGCCCTGCCTGGTCTCCCATTGCAGCGAGGCCACGGGCCAGGCCCGCAAGGTCATGCGCATCGGCAATCCTGTCCGCGCGGTCGAGCTGGTCGACGAGGCCCTGGTGGAATCCCGCCGCTGCCCCACCGAGCCGCGCTGTCTGGACGACCTGGGCTACCTGCGCGCCGAGGCCCTGCGCCAGGCGGGGCGCACCGAGGCCGCGGTGGCCGCCTACCGCGCTCTCAACCGTCCGGGCGCCACGCGGGCCATGCGCCAGAACGCGCTCTACGCGGCCGCCCTGCTGGAACGCAGCCTCGGGCGCGAGGCGGAAGCACGTCAAAGCTTCAAGCAAGCCCTGTCCGCCAACCCGCGAGGCGCGCTGGCCGAGGAGGCGCTGGCCGCTCTCATGGATCTCGCCAAGCCGGGCAGCGCCGAGGCGCGCGCGAGCGCCGAGCGCTATCTGGAACACCATCCGCGTGGACTGGCGGCGGCACGGGCTCGGCGTATTCTGTCCGAAGCGCCAGCCCGCGCTGAATGATGACCCATCGTCCCTGGCAGACCGTCCTCGTGATCGCGGCCCTGACCGCGATGGGATGCGTGCGCGACGTCGAACTGGCCAGCTCCACGCCTCTCGCCTTCTGTCTCGCTGACGGCGCCGCCTGCGCGGGCCCCGAAGACTGTTGCTCGGGCACGTGCAGTGAGGGGACATGCGGTCACGCCCTGTGCGCCGGTGAAGGCGCGGCCTGCGAACGCGCCGAGGACTGCTGCTCGTACCTATGTCAGCAGAACAGCAGCGGCCAGCTCGCCTGCGCCTCCTCGCTAGGTTGCGACAGCGAGGGCATGGCGTGCGGGCGGGCGGGCGCCTGCTGCGGCCTGGCTTGCACCAACAGCACCTGCGGTGGCAGCCGTTGTGTTTCAGACAAAGGAACCTGCAGCACCTCCAGCGACTGCTGCTCCGGCGAATGCGCGGCGGGCAAGTGCGCCGGCCCCAAGCCCGAGTGTCGCCCGGCGGGAGAGACCTGCGCCAATGGCCCCGAGTGCTGCTCGGGGGCGTGCGACGCCGTCGAGGAAGGCGTCCTCGCCTGCGCCCTCTACCGGGGGTGCCGGATGGCGGGCGAAACCTGCAGCAACGCCACCGATTGTTGCACCGGGTTGTGCCAGCCCACGCCCACCGGCGCGGCCACCTGCAAGCCGCTGCCCGGCTGCAAGGTGATGGGCGAGCGTTGCCCGGATGCCAAGGCCTGTTGCTCGGGCGTGTGTGGATACGACGGGCGCTGCCAGGGCGCGGGCGGTTGCTTCCGCAAGGAAGAGCGTTGCCAGTCCAACGAAGACTGCTGCTCGGGGCTGTGCCGCAGCATTCCCGAGGGCGTGCTCCGTTGCGCCGACCAGCGCGGATGCAAAGCCGCCGGCGAGTCCTGCAAGAAAGAAGACGAGTGTTGCGAAGGGACGGTGTGCCAGGCGGGGCGATGCGCCAGGGACGGGGCTTGCCGGGAAACCGGCCGTCGTTGCGCCATGGCGAGCGAGTGCTGCTCCGGCGTGTGCGCTCCCAGCCTGTCGGGCCGGCTCGCGTGCCGGGACACCATCGCCCCCGACGGCGCCCCATGCACCGCCGCCACCGACTGCTGGTCGACGGTGTGCGGAGGCTTCCCGCCCCGCTGCCTGCGATAGCCTTCCCACCCACCTAACCATTCCACGGGGCCGCTCCTCTATACCGTCAGGAGCGCAAAGTGAAGCGAACAGCAATCCTTTCGGCGGTCTTCTCGTTGGCATGCAGCGGACCCGATCCCGTCGGCAATACGGCGGGGGGCCAAGACGCGGGCGTGGCCAAGCCCCCCCTGAACGTGGCCACGGGCGGCTCGCTGTCCGGCACCTCGCCACTCTCCGGCGTGACTTCCGGACAGACGGGGACCTCCATCCAGGACTTCGAGCGTTGCCCGGCGCAGGCCATCAGCGGCGGGTGCGTCGGCTCGCTCTACAGCGGCAACCCGGTGGGCCTGGACATCTTCATCATGTTCGACGAGTCGGGCTCGATGGCCACCAAGGACGACGGCGCCACCATGCGCATGGACGCGGTCAGGGGGGCGATCAAACAGTTCCTCCAGGCCCCCGAGAGCGCGGGGCTCGGCGTGGGCATCGGGTACTTCGGCACCCAGCCGCTCTCGTGCGCGTGCACCTCGTGCAACCCCGACGACTACGCCCAGCCTTCGGTGTCCGTGCAGGAGCTGCCGGGCGCGGCGAGCGCGCTGCTCTCGTCCCTGGATGCGGCCACGCCCACCGGCGAGACCCCCACGGGCGCGGCCCTGCGCGGGGCCTGTCGCTATGCCCGTCAGGTCGCCACGTCACGTGCGGGCCACGAGCTGGTGGTCCTTCTCGTCACCGATGGCGAGCCGCAAGCCCCCCTCACCTCGCCCAAGGGGACTTGCAACCCGACCCTGCAGGACGCGATCTCCGCCGCCAGCGAGTGCAACAGCGGCTCGCCCAAGATCCGCACCTACGTCCTCGGCGTGGGCCCCTCGCTGCAGAACCTCAACCAGATCGCGGCGGCCGGCGGCAGCAAGCAGGCCTATCTGGTGGAGAGCGGGGGTGGCGCGGAGATCCTGCAGGCCCTCAACAGCATTCGCAGCGACGCCCACATCCCGTGCGCCGTCCAGCTCCCGCAACCCTCCGGCGTCTCGCTGGACCTCAACACGGTGAACGTCGTCCATGCGGACGGCAACTGCACCATGACCACCATCGGCATGGTGACCTCCGCGGCCGCCTGCAGCCCGCAGGTGGGCGGCTGGTACTACGACGATCCCACGCAAGCCCGTTCCATTCGCCTGTGCGACACGAGCTGCCAGCAGGTCTCGGCCTCGGGCAGTCAGCTACGCGTATCGGTCGGCTGTCACACCCAGATCATTTACTGACAAATCGAGAGGACACTCATGAGAACACATCGCCCATTCGCCAGCGCATCGCTTGCCCTCGCCTGCTGGTCGGTCTGGGGCTGCAGCTCCGACGGCCTGTCGGGCAACAAGTTCGCCAGCAGCCCGGACGCCGCCACCGTGTGCGCCCCACCCTTCTGCCTGGTGGCAGGCACCGACACCGGCCCGAAGGGCACCGCCGCTGACGCCGGCGTGGCCAAGCCCGGACCCGGCCCCGCGGCGCCCACCGACAAGCCCAAGGGAGGCGACAAGGGCAATGACCCGGGCGTCACCCTGATCGGCGTTCCGGTGGGCGGCACGGCGCCCGTGACCTTCACGGGCGGCGGCAACGTGGGCGCGTCTCCGCTGGCCCCCGGCTGTACGCCCGCCAGCGCGCTGGAGTGCCCCAGCAAGTCCGGGACCTGCGCCACCAGCGCCAGCTCGAATCCCACCAACGTCGTGCAAGGCGTGCTGTGCGCCTTTGGTGGCGCCTTCACCGTCGCCTCCGGCAAGCCGGCGGCCATGGTCGAGTACCTGCACGAGACCGCGGGTGGCCAGGACTACTACCGCTTCCGCATCACCTTCGATCCATCCTTCGTCGACAACACCTACGGCGAAAACGCCATCGGTTGGGGCGACAAGGGCCACACCTGGAAGGACCTCCTGGGCAGCGACCACGCCGAGTTGGAGCTCTTCGACAACAACAAGGTGATGGTCGCCCAGCTCAAGATCGACTACGTCGGCATCGACAGCGCACCGGCCTGCGGCTATTCGTCGTTGGGTGTCACCGGCGGTGACGGCAAGATGCTGATCGGCGACCCGCGTTGGGTGCTCGGCTCCTCATCCTCGCTGGCGCGCAACCTGGGCGGCTGCGGTTACTGCGAAAGCTCCGCCTGCGGCGGCGATTGCCGGGTCAACTCGCCCAGCACCGACGAGCAATGGTCGACCAACTCAGCCACCCCCAACTGGGACTTCCGGGTTCGTTACGAGGTCTGGGTCGACGCCGCGGCCTTCGGCACCTCCGGCTTCGGCGGCGTCAACGTCTCGTACGTCCATGCCTCGCCTTCCAAGGCCAGCAGCAACACCATCACCGTCATTCCGGGCCCCTGCCCCCCGCCACCTGACGGCTGCGGTCCTGGCACGGTGGAATTCCTGACCAGCGAAGGCGCCGCGACCTGCGTCCCCGTCACCAGCGTCCCGCCCACTTGCGCGATCACCGAAGAGCAGGTCCTGACCAGCGAAGGCGCCATTACCTGCGTCCCCACCACCGGCACGCCGCCCAAGACCGGCAACTCACCCGACGCCGGCACCCCACCCAGCACCACCAACCCGCCGAACACCGGCTGCCCTGAAGGCCAGACCCCACTGCGGGCCAAGGACGGCAGCATCGTGTGTGCGCCACAGGACCAGTGCCCGCCAGGCCAAGAGGCCTACCTGACCAGCGACGGCACCATCGCCTGCCGGCCCGTCGACATCATCATCCCTTAAGAACTCAAGAGAGCGACGGCGCCACTCGGTGTCAGCCCGCGCTGCTTCGCTTGCGCGCCTCGCGCTCCACAGACGCAAACATCGCGGGCAATGACAGCGTCAGCAAGCCGTCCGTGATCTTGCGCAAGATGAAGCCGGGCAGCGGCGCTTCGATGTGCAGCGAGGTCTCGTAGTCGATGCGCGTGCCGTCCCCCTCGGCCGTAAACCGCCAGCTCCCGATCGAGTTCTTCACCATCTCTCCCTCGACGTAGGTCCAAGTCACGCTGCCCGCCTGGGCGTCGCAGTGCAAATCCAGCACGTACCGGAAGGGCAGGACCATGGTGCCGCGAAACTCCACCTGGACCTTCTGCCCCGTGCTGCTCAGGACCTTGGTCTGTTTGAGCTCGGGAAACAGCCGCGGGTAGGCGGCAAAATCCACCACCACGGCATAGATCTGGGCAGGCGAGAGCCCTGCCATGAAGGCGCTGTGACGAATGGGCTTCGGCGCGGCTTGCACGAGGCAAGGTATAGCAGGAAGAACAGGCGACACTGGCACGGGCCGCGTCTTTCGCGTTAACTTTCCGCCATGCCCAAGACCTTCGCGCTCCCTGGAACGGCCTTCCACTACGTCCCCGACCGCCCGGTCACCGTGGCCCACGTGCGGCTCAGCCTCGAGCCCCATCTGGCCGAGCGCTCGCTGACCGGCGAATCGCGCCTGTCGCTGGTGGTCCGGCGCGATGACCTCACCCGGGTCGAGCTGCACGCGGTGGACATGACCATCGATCGCGTGACCGTGGATGGGCAACCGGCCGCGAGCTTGGACTACGACGGGGCGCTCCTACGCGTCTCTCTGGGCCGCAGCTTCCAGCGCGACCAGACCTTCACCCTGTCCGTGCAGTACCACTGCAGGCCACGCCGCGGCCTCTATTTCGTGGGCCCGGACGCCACCCACCCCGATCGCCCGCTGGAGTGCTGGAGCCAGGGCCAGGACGATGATTCGCGCCACTACTGGCCGTGCATCGACATGCCGGTGGAGAAAGCCACCAGCGAGATGTTCTGCACGGTCGAGACCGGCCTGACCGTGCTGTCCAACGGCGATCTGACCGAGAAGACCGACCTGCCCGATGGCCGCACCTGCTGGCACTACGTGCTCGATGTCCCGCATTCGCCCTACCTGGTCACGCTGGCGTGCGGGGCCTTCACCGAGATCAAGGAACGCGCGCCCGAGACCGGGGTGGACGTCTACTACTACGCGCCCAAGGGTCGCGAGGAGGACACGCGCCGCAGCCTGGCCCGCACGCCCGAGATGATCGACTTCTTCTCCCGCCGCATCGGCGTGCGCTACCCCTTCAGCCGCTACAGCCAGATCTACGTGCACGACTTCATCTTCGGCGGCATGGAGAACACCACCGCCACCACCCTGATGTCCGAGGCCATCGTGGACGCGCGCGCGGCCCTGGACCACGACGTCGAGGCGCTGGTGTCGCACGAGCTGGCGCACCAGTGGTGGGGCGATCTCCTCACCTGCCGCGAATGGCCCGAGGCCTGGCTGAACGAAGGCTTCGCCACCTACTTCGAGTACGTGTGGCGCGATCACGCGCGCGGGCGCGACGAAGCGGACGTGGAGCTGTTGGGCGATCTCGATGCCTACCTGAGCGAAGCCGGCAGCTACCAACGCGCCATCCTCACCCGGCAATACGAGGAGCCCATCGACATCTTCGACCGCCACCTCTACGAAAAGGGCGGCCGGGTCCTGCACATGCTTCGCCACGAACTGGGCGAGGACGCCTTCTGGCGCGCCATCCGTCTGTACGCCGAACGCCACGCGCGTGGCTCGGTCGAGACACGCGATCTGGCGCGCGCCATCGAGCAGGCCACCAGCCGCGGCATGGATTGGTTCTTCGATCAGTGGGTCGGCACCCCCGGGCACCCCGAGCTGGAGGCGAGCTGGGAGTGGGACGCCGACAAGAACGTCGGCACCCTGCGTCTGGAGCAGAAGCAGTCGTGCGAGCGCACCTACCGATTCACGACCAAGCTGCGCCTCGAGGTCGACGGCAAGGAGTTCGACGAGACCGTCGTGGTCAGCCAGCGCACCCACGCCTTCGAGATTCGCCTGCCGGGACGTCCCAGCCAGGTGGTGTTCGATCCCGGCGACGTCGTGCTCAAGAGCATCAAGATGAAGAAACCGCGCGCGCTGTGGGAGCGCCAGCTGCAGGCCGCCAGTCTGGGCGTGGACCGCGTGCTGGCCGCCCGAGCCCTGGCTGACATGCCCGAGCCGGCCGTGGTGGTGACCCTGGCCGCCGCCCTGGAAAACGATACCTTCTGGGCGGTGCGCTCGGCGGCCGCGACCGCGCTCGGCAAGACGCGGAGGCAGGATGCCCTGGACGCCTTGCTCAAGGCGCGTGCGCAACAAAGCCCCAAGGTCCGGCGCGCGGTGGCCGCGGCCCTGGGCGAGTTCGTGGTGAACCATGTGCCGGGCAACGTGCGTGCCGCCGAGCTGCTCGAGGACTGGGCCCTGGGCGGCGACCCGAGTTGCTTCGTCGAGTCCGTGGCCGCCCTGGCCCTGGGCCGCACCCGCTCGCCGCGCGCCCTGTTGGTGCTGCCCAAACTGCTCTCGCGCCCCGCCTATCAAGACGTCATCTGCGCCCGCGCCATCGAGGGCCTGGGCGCGACCGGCGACGAAGCGGCCATTCCCTTGGTGGAAGAGGCCTTTGCCGCCGGCGCTTCGGTGCAAGCCCGACGCGCGGCCGTATCCGCGCTGGGTCGCTTGGCCGAGGGGACCAAGCACGTACGCCGGGCGCGCGAGCGCTGCGAGGGTTGGTTGGCCGATCCCGATTTCCGCGTGCGCCTCGACGCCGCCGCGGCCTTGAGCCTGCTCGGCGATATGCGGGCCATCCCGGCCCTGGAGACCGCCCTCAAGGCCGAACTGGATGGCCGCACCAAGCGACGCCTGCGTGAAGCCATCGCCAACCTGCGCGAGAAAGGCACCCCCGACGAAAAGCTGCGCAAGTTGTCGGAAGAGGTGCAGCGTCTGAGCGCGGAATCCAACCGCCTGCGCGAACGCCTGGAGAGTCTGGAGAAGGGCGCTCCCGTGGCACCGGCCGCTCCCGTGGCGAAAGCACCGGCCGCTCCCGTGGCGAAAGCACCGGCCGCCAAGCCGCGTGCCTCCGCCAAGCGCGCCGCGCCGGCCAAGAAGAAGGCCCTCGGCAAGCGCCGCTGAAGGGTGGAGGCCTAATCCTTCTGGTCGGCGACTGGCCGGCGCTTGTTCTCGTGCTCGACCGTCATCACGTCGAGCCAAAGAATCCTGAAGGCACCGCCCCCATAGGTCTCGAGGCCCCAGTTCATGGCGGCCTCCAGATCCGTGAACAATGCTGACGGATGTTGGTAGCCGTCAGGGATGATGGCGAAACCTCCCGTCATGAGAGGCGCTCCGCAACGGAGATGCTGGTGTCGGAGGAGTGACGGAAATCGGACATTTCTGCCAGGGAGAAGTCAGCATCCTGACGGAGATGGGGAGTCAAATCGTGGATTCTCGACATCGCGAAGCCTCCAGAAGAACAGGCCGAGAATAGGAGCAAGCGCCGGACCATTTCGTTTCACCAGCGTCGAAGAAAATCCGCCGCCGCAGTCGTACGGCGGCGACACTGCCGTCACGAAGAGGGCGCAATCACTTCTTGGCTTTGGCCGTCGAGGCTGCCGCGGGACTACGGTAGCCGAAGAGTCCTGGGGCATCAGCCTCGCGCACCAAACGCACGTTCACCTTGTCGTTGCGATCCGAGTACAAGCGCGTGTGGTGCGGAAGGAAGCCGTCGGCGCGAATTTCGAGATCCAGAGGCCCCGAGCCGCGCGGGCGTTGCAGCTCGATGCTGGACTTGTCAGGCGACACCTTGGCCATCGGCTTGGCGCCCCACATGACCACCGCCTTGACCGGCGGCGTGATGTTGAGGATCAGCGTCACGTTCTCCGATGTCGGGTTGGCCTCGCGCTCCTCGCTCTGCAATTCCTCTGGCGCGGGAGGGCGGCGCGCGCTGGGCGCGGACTCGGGCTGGCGAGCCGGCGGCTGGCTGACGGGCGGCTGACTGACGACCGCCGCAACCGCTGTCGCCTCTTGCGCGACCGGGGCGGCCGCGCTGGCGGTTGTGGACGGCGCATGCGTCGAGCGGTCGCACGCCGACGCGAGCAGCACGGCCAAGACGATGCGTCTCATGGCGCCCTCCCCTCTGTCGCGGGCTCGGCACGTCCGCCGCCCGCTTTGCTCTCGGGTCCACCCCCCGCCTTGGGCGGGTCGCTGTTGGGGTAGGTCACGCCCGGCTTGGGCACGTAATCGGTGATGGGGCGGTCGAGCTTGCCCGCGATATTCCCCTTCAGCGTCTCCACCGGCAGGGGCGGATCCAGTTCGAAGTAAAAGCCGCGCGTGGGCAGACGCATCTCGTACACCTCACCGTCCACATAGAAGACGCGACGAAAATTCAGCGCCATGGGGCCCAGCACCTTGGCGTGGCGGTGCTTGAGCACGAAGGAAAAAACGCGCACCGCCAGGTTGTTGTACAGGCGATGGCAGCCGTGTGAGAAGCGCCCGCGCAACGACAGATAATCGAACGATCCGTGCGTGCGAATGCCGTTGTCGAAGTAGGCCATGCCCTGCTCGCCGCGCGACTTGGCCTGCACGTGGATGCCGGCGACCAAACCGTAGGCCGACAGATAGCCGGGGCCCGTCTCGTCGTAGTTGACCACCTTGGGGTAGGCGCCCGCCACCCACTTGGTCTTCACCATCCCCGCCACGGGCGAGCTGGTGGGCGGCAACCACACCGGCGCCGAGACGATGTGCCGCCACACCCGCTTGCCCACGTCGGAATCCTTGTAGCGGTAATACTCCTCGCCGTCGCCGGCCACCTCGGTGCGCCAACCACCGATGGTGGTGCGCCAGCTGACCAGGGGCACCTTCTCGCCCTGCCAGCGCACGAAGAGATTGAAGCTGGGAAAACGCCTGCGCGGCTGCGGCAGTCGGTTGCCCTTGCTGTCGTAGGGGAAGTCGTACCAGATGTCGCCACGGTCGATCTCGGCGAAGAGATCCATCTTGGGGCCGTAATACTCGGGCACCTCGGGGAAGCGCACCGCCGCCCGCAACCATCGGAAATCTCCCGCGGGGTGCCGACGAAAGAAGGCCAGCGCGTCCTCGGGCGTGGCCAGCCCCAGGCGGTCCAGTAAGGCCTGCGTGGCCTGCCCCACCAGGTCGGGCACGGGCAAGGAACTCCCATCGGCCGTCTTGTAGGTGGGCACGGCGCGCGGCTTGCCTCTCTTGGGTTCGGGCATGGCCTCGATGGCCGAGCCGTCCTCGATGAAGCCGCCGGCGTGGGCCGCCCGTTCGCTGAGCACGCGGCGAAGCGTGTCGAAGTGATTGGCCAAGATGGGACGAGAGAGCGCCTCCAGCGTGGAGCGGGTCAGATCGGCCTGGGCGAAGACCGCGTTCTTCTGCTGAAAGTCCAGCACCGCGTTCCGCATGGGCGCATCGTAGGTCCCCGGGCTGTGCTTGCCGGCGTCCATCAGGCCCTCACAGACCAGACGCTTCTCCACCTCGGCGAAGGCGGCCCGCTCGGCCTCGACACGCAGGTGGGTCTTCACCTCGTTGGCGTAGCGCGGATCGGCGGTCACCAGCTCTTCCAGCGAGGCGACCTCGATCTTGGCCCGCGCGGCCTCCAGGCGCTTGCCGCGCAACATGTGCTTGGCGGCCTCTTTCTTCTCGGTCGAGCGACCAAAGGTCTCGATGCTGTCCACCGCCAGCAGGCGGGCGTTGTCCACCGTGCCCTCGCAGGTGCGTTCGGCGTCGGCCAGGAAGCGCTCGCGCAGCACGGAGAGCGAGGGTGGGATGCCATACAGCTCGAGGTAATTCTTGGCGCCTGGGGGCAAGGCACGCCCGTCGCCGTCGCTGCGATCGTTGGCCAGCCCCAGGAACACCGAGCGATAACGGTTGGGCAAGAGCGCGCCGTCCGCGGCCTTCGCATCATGAAAGATGATGGGCGCCCACTCGTCGGACAGATCCACCAGGGTCAGGCCGCGTTTCCTGGCCTGCTCGGCATCGACCACCCTTTCTTGGCCTGCCACCGTTTGAATGGCCCGTCGTTCGGGCGGCAACCCCTTGGCCTCGTCCAAGGCATCGAGATCGGGCTCGGGCGGTTTGGCGGGCGCGACGGGAGGCGCTGGCTTGGACGCGACGGGCGTCGCGCTGGCGGGAGAAGAGGGGCGGGAGGCCGGAGCGGCGGGCGGAGGCGCGGACTTGCCCTGGCACCCCAGCACCCCCAACCCCAGCAGCAGGACCAGCCGCGAAAATGCGAAGACAGGCGTGTTCAAGATCGCCCTGATCTACTGCGTGCGCCCCTCGGAAGCGAGCCGAGAAATGAATGGATCGCTGATGCACGGAACGTAATAATGCGCCTCATGAAACGCCTGATTCTCCTCGCCGCTGTCCTGACCGCGTCGTTCACGGGCCTGGCAAGCGCCCAAGCCACCGAGGTCGGCACGGCACGCCAGTACGGGTTCGGCTTCCAAATCGGCGAGCCCACCGCCCTGACCGCGAAGGTCTTCGTGAACCCCATCACCGCCTTCGACTTCGGCCTGGGTTTTGGCGGTTGCCACGACCACGACGGCCACCGCTACCGCTGCGGCAGTCTAGCGTCGTATCTCAGCCTTCACCTCGACTACCTCTACCAGGAGAACATCCTCAACCGCACCAACCGCCTCGACTGGTACGTGGGCCTGGGCGGTCGAGTCGTGGTGTGGGCTGATGGCCTAGACGACAACGGGCGCGATCTGTTGCTGATTGCCCGCGTTCCCGTGGGCCTGGCGGTGACCTTTCGCAGGCCCAGTTTTCTCGAAGTCTACCTCGAGTTGGCGCCGGGCATGATCGTCTTCGACTACCTGGACCTGGCCATCGACTTTGGCCTGGGCGTCCGGGCTTATCTGTAGAGCCCTAGATGGCCGACCAGGGCGCCGCGTCACTCGCGCGCCCTCGCGCCGTTCCCACCTGACGCGCGGCTACTCGGGGTCGAAATCGCTGCGACGCATGTCGCTGTAGAAACCGCCTTCATCATCGAGCGTCCCCTCGGTCGTCTCAGCGGAAGACATCTCGACGGACATCGCCGCGGGCTCGGCGTTGGCCGTCGGCATCTCATTCATGACCGCACCCGACGGGGCGTTCTCAACCTGGGACACGACCTGTCCCCCTTGCTGACGGATCTTCCACTGATTGATGGCCCGTTCGAATTCGGCGTGAGGAATCATTAGGTCAAGAGTACCGAGAAGCGCGGCGCCCCGCAAGCCGGGGCTCTGCGCCTGTAATCCTGCGGCAAGCGTAGCGAAGCGTCCCACGACAAGGGCAAACGTCGCTATGCGAGGCTATCGAACGACCATGGCGTCTACCGCGACCGACCCAGGGCCACGATTGATGATGCTGATAAAGTGCTGTCCGGGGGCCAGCCCCGTGATCTCGGTAACCATCTGCTGGGCCTGGCGCGCACCAGCGGCGGCCAGATCCACAACCTCCTTGGTTTCTCCGTCGATCTTGATTTCGATCTTGCCGGCCCCTGATTCCTTGGGGGCGTAGACGGCGATCCCGGTGCCGGTGAAGGTGGCTGTCAAGGTGTCGCCAACGGTCGTGCTGGTGGTTAGATCCTTGTTGTAGTCGCCCGTGGTGAGGCCGACCTTGCGCTGCCAGCCTGGCGAAGACATGCCTGAGTCGTCGTCGTTGACCCAGTTCTTGCTGTGGGAGATGCGCAGGGTTCGCATCTTCGCCGCCAGTTGCGAATCGGAGATCCCGGTCAGCGCCGCCACCGTTCCGCTGGGAGTAACGGTCAGTCCCGCGGCGCTCTGCACGAATGTCATCTCCGTGGTGGAGCCGAGCAGCTCGACCTTGGACACGGTTCCCAGCGTGGGCCCACCCGACTTGAGCGCCGACAGGGTGATCGCGCCGCCGTTCCAGCCGAGGAGTGTGGCGTAGACGTTGCCCTTGGCGCGCGTGTAGATGACCGTGGTGTCACCCCACACCTCGAAGGGACGAGACGCGTACACCGCCTCACCGTTGACCTTCAACCAGGCGCCGATGTCTTGCGCGATCTTGATGCACTGGCTATCGAGATTGCCGCGGCCGTGTTGGGTCAGGTTGAGCAGCAAGCTCCCGTTGCGCGAGACGTTTTGCATGAGGATGGTGATCAGCGAGGCCGCGCCGGTGTAACCCGCGCCAGCCATGTAGTGCCAGTTGCCGCCCTGGATATCGAGCTCGGTCTGGAAGGGATAGGCGCTGATCGCAGATTCGGTAGCCGCCTCGGTGCTCCTGACCAGGGCGCGCTCGGCGTAAGGCAAGATGGCCGCGCTATTTTGGAAGCTGTTGTACGGACCGCCCACGCCCTTCATGTTCATGACCACGTCCACCGGGCCGTCCTTCCAGGTCAGGGATCTGTTGTAATAGTTGGCCAGGATGATCGGCGCAATGGCACCCAGGCCCATGTGGATGCCCAGGTCGACCTGCGAATCACCCGCGTGGTCGTCGAAGTAGACCACGTCGGGGTGGTACTTGTTGATGGCGTCGTCCACGCGGTACATGAACTGGGTGCCGTAGGCCGAGTTGTTGCACGAATTATTGGCGCAATCGCCGCTGTGCTTGGGACCGTAAAGGTCCACCGGATCCATGCCGTCCCACCACTTGCCCTTGCCGTCCGCCTTGGTCAGCAGCGCATCGAACGGTCCCTTGTCGCCGTTGGTGTAACGAGCAGGCATCCACTGGCCGTAGGTTCGCGCCGGCGTGTTGTGGAAACCGATGCCGAAACGCAGTCCCTTCGCGCGCGCGATGGGCTCCCAGATTCCCACGATGTCCTTCTTGACCCCGACGTTCACCGAGTTCCAGGGCTGGTAGGTGGAATCAAAGTTGTCGAAGTTGTCGTGGTGCGAGCCCATGGCCATGAAGAACTTGGCGCCCATCTGAGAGTACAGGTCCATCAAGGCAGTGGGATCCCATTGGTCAATGACCCAGTCCCGGCAGATCTCCTTGTAGCCGTACTCCGACGGGTCGCCGAACTTGCTGATGTGATAGCTGTAGGCGGCCTGGCCCTTCTGATACATGCGCAGGGCGTACCAGTCGCCCTGCTCGGGCATGGATTGCGGATCCCAGTGCGACCACGCGCCCAGCTTAGCGTCTCGCCACCACTGAGGCGCCGAGTAGGCCAGGCCCAAGGCCTTCCAATCAGCGGTGTGCGGCCCTTCGGCCAAGGGGAACCTGGGCAGGTTCCAGATGTCGGTGCCCGCCACGATTCCGCCGGATCCCTTGCCGCCGGTCCCGCCCATGCCGCCCGTGCCTCCGGTAGCGCGACTGCTCGTGCCGCCGCCGCTCGTGATGCCGCCCATACGGCCGCCAGGAGTGGCGATGCCGCCAGTAGCACCTCCGCCACTCTGCGTGCTTCCCGCTGAACCGGAGGTCATGCGGTCGGATGATGAAGCCTTGGCGCCTCCGGCATTGCTCGTTCGGCCACTCCCCACAAGGCTGCTACCTCCTAGGCCACCGTTCCCAGCGCTGCTCCCGAAGGTCTGGCCAACCGATGATGAAGTCGCAAAGCCGGCCGCGCTGGATGTATTTCCTGACGGGTACGATCCACCCGCGCCACTGCCTCCCGATCTTCCACCACTGGTTCCGCCACCGGCGTCGGCCTCGGCCGAGCCATTTCCGCCGCAGCCCGCCGCAAGCACCATGCTGCTGAAGATCAAAGAGAGTGCCGTCAGTCGTGTCATCGCTGCTCCTTGGTGCACCTGCGCTCGATGGCGTTGGGCCAGCGTGGCTCACCAGGAACACAGACCGGGCCTCACGGTCTTTCGGTTCAGCAATCGCAGGTGGGGCCGTCGTTTTCCAGAGAGGCGAGCGCGATCACTGACCTGCGGGAATCGATTCCAAGAGCCCCCCTACTCTTCTCCCTCTGTCTCTGTGTCCTCTGTGTTCTCTGTGGTTCTTCCGGCTCCGACCAGGAATTGCGCTTGCCCGTCTACAACCGATTCATCCACGCCCACACATCCTCGGGCACCCAGGTGCAGGGGCATGTGGTTGAACAGGTCTTGGGCGCGGTGGCGCACGTGTTGTACAGGTCGCTCGTGCCGTCGGTGATGGCGTTGCCCAGCCCTGACTGGTGCACGCACCAACGAAGGGGGAACCCGCCTTTGCACCCGGCGTAGTCCGTGCATACATGACCGCCGGGATTCAGATAGGGCGGCGGTTGCGGCGGCTGCGCTGGCTCGTCGTCGGGGATGGTGCAACCGTTGTTCCGGGCGAACTGATCGCGCATGGGTCGGGCGGTGTCGAGGGGAAAGGTGTTGTCGGTCAGGCCCACGCTCTGCCAGTACGCGATGGGATCGTTGCCGTTCTCGCAGCCGCTGACCGCGCCTTCGTAGATGGCCACCGCGCGAAAGACCTTGGCGCGTGCGCATGCGATGGCGTAGGTCATGCCGCCGCCCCAGGCGAATCCCTGGGCAAACAGATGGGTCATGTCAACGCAGAAGTTCTCGCTGATCAGCTTGACCATGTCGTCGACGAATTGCAGATCCTCGCCGTTGGCGTTGGCCCAACCGGCGTTCAGCCCCTCGGGCGCCACGAAGATGGCGCCGTTGTTCGATAGCCGTTGCAACCCGTAATAGGCCATCACGTAACCATTGCTGCCGCCGTTGTCGATGCCCCATCCGTTGCCGTTGCCCGGGTGAAAGGTGAAGCTGAGCCAGTAGGGCTGGTTGGGATCGTAGTTGTCGGGCAGCCGCATGCTGAAGGCCCGGGTCTTCCCGCTGCTTTGCAGCTTCACATAGCCGCCCACCCCGTGGCCCACGGTGTGGCCCGACCCGGCGGCGGCGTTGGGATCCTGGTTGGGGACGTCCTCGAAGGCTAGGGTCGGCGTTTTCCCGCATCCAGGGCTGGGCACCGGACCCCGGCTGGCGTCCACGGTGGTCAAGCCCCCAGCCTCGCGAGCGGCCATGGGGAGGTCGACGGACGAATCCTTGGTCACCGCGTGCAGATCGGTGCGCGTGCAGGCGACGCCAGCCACGATGGCGAGCAACCCGAGCATGCCAACCTGCCACGACGTCATAGCCAGGCCCCCACTGTCAGGCTCAGCAGGAGGTTGGGACGACCCGCAGTGGCGCCGATGGTATCGACGATGTCGATGGCCACGTAGGGTTCGGCCACTTGCACGTGCGCGGCCAAGCTCAGGTACCACCGGCCGTGCAGGCGCATGCCGGTCCCCAGGCTCACATCGAGCAGCGCCGACCACCGCCCCAGGTTGTGGCCGCTGGTCCCGTTCCCGGTGTGCCCCTGGACCGACGTGTGCAGGGCGCCGGCCGAAAGACCGACCAAGGGCCACAGCCGCTGCCCCGCACGAAAGCGATAGTACACGCCCAGGACCGCGTGTTGCTGGGCCACGCGCGCGCTGCCCGCCGAATTGCTGACCGTGGGACGAGTGCCCAGGCCCGCGGCCGAGGCCCGCACCACAAGCCAAGGTTGCGCCGCCCAGCCCACACCAAGCGTGGGCATGATCGCCGGTCCAAGACCGTCCAGGCTCATGCTGGAGGCGGCACCCAGCTCGATACCGACCCGTTCGCGAGCGGTAGGCGGCTGGTCGACCTGGATCACGGATGGGGTCGGTTCGGGC
Organism: uncultured Myxococcales bacterium; assembly: GCA_964535465.1. Classification (GTDB taxonomy): domain Bacteria; phylum Myxococcota_A; class Polyangia; order Fen-1088; family Fen-1088; genus Fen-1137. The sequence goes on from CAZHUY010000035.1 coordinate 23,322, forward strand.
GTCTCGGGCGCGGGCTCCTCGCGTCGTTTTCGCGCCGCCCAGTCCATCTGCACCAGGCCCGCGCGCAGAGCCTCGACCGCGCGAAGCGCGAGCATCTCGGGATGGTGGGGTGCATCAGGGTCCACCGACACATGGGCCACCTCGAATCGTCGGGGCTGCGTCTTCACCATCCACACGTCGATGGCATCCAGCGCCTCGCCGCCAATGGGATCGATGACCGCGCTGGCGCCCCGCGAGGCCAGGGCTTCCAGCCAGTCCACCGACTCCGCTCCACCGGTTTGGCGGGCCACCGCTCGATCGGCCAGCGCGACGTCCAATCCCACCGAGAGCAACTCGCCCCGCAGCAAGGTCAGGGCTTGCGTCACCTCGGCGGAAGGCGTCGTTGGTCGCAACACCACCACGCTGATCGTCTGGGCGTGGCCCATGCCTGGCAGCAAGGCCGCGAAGACGAGCGCGAAGCAAACGTGCTTCACGGGCCTGCTCACGGCGCCAACAGCTCGCGCGCCGATCCTGCGTAGTTGCCCTTGGGGAAACGACGAAGGTACTCCTCGGCCAGCGCGCGCGCCGGGGCCGCGCCTTGCAGTTTGTCGGTGAGGGTCATCTTTCGTCCCAGGGCCTCACCGGCGAGCGGTCCAGAGGGTGCGCGGGTGAGGTACTCATCGTACCACCCGATGGCTTGCGCCGCGCCGGCCTCGCGCGATTCCTCCACGCGCCCGAGCAGGTAGAGCGACTCGAGCGCACGCGGTGATGCGGGGAAACGCCGGCGTTCGGCCTGCAGGGCAGAGCGCGCCAGATCGAAACGGTGTCGGTAGCGGGCGGCGTTGGCCAGCGCGAACAGATCCTCGCTGGACGCCTGTCCCAGCGTGGTTTCGATGCCGAAACGGCGGGCCTCGTCCAGAATGCGGTCCCACTGGCCCTGGGCCAACTTGCGGCTCCACTGATGATCGCTCGCGCGTTTGGCCTCGGACGCCATGGGCCTGGGCTCCAGGCCTGGGGCCGACGCCGGCTGTGCGGGTGCCACGGCTGGCGCGGTGGCAGCGGGGCGAGGCGGGTTTGCGACCTCTTCGGTGATCACGGTTTGCACCTTGGCCAGGTTGGCGACCAACCTCTGGCCCGCGCGCAGCGGGATCTCTCCGGCCGACACCGGCCCGCTGACCACGACGTTGCCTTCCTTCAGCTTGAGGTCGAACTCCTCGCTCACCGGATCCCACGAGACCGTGAACACGGTGCCGGTGACCGTGACCAGGAACGGCCCCACATCCACCAGCCAACGTCGGTCGCTCTTGTGCGTGACCTGGAACGAGGCCGCGCCCCGTTCGATGGCCACGTGGGCGGTGTTGCGATCCACGACCCGCAACCGCCCCCGACTGCCCGGGGTCAGCGCAAATCGGCTGCCCTCGTTGAACACCACGTTCATGCCCGCGCGGTCGGATTCGCGCAGATGGCCACCTTCGAGGATGTGACCACCCTCGATGCGATAGGCGAGAGTGGCGGGCTCGGGGGCCGAGAAACGGTCGCGCACAACGTGAACGATCTGCAGCACCAGCAGGGCGCAGGCCGCGAGCGAAACGCCCGCCAGCGACCAACGCAGACCCGATCGTGGATTGGCCCGCCGAGGTTCGATGCGCGCGAGAAAGCCATCCAGGCCCCGATCAAGCTCTGCCCCGGTGGGCAGCCCCAGATGGTCGCGACAGAGATCCGTCGCCTGGGTGAGGACCGGAGAATCCTTGGGATCGCCCATGGTCGTCATCATGATCCCTGTTCCTCCCCATAGGCTGTGTGTGGCTCATCTCCCATCCAATGGGAAAGACGGCTGGAAGCGCGCGCCAGCGAGCGCTTCACCGTGGATTCCGAAGTCTCCATGGCGACAGCGATCTCCTCGATATTCATCTCCTCCACCCGTCGCAGGACAAACACCAGGCGTTCACGTGGGGGCAAACGTTCCAGCAGGTGATAGAACCGCCGCAGCAGATCGCGTGATTCAACGTCCAGGGTCTCGCCCACGTGACGGTCCAGGGCTTCGGGCGGCTGCAGGCTGAACCAACTGCGCATCTTCTTGCGCCGCAGCTCGTCACGCAGCACGCGCAAGGCGCAGGTGTAGATGAAGTTGCGAAAGCTCTCGGGCTCGCGCAGCGTCCGCACCTTGCGGTAGACGCGGCAGAAGACATCTTGAGCGACGTCCTCGGCCTCCGATGGCGAGCCCAGGGTGCGCTTGGCCAGCCGCAACACCATGGGCGCAAAGCGTCGCCAGGTCTCCACGGCGGCCCAGGCCTGCCCCGCGCCCAGGGCCCGTGCCACATCGCCATCGGTGGCGGTGCGGCCGTCCTGGCCGCCGACCAGCGATAGGGGAACGTGGGAGGGATGGCTTGCCATGTTTGCTTTCAACTGGGGCAGACCGGCCCGCGGGCCGTTGCAGGTCAGAAATCGACAGGTTCTGTCGAAATATCCATGAACGATTCTTGCACGATTTTTGGCCTGAATGGCCCGGTGGTCCGGTCTGGGCATCTATGCGAATCACGTTTGGCTGTTCCAGCATCGCCTTGCTCGCCGGATTGGCGCTTGCTGGCTGTTCTTCGAGCTCGGCAGGCGGAAACACGGAGGGCTCAGGGGGCCATGCGGGAAGCGCGCAAGACTCGACCAAGGTCGGCGGCTCCTCGGGCGCAGTTTCGGTCGGCGGCGCGTCCTTTGGCGGACAGTCTGTGGCGGGTGGAGGCGGCGGCGGCAAATCCGGCGGCATGGCCTCATCCGGTGGTTCCAGCAGCTCGTTCAAGTCCGGTGGCGCCTCGGGGGACGCCGGGAACACGAACACCAGCCGCTCGTCGGTCAGCGGCGGCGCGGCGGGCGGAATCTCGTCTTGGCTCGGCGGCTCAACCGGCGGCTCGGCCTCCGGGGGCAGCGGCGGTGGCTCATCCAGCAGCGCGAACACCGCACCCAGGCCCATCACCGACAAGCCCAGCACCGACACCACCTGGAGCCAAGGTTTGAAGACCGGCGCCAACGGCCCCATCCCTTGGATCGTGGTCGACCAATTCGGCTACCGCACCGATAGTCAGAAGATCGCGGTGATTCGCTCGCCGCAGACCGGGTACGACAACAACGCGAGCTTCACCCCAGGAGTCCAATACTCCGTGGTCAGCAAGGCCACCGGCAAGTCGGTCAAAGAGGGCGCGCCCGCGGCGTGGAACGGGGGCGCCGTCGACACATCCTCGGGTGACAAGGTCTGGTGGTTCGACTTTTCCGATGTGGCCACGCCCGGCACCTATACCGTCGTCGACAACGAGAAGAACGCACGCTCGGTGGAATTCGAGATCGACGACGACGTGTATCGCAGCGTCTTGAAGCACGCCGTGCGCATGTTCTACTACCAGCGCGCGGGATTCGAGAAGACCGCCCCGTACGCCGGTGCCGATTGGACCGACAAGCCGGCCCTCATGGGCAAAGGACAGGATTCCGAGGCTCATTCCTGGTTGGCCAAGACCGACGAATCCCAGGTCCGCGATCTGCGCGGTGGCTGGTTCGATGCCGGCGATCTCAATCGCTACACCGCCTGGGCCTCGGGCGTGGTGATCACCCTGTTGCACGCCTTTGTCGAGAACCCCTCCGCCTTCGGCGACGACTTCAACATCCCCGAGTCCGGCAACGGCATTCCCGATCTGCTCGACGAAGTGAAGTTCGCCATCGATTGGGTGGTGCGCATGCAGAACAGTGATGGCTCCTTGCTATGCGTTTTGGGCGTGGACGGTGTCAGCCCGCCCTCGCCGGCCACCAAGCCGAGCTACTACGGACCGCCCACCACCAACGCCAGCCTGATGGCCGCCGCCATGTTCGCCTACGCCAGCAAGGTCTACGGCGCTCGTTCCGAATCCGCGCTGAAGACCTTCGCCGCTGATTTGAAATCGCGCGCGGTCAAGGCCTGGACCTGGGCGGACGCCAACCCGAATGTGCTCTATCACAACAACGACGACAGCAAGCAGGCCGGCTCGGGCGGGTTGGCCTCGGGAAACCAGGAGGTGGACGACGCCACCCGGGCAATCTCGAAGTTTCAGGCGGCCGTTCATTTGTACGAGGTGACGGGCGAGTCGTCCTACAAGAACTTCGCCGAATCGAACTGGACCAAGGTCCTGGGCTCGGCGGGGCCCACCGAGTGGGACATGGAGAAGGCCGATATGGCGGTGTACTTCGCCAAACTGTCCGGCGTCTCCGCCAGCGTCAGCACCGCCATCATCAACCAGGTGGTCAGCAATGTTGGCAATCAGCTGGGATCGGCGACCGGCAGCAAGGATCCCTACCGCGCGTACTTGAAGGACTACACGTGGAGCAGCAATCAGATCAAGATGGCGCAAGCGCGGAACCTCCAGCACCTAGCCAAGCTGGGCTCGGGCGAAAACGCCAGCAAGGCCGGCGCGGCTGCCGAGGACTACGTCCACTACCTGCACGGCGTGAATCCGCTGGGCATGGTCTACCTGACCAACATGCAGAAGGCGGGAGCCGAGCATTCCGCCTCGACCATCTTCCACACCTGGTTCGCCGACAAATCAAAATGGGACCAGACCACGGCCAGCACGCCGGGCCCGGCGCCCGGTTTCCTGGCCGGCGGCCCCAACAACAGCGGCTTCGGACCTGACGGTTGTTGCACGGCCCCCCAGGGCGATCCCGCGTACCAGTGCTACGGCTCGTCCGACTTCGCCTTATGCAGTCAGAACTGGGATCCGCCCATGCACCAACCCCAGCAAAAGTCGTACCTGGACTACAACGGCGGCTGGCCCGTGGGCTCTTGGCCCATCACCGAGCCCAGCACCGGATATCAGGCCAAGTATGTCTTGGTGGTGTCGGCCCTGGCACGGTAGCTCCCTGCAAGAGCCTCATGAAACAACAAGCCCTTCCCTTCGCGACGCTCACGGTCTTGCTGACCGTGGCCTGCTCGCGCGCGGAGATCTCGGCCGTGACGGCCGACGCCGCGGCTGGTGCTGACATCAGCGTCAGCAGTTCAGGTGGCTCGGGGCGAACCAGCGGCGGCTTTCTCGACCTCACCTCCGACGCCGGCCGCAGGACGCCCTCACAAGATGCCGCATGCGGAGACCGGTGCAAGGTCGTGGTCCCCTTCTGCGGCGACGGCATCATCAACCAGGCCCACGAGGTGTGCGACGACGGCAACAGCAAGGGCGGCGATGGTTGCACCGCCGCCTGCGATCAGGTCGAGGACGGCTGGGTGTGCCCCAATCAGGGCCAGGCTTGCCTGAACATCGTGGTGTGCGGCGACAAGAAGGTCATGGGCAAGGAGACCTGCGACGATGGCAACACTGTCGCCGCCGACGGGTGCGGCGTTACCTGCCAGTTGGAGGATGGGTTCGTCTGCCCCGTGGTCGGCGCCTCCTGCAGGGCCGTGTGCGGCGACATGCGACAGGTTGGCAACGAACAGTGCGATGACGGCAACAGCAAGGACGGCGACGGCTGCAATGCGCGCTGCCAGCTGGACCCTGGCTATGTCTGCGACCAGACCGGCATCTGCCGCAAGACGGTTTGCGGGGACGGCCAGAAGGAAGGCACCGAGCAGTGCGACGATACAAAGCCCGGCGAACCCGATCTGCCGTTTGACGGCTGCTACCGCTGCCTGATGGAACCCGACTGCTCGGCCGGGACCTGCCAATCGCCCTGCGGTGACGGGCAGCGCTTCTCCGACGAGGAATGCGATGACGGCAACCGGGTCAATGGCGACGGCTGTTCCTCGGATTGCCTGATCGAGAAGGGCTTCGCCTGCCAGGATGAGCCGCTGAGCGAGCCCCCGCCCAGCAAGGACGTTCCGGTCCTGGTGCGTGACTTCATTGGACTCGCCCACCAGGTCAGCCCTGCCTCCTACCACCCAGACTTCAACGGTCACTACGGCCCCGACGGGATCTTCTTCGACATGGTGAGGACCACGCTTGGCCCCAACGGGAAACCGGTGTGGCGCTGGCATCCCTACAAGCCGTCCGACATCACCAATGAGGCGACGCCTGACGGGACCAAGGTTCCCTCGCCCCTGGCCAACTGCCAATGCGACGATGCGGCGCCCGCGGCCTCTTGGTCCAAGTCCAGCGAGACGTGGAGCGGAAGCTGGGGTGGCCCCGCCATCACCTTCGATTTCAATCGACCGCCCTGCTCCTGCGGCGACGGCTCGGCCTGCGTGTGCGACAACCCGGCGCACCTGTTCAAGGACCTGGGCATGACCAACACCAACCGCCGCAACCTGTCGACCCCGGCTCATTTCGCGCAGTGGTACACCTCGGTCGAGGGCGTGAACATGGTGGTGCCGTACACCCTCTCGCTCACCTTGACCGATGCAAAAACCGGCAGCTACTCCAACATCAACTCAAGCGTGTCCACCGGCTTCGATCCCATCGGTGCCGCCGGCGGATGGATCGGCGCTGGCAAGGAAACCATCTCGGGCTGCGACAAGCAGTCCATGCAGAACGCCTCGTTCACCACCGAGATGCGCTTCTGGTTCGAGTACCAGGGCAAGGAGCAATTCGCCTTTTCGGGTGATGACGACGTCTGGATCTTCGTCAACCGAACCCTGGTGGTGGACCTGGGCACCTTGCACGGCAAGGAGGAAGGCTCATTCGAGCTAGACGCCAGCGATGGCAGCGCGGTGGCCAAATCCTGGAACCACTATTACGACGGCACGAATCACGCCACCACCCAAGGCCACAACCTGAAGCTGGGATTGAAGCTGGGCAAGGTCTACGAGGTGGCCATGTTCCAGGCCGAGCGCAACGCTTGCGGTTCGAACTTCGGCGTCACCCTGAAGAATTTCTCAAAGCCCAAGTCCACCTGCGCCTCCCGCTGCGGCGACGGCGTGGTGGCCGCGGACGAATACTGCGACGACGGGGAGAACACCAGCACGTACAACGGTTGCGGGCCAAGCTGCATCCCTGCCCCCTATTGCGGCGACGGCAAGCTACAGTCACCTGCCGAGGAATGCGACGACGGGGTAAACGTCAGCCAATACGGTGGCTGCGGCCCGGGTTGCAAGAGAGGTCCCGTCTGCGGCGACGGCACTGTGCAGTCCCCGTGGGAAGACTGCGACGACGGCGTCAATACCGGGGACTACGGCAAATGCGGCCCCAGCTGCCACTACGGCCCGCGCTGTGGTGACGGAATCATTCAACCCACGCACGAGGAGTGCGACGACGGTGACTTGAACGGCGGCAACTGCCGACAAGACTGCAAGCTCGTTTACATACTGTGAGTCCGTGTTCCGCGCACTGCCGTCAATGGCCTAGCGCGCAGGGCTTTTCTATGCCTGGCCCTGCTCTGACGTCATTGCGACCGACGTTGTCGGTGGCGTAAGCGCCACAGAAAGAGCGCCAAAGAAAGCAACACAAACGAGCCTCCTTTCAAACAGTAGGACCCAGGGAGATCACGCCCTGACTGTTGGGGCAGGTCCACTCAATAGACGTCGCCGCACTGGATGTTCAGTTGAGCGCGGCAAGAACCATGTCCAAGAAGGAGCAGGCATCTCAGATGACAACAGCGACAAAATGCGTGCGGAGCCCATTCATCCAGCTGATTTCAATCTTGATGCTCATGCCTGCCATGCTGAACGTCGGATGCAGCAAAGGTGAAGGAGGTTCAAACAACGGAGGCCAAAGCGGCCAGACCAGCGACTCGCCGGGCTCTAGCCAAGGAGGAAGCAACGCTTCGGGCGGGACCAACTCTTCGGGGGGGATCTCCCGCCAGGGCGGCTCCACGAGCGGCAAGAGCGCCCCTTCGTCGGTCACCGATCTGAGCGGCACCCAGCCCATCGGCGCGCTTTCTCCCACGGATACCGCCAAGCTTTGCAGCGACACCTACGCCTATTTCGGCAATGCCATCAGTCATGAGGATCTGTGCAAGTGGTCGGGGCTGGCCTACAGCGTGTCCAGCAGCCCCACGTCGGATGCGGTACTGCGAAGGAACTGCTCAGGTCAGGAGAACACGTGTCTGCAGGCCAGTCCGGCAGCGGCCAAGTGCGACCGCATCCCCGCAAGTTGTTCCGTGACGGTGGCGCAATACTCTGCCTGCATCGCCGAGCAGGCCTCCGTCTTCAATTCGGCGCTCAGTGGGCTGCCTGCTTGCGGCGCGGCCACGCTTCCGGACTTGCAGCTGGTGTGGAACACCATGACGGCGGACCTGCCCGACAGCTGCACGCCCATGTCCAACAAGTGCCCGACCTACAACATCCCGGCTCCACGAGCAGCAGGCAGCGACTCGGGCAGCGGCGGCAGCGGTGGGCAATCCGGCTCGGCTGGTGCCACGGCCAGCAGCAACGGCTCGGGGACGGGCGGCGTGGCAGGCAACACGGGCGGCGGCAGCGGCGGCACACGCACGGAGAGCGCAAGTGCTTCCACGGGTGGCAGCGGCGGCACGACCCGGACCGGAGGCACGGGTGGCGCGACCAGCGGCATTGGCGGGAACACAGGGACGGGGGGCGGCGGAGGGTCAACGGTTGTCGCGGACGGGCTTCCCGGCGATGTGATCAAGGCTGGCGGCACTCCCGTGGTGGCCGCTCACGCCGTGACACGCGCCCTGTTTGCCGCCTACACCGGTCCCCTGTTCAAAGCCCTGCGCGATTCCGACAAGCAAGAGAAAGACATCGGCATCGTGGCCGCGACAGGCCTGGTGGACATGACAGCCCTGAACGCCTTCTGCTCGGGCACCACCTGCAAGGTGACCACACTCTACGATCAGTCGGGCAACGGCAACGACATGTGGCGAGGCGACGTGGCCAGCAACGCCCCCATGGACAACGGCGAAGCCCCCAAGCTGTGCGATCTCATGCCCATCGAATACATGCAGCTCTCCGATGGGTCCAAGCTGCCTGTCGTGGTCGAAACCGGCGCCATGTGGAAATCGAAGGCCATGTGCTTGCGCAATCGAGACAAGACCAAGAACATGCCGGTCGGCGCCGAACCCCAGACAACCTACGCCATCTTCCACGCCAAGTACCTGAACAACAACTGTTGCTTCAACTACGGCAATACCGGAAAGCGAATTCACTACACCGGCCCGGGCACGCTCAGCGCGCTCAACTTCTCCAAGATCGAATTCTGGTCCAAGGGCACGGGCAGCGGCCCATGGGTCATGGTGGACTGGGAGCAGGGCGTGTATGCCGGCAACATCGCCAAGTGCGGCTCGGGTGCCGCCCCCACCGCCGAATGCACGACCACGGGCGAGAACGTCAATCCATCCATCACGTTCGACGTCGTGACGACCTTGTTCAAGCACGACGGAACCAAGCACTGGGCCATGAAGGCCGGCAATGCCAAGGAGGGAGACCTGGCGGTCAGCGTGGAGCTGCCCACCCTGCCCAAGGGCTACTCACCCCTCAAGCAAGAGGGCGGTTTGGGGTTGGGCGAGGGTGGCGCCGGCGATCCCAACGGCACCGGCGGATTCTCGGAAGGTGCGGTGATCGCGGGCGAGACCGTCGACGCCGTCGACAACGCAATTCAGAAGAGCATCGTCAGCGTCTACGGCAGGTAGGCGCTGGATCGAGCTTGAACCAAGAGGCAACCATGCGATCCAACACCCATTCGACACGACTCCCATCCCTTCTCTCCTTGGCAACGGCCTTGGCAATGTGCAACGGCGGTTGTGGGACATCCAACTCCGACTCGTCCACCGGCGCGGGCGGCTCGACCCGGTCCAGCGAGAGCACCAGCTCGGGCGGCGCATCGGCCTCCAGCGGGTCGGGCGGCGCAGCGGGAACATCCGCATCCAGTCGTTCGAGCGCGCTAGGCGGCTCTACCGGCCCTGGCGGGTCGAAGGGCTCGTCGAGCGCGCTTGCAGGCGGCCGGGCGAGTGCCGCTCAGAGCGGAAGCACGACGACCGGCGGCTCGACCGGGGGCTCCACCGGCACGGGCGGCAAGAGCACCGGTACAGGCAATGCGGGGAGCGGCGGCCAAGCCGGTGCGACCGGCGGCTCCACGCTCAGGGGTGGGAGCGCGGCGGCCGGCGCTACCACGGGCGACACGGGCGGCGGCCCCGGGGGAACCTCCAGCACGGGAACGGGCTCAGGTGGCACGGGCGGTTCTTCCGGAACCTCGGCCAGCGGCAAGGGACCTTGCGACATCTATGAAGCCGCCAGCACCCCCTGCGTGGCCGCCCACAGCACCACGCGGGCGCTCTACGCCGCGTACAACGGCAAGCTGTATCAGGTACGGCGCGCAGACAAGGCCTTGCAGGACATTGGCCTGCTCTCGCCTGGCGGAATCGCGGACGCGGCGGCGCAGGAGACCTTCTGCGCCGACAGCAAGTGCACCATCTCGAGGATCTATGATCAGTCACCCAAGAAGAATGATCTGACCCTGACCTCGGGCGGCTGGATCGCGGATCGCGCCAAGGAGTCCGATGCCTTTGGCATCAAGATCAAGCTTGGCGGCAAGACCGTGTATGGCATCCACATCACGGGCGAGACCAACATGACCGGCAACGGCTATCGCAACAACCAGGCCGTGGGGACCGCCGAGGGCGACCAGCCGGAATCCATGTACATGGTGGCCAACGGCAAGAACTACAACGACAAGTGCTGCTTCGACTACGGCAACGCCGAGCGGAACAGCCTGAACAATGGCCCGGCCACCATGGAAGCCATCTACTTCGGCAACTGCACAGCCTGGGGCCGTGGCGACGGCGCAGGTCCCTGGGTGATGGCGGATCTAGAAGAAGGCTTGTTCACAGGCAAGAACAAAGGGCTCAACGCCGGGGCACAATCGCTTTCCTTCGACTACCTGACCGCCATGCTGAAGGGCAAGCCGCACACCATGGCCATCAAGGCTGGCGACTCGCAGACCGGCAAGCTGACCACGGTGTACGAAGGCGCCTATCCCACCGGCTACGATCCCATGAAGAAAGAGGGCGCCATCGTCCTTGGCACAGGAGGCGACAACAGCTTTGCCGCCACCGGCGATTTCTTCGAGGGCGCCATGACCGCCACCTACACGACCGACGAAACCGACGAGGCGGTTCAGACCAACATCGTGGCCGCGGGCTACGGCCGCTGATCCCGTGCTGTCCAAGAATTCATCGTCGCCGCTCACATGACGTCACGGTGGTGGAGATTCGGCATGCCCTGCGCAAGCCACAAGCCCAGGGGCTGTTGCAGGACAGTTTTCGTTTGCGCGCAAGCCGAGGAGCGAGGGGGGGGGAGAAACTCGCGCGGGAGCACCTGCGCGAAACAAGTGAAATCCGCCCCCCTCCCCTCTCCCTCCGTCTCTGTGTCCTCTGTGTCCTTGTATCTTACGGGGGCTTGGTTCGCTCTGTGGTTAGTCCGATCCGCCTCCCCTCCGCCTAGCTGTGGATCAGCTTGCGATACTTGATGCGGTGGGGTTGGGCGGCGTCGGCGCCCAGGCGGCGCTTGCGGTCGACCTCGTAGTCCTGATAGTTGCCCTCGAACCACACCACCTGGCTGTCGCCCTCGAAGGCCAGCATGTGGGTCGCGATGCGGTCCAGGAACCAGCGATCGTGGCTGATGACCACCACGCAGCCGGCGAAGCCCAGCACCGCTTCTTCCAGCGAGCGCAGGGTATCGACGTCCAGATCGTTGGTGGGCTCGTCGAGCAGCAGCACGTTGCCTCCGCTGCGCAGCAGCTTGGCCAGGTGCACGCGGTTGCGCTCGCCGCCTGACAGGTCCTTGACCCGCTTCTGCTGGTCGGTGCCCTTGAAGTTGAAGCCCGCGACGTAGGCGCGCGCGTTGACCTGGCGTTTACCCACCTCGATGAAATCCGACCCTTGGGCGATCTCGTCGTACACGCTGTTGTCGCCCTTGAGGGCGTCGCGCGACTGATCGACGTAGGCCAGCTTGACCGTGTCGCCGACGCGCAGGACGCCGGAATCGGGCTTTTCCTGACCGACGATCATGCGGAACAGGGTGGTCTTGCCCGCGCCGTTGGCGCCGATGACACCGACGATGCCGCCGCGGGGGAGATTGAAGTTCAGATTGTCGAAGAGCAGCTTGTCGCCGTAGCCCTTGCACAGGTTCTCGGCCTTGACCACCACGTCGCCCAGGCGCGGACCCGGGGGAATCGCGATCTCGACGTTGTCATCGCGCTTCTGCGCCTCTTGCGCCAACAACTCTTCATAGGCCGCCAAACGCGCCTTGGACTTGGCCTGACGGGCGCGCGGCGAGGCCCGCACCCACTCCAACTCGCGGGCCAGGGTGCGCTGCCGCGCCGACTCGGCCTTCTCCTCGCCCTCGAGACGCTTGCGCTTCTGCTCCAGCCACGACGAGTAGTTGCCCTTCCACGGATAGCCCTCGCCACGATCCAGCTCCAGGATCCAGCCGGCCACGTTGTCCAGGAAGTAGCGATCGTGGGTGATGGCCACGATGGTGCCGGGGAACTCCAGCAGGTGGTGCTCCAGCCAGGCCACGCTCTCGGCGTCCAGGTGGTTGGTGGGCTCGTCGAGCAACAGCATGTCGGGCCGCTCGAGCAGGACCTTGCACAAAGCCACGCGCCGCCGCTCGCCGCCCGACAGCTTGGTCACGTCGGCGTCGCCCGGAGGCAGGCGCAGGGCATCCATGGCGATCTCCAGGGTGCGATCCAGATCCCAACCCTTGGCGGCCTCGATGGCATCCTGCAACTTGGCCTGCTCCTCCAGCAGCTTCTCCATCTCTTCCGGGGTGATGTCGGTGCCCAGCTTGGCGTTCACCTCGTCGAAGCGCACCAGCAACTGCTTGGTGGCGGCCACCGCCTCTTCCACGTTGCCGAGCACCGTCTTTTCGGGATCGAGCTGCGGCTCTTGCGGCAGGTAGCC
>CAZHUY010000036.1:0-35338 GCA_964535465.1 uncultured Myxococcales bacterium
TTCGAGCCGCCGCTTGAGCCCGGGTGTTCCAGAATCATGAACGATGATTTAGAAGGTCAGCCCCAGGCCGACCACCAGATAATGGAACCAGGCAAAGCTGTACACCTCTGAGTTGTCGGCTCCGCCCTCGACCGTGCGGTAGCCGACGCGCAGCTCCCAGTCCGGGCGGGGCGTCCAGGTGGCCGCGATCAACACGTCCTCTGCCCGGCCCTGGGGGGCCGCCAGGGCATCTGCGTCGAACAACACGCCGAAGGGGCCGTTATGGGGGCGCCACGCCGCGTGCAGGTTGAGGAGAGGCACGACCCCCACGTTGGTTTTGCGGCGCTCCTCCACCCCGTAGAGGCTGGTCTCGGCAACGCGGATCTTGGCCGTGAGTCCGCCGGCCACGTCCAAGCCTTCGCGCTGGAGGAAGCTGTAGCGGTAGGTCACCCGATAGGAGTCGAACCGGTAGACCGCGAGCAGAGGCGAGTTCGCGGGGTAGGTGGCGCCCTTGAAGAATATGTCCCTTTCCACCGAGCCCCTGGCCGTCACCGCCAAAGGTGCATACAGCGCGGTTATGAAGTGGCGCTGAGCAAAACGATAGCCGACCCGCATCCGAAAGAAGGGGGCCGGGGAGGTCGACAGGTCGTCGACCAGAGAGAACTTGGTGCCGTCGTCGCCGGGAATGCGCGTGTCGTTCCGCCCCGAGAAGACGAAGCCGGTTTCGAAATCGGCCTCCACACCCGCGCGCGCAGGGGCGGCGGCCATGATGGTGAGCACGGCGATGAGTATTGACGCTGATCTCATTTCTCCCTCCTGGTTGCCGTCTTCGATGGAATTGTCTCCTCAGATGAGGTCTCGCGAGCCGCATGCCGGCTCGTGGCCTTCGCAGCCTCTACCATCAGCAGCACGAACAAGCCCGCCACCATGACGAGGATGCTCTGCCACCCGGTGAGTCCGGCGGTGCCAAACACGCCCTGCAACGGCGGGAGGAAGACCACGGCGGCCTGGAGCACGAGCACGGCAGCGGTCGCGGCGAGGAGCGCGCGGTTCGACCAAGGGCTGAGGCTGAAAGCCGACACGGTCAACGAGCGGCTGGCGTGAGCCTGGAACATCTGCAACAGCACCACGGCCGTCATGGCGACCGATCGCCATTCGGGCTGCTGGGTCTTCCACGCCCAGAAGGTCACCGCCAGGCTGGCCGCCCCGATCAGCAGGCCTTGCCACAAGATGGTCCAAGCCAGCCTGCCGGCCAGGATGCCTTGCGAGGGCGACTGCGGCGGCCGCTGCATCGTGCCGGCTTCCGCCGGTTCGACACCGATGCCCAAGCCCAAGACCCCGTCGGTGACCAGGTTGAGCCAGAGGATCTGAAACGGCAAGAGCGGCAGGGGCATGCCGAAGAGCGGCCCAGCGAACACCAGGATGAGCTTGCCCAGGTTGCCGGCCAGCGAGAACTTGAGGAAGCGACGGATGTTGTCGTTGATGGCGCGGCCCTCTTCGACCGCCGACACGATGGTGGTGAAGTTGTCGTCCAACAGCACCATGGACGCCGCCTCCTTCGAGACGTCCGTCCCGGTGATGCCCATGGCGACCCCGATGTCCGCGCGCCGCAAGGCCGGGGCGTCGTTGACCCCATCGCCGGTCATGGCGACCACATGCCCGCGCTTCTGCAGGGCCTCGACGATGCGCAACTTCTGCTCGGGAGCCACCCGCGCATAGACAGCGACCCCTTCGACCGCCTCGAGCAGCTCGTCCTTCGAGAGCGATTGCAGCTCGACCCCGGTCATCACCCGGCCGTCCCGCAGGATCTCCAGATCGCGCGCGATCCGTTGGGCCGCGATCGGATGATCCCCGGTGATCATCACCGGGCGAATGCCCGCTCGCCGACAGGTCAGCACGGCTTTCAAGACCTCGGGCCTGGGCGGATCCAGCATGCCGACCAGGCCCACGAACGTCAGATCGCGCTCGGCCTCGCGTTGCGCCTCGGCCGTGTTTTCCTTCATGCGCCGAAAGGCTACGCCCAGCACGCGCATTCCACCCTGGGCCAGCTCGACGTTGGCGCGGTTGATGCGCTCGCGGTACCCGGCGTCGAGCGGTTTGGTCTCCCCCTGGTCCCAGACATGGGGGCACACCTCGAGCAGCGAGTCGACCGCGCCCTTGGTGAAGACCAACGCCTCGTCCGGCCCAAGCGGCGCGCCTTTGCCGATCCACATCGAGCGATCCTGGACTCGGTGAATGGTGCTCATCCGCTTGCGGTCGGAGTCGAAGGGGATCTCTCCCACCCGAGGGAAGGCGGCCTCGAGCCGGTCCTTGGGCAAAGCGAAACCAGCCGCCGCCACCACCAGCGCCCCCTCCGTGGGATCGCCCACGGCGCGCAGCGCGCCCTTGTTTTCCGGCACGGTCTGCAGGACAGCATCGTTGCAGAGCGCGCCCCCCATGAGCAGCAGCGACAACGAGGGCTCCTGCGCGAGGCTCGAGGCTTCGCTATGGCCGGTGATGGACGGTGTCCGGCGGCCCAGGATCCCGGCCACGTCCAACCTGTGCCCGGCCAGATCCAGCACCGTGACCGTCATGCGGTTTTCGGTCAGCGTCCCGGTCTTGTCCGAGCAAATGATCGTCACCGAGCCGAGCGTCTCCACCGCGGGCAGACGGCGAATGAGGGCTTGGCGACGGAGCATGCGTTGCGCACCCAGGGCCAACGAAATCGTCACCACCGCCGCGAGTCCCTCGGGGATCACCGCCACCGCCATGCTGACCGAGGTCATGAACATGAGCTGCCAGTCCTCACCCATCAGGACGCCGACGCCGAAGATCGCTCCCACCACCCCCAGCGCGACCAGGGCCAGGGTTCGCCCCAGCCGATCGAGTCGGCGCTGCAGCGGGGTGACCGTGCTCTTGATGCCCTGGAGGAGGTCTGCGACCCGTCCCAATTCGGTGGCCATGCCCGTGGTGGTGACCAGCATCTGCCCCCGGCCGTAGGACACGCTGGTCCCCATGAAGGCCATGTTCACTTGATCGCCGAGGGCCAGCGCGTCCCCGCCAGGCAAGGCGGCGACCATCTTCTCCACCGGCTCGGATTCGCCGGTGAGCACGGCTTCCTGCATTCTGAGGCTGGCCGACTCGACGATACGGCCGTCCGCGGGGACCAGGTTTCCGGCTTCCAGCACCACCACGTCCCCTGGAACCAGCTCGGACGAGGGGATCTCGCGGAACGCGCCCTCGCGACGAACCCGCACCTTGGGGACGGCCAGGCGCTTGAGGGCCGCCATGGCCCGTTCGGCGCGAGACTCCTGCGCGAAGCCGAGGAGCGCGTTGAGCACGACGATGGCGAGGATGGCCACCGTGTCCTTGAGGCTGCCCACGATCCCGGACACGGCGGCGGCCACCAGCAGCACGATCACCAGGGTGCTGGTGAACTGGTCGGCCAGCAGGCGCCACGCCGGCCGCCCGCCACGTTCCTCCAGCACGTTGGCGCCAAAGCGCGCACTTCGCTCCGCCACCTCCGCGGCGACGAGTCCGGTGGCCAGGTCTGTCTTGAGGATCTCCGCTGCGGCCTGCGGGTCCATGCGCGGCCACGGCCTCTCAGCCGAGGGTGTCTTGGGCAGGGGGATGGGGCTCACCTGGTCTCTCCTTGCTGATTCCGGACGAGAGCATACGCGCATCTCGGGGATGCGTCAGGTCGCCAACCACCAGCCCGAGACGGTCCCGGTCTTCTCGCCCGCTCGACTCAGAACTCGATCTGCATGCCGATCTCGACCACACGGTTGGGCGGGATGGCGAAGAAGTCGGTGGCCGGTCGAGCGTTGCGCGACAGGTAGCGGAAGAGGTACTTGCGCCACTCCGCCATGCCGCGGACTCCGCGCACGGGAATGATGGATTCGCGTCCCAAGAAGAAACTCGTGTCCGCGATGTTGGTATCCAGCCCTTTGCTGCGGCAGCCATCCAAGATGTGACTGACCTTGGGGCTCTCCATGAAACCGTAGTGCGCGGTCACCGCCCAGAAGCCCTGGCCGTAGTCCTTGAGATGCACTTTCTCTTGGTCCGGCACCCAGGGAACGTCGTCGGTGGTCACCGACAGAATCACGACCTGCTGGTGCAGGACCTTGTTGTGCTTGAAATGGTGCAAGAGCACGCTGGGCGTCCCGCGCGCGGTCGAGGAGAGGAACACCGCCGTGCCCGGGACGCGGTGGGGCTTCGATGCCGCCACGTCATCCAGGAACACCTGAATCGGCAGTGTGCCGGTCGTGATCCTCTCGCGCAGCAGGGCGCGTCCTCGATGCCAGGTCAGCATGACAGTGAAGATGAAGCCGGCGATGGCCAACGGCACCCAGCCGCCGTTCAGGATCTTGGCCGAGCAGGCAATGAAGAGCGACAGATCCATGCTCAGGAGGAGCAGCAACAGACCCAATGAGCGCGACAGACTCCAGTGCCAGCGCCGGCGCACGACGAAGAAGAGCAGGATCGACGTGATGGTCATCGTGCCGGTCACCGCGAGGCCGTAGGCCGCGGCCAGGCTGGCCGAGGTGCGGAAGCTGAGGACCAGGCCCAGGCAAGAGACCGTGAGCAGACGATTGACCTCGGGGATGTAGATTTGTCCCTTGGTCGCGCCAGAGGTGTGCACCACGCTCAGGCGGGGCAGATAACCGAGCTGCAGGGCCTGGCGGGCGATGGAGAAGGAGCCCGAGATGAGGGCCTGTGACGCGATGACGGTCGCGGCGGTCGCCAGAACCACCATGGGGTAGAGCCAGGCCTCGGGCACCATGGCGTAAAAGGGATTGGTGGTGGCTTCCGGCCGTTCGAGCAAGAGCGCCCCCTGGCCGAAGTAGTTGATCAAGAGGGCGGGCAGGACACAGGTGCGCCAGGCCATACGGATGGCGGGGCTGCCGAAGTGTCCCATATCGGCGTAGAGCGCCTCGCAGCCGGTCACGCACAGCACGACGGAGCCCAGCACGAGGAACCCGTGCCAGCCGTGGTGCGCGAAGAAGCTGATCGCGTGCCAGGGGTTGAGGGCCAACAGGATGCTCGGATGTCGCACGATCCACGGCCCGCCACACACGGAGATGGCGACGAACCACAGCAGGGTCACCGGGCCGAAGATCGAGCCGATGCGTCCGGTCCCGCGCTTCTGGACCCAGAAGAGGCCCAAGAGGATGGCGCAGGTCAGGGGCACCACGAACGGTTCGAAGGCGTGCGTGGCCACGCCCAAGCCCTCGACCGCCGACAGCACCGAGATGGCAGGGGTGATGACGCCCTCGCCGGAAAGCAAGGAGGCCCCGAACAGACCCAGCATGATCAGCGGGAAGCTCGCTCGCAGCGCCTTGCGCTTGCCCTGGCGAAGGTCCGTCTCTTCCTCGGGCGGAGCGTTATTGGCTTGGCGCACCCGGGCGGCCAGGGACATGAGGGAGAGCACGCCGCCCTCGCCCTTGTTGTCGGCGCGCATGACGAAGGTGATGTACTTGACCGAGACGACGAGGATGATGGCCCAGAAGATCAGGGAGAGGAGGCCAAAGATGTTTTCCGGCGCGGCCGCGACGCCATGGGGCGGAGTGACGCATTCCTTGAGGGCGTAGAGGGGAGACGTTCCGATGTCTCCGTACACGATGCCGAGCGCGCCCAAGGCCAGACCTCGCACCGCCCAACGACTTCGGGTGGGGGGGGCGTCTCGGCCGTTGGTCTGGTTTGCCGCGCTCACTGTGCTGCTGACTTCGCTCATGCCACGGCTTGTCTGCCGGGCGGCCGATTATGCCAGATAACCCACCCTCCCGTGAGGCGGGCATCCAAACGTTACGCCCTGCAAGAGAAAACCCGAATGGCCCGGGCGGTCACCTGGCCGCAAGCAAGGGGGGACAAGAGAGTGCCTCTTTGCTAGACAGAGCTTGATGTTAAGTATCGTTTTATCTGTCGCGCTCGGTGGGATCTTCTTCGTGGCCGGCCTGCAGTTCTTCGGGTGGGGCTCCGGGATCTTCCTGGGCCTCCTGGCCACCGGTATCCCCTATTTCTTCCTGGCCCGCCGGATTAGCCGCCTGGTGCAGGCGCAGTCAAAGGAGGTGGAGCGCCTGGTGGGGGCCCAGCAGATGGATCGCGCCATCGAGAAGCTGGACGCGATGCGCCCCCTGGCACGCTGGCAGATCCTCCTCGATTCCACCATCGAGGCGCAGATTGGGATGTTGCGCTACGCACACCTGCGCAAGTTCGACGAGGCCGTCCCCCACCTGCAGCGCGCGAACTTCCTGGCTTGGCAGGCCAAGCTGATGCTGGGGGCTTATCACTTCCGCAAGAAGCAGTACGACGAGATGGTGAAGGTGTTCGAACGGGTGGTGAAGCGCTCGCGCAAGGAATCGTTGGCCTGGCTCACCTACGCCTGGTGCGAATGGAAGCGAGGCGATAAGGCCAAGGCGCTCGCCATCGTGGCACGCGGGCGCGTGAAGCTACCCAAGGACGAGCGTCTTTTGCGCATGCAGGAATCGCTGCAGAACGGGAGCAAGCCCAAGACGCGCAGCTTTGGCAACGAGTGGCTGGCCCTGCACCTGGAGGATCTGCCCGCGATGTCGGCCCGGCCCCCGCGCGTCCCCAACCTGCCGCCGCACCTCCTGCGAAAAGCCGGCCTGCGGGTGCGCTGAGAGCGAGCAGGACCAGCGGGCTCGGCCATTGGCGCAACCTGTGCGCATGCGTCACCGGAGCCTGGATCGCGTCGCGATGGGAGCTATGGTTCCCTTCATGTTGAAGCTCATGGTGGTGTTGGGTTTGGCTGTGGGTGTGACGGCCTCGGCTTACGGCAAGGACAAGGGCGTCACCGTGAATCTCAAGGACAGGGAGGGCAAGGACGTGGGGACCATTGCCATCAAGCCGGCGCGATCGGGGGTCGCCCTGAAGCTGAATCTGCACGGCCTGCCGCCCGGTGAGCACGCCCTCCACTTCCACCAGCACGCCAAGTGCGAGGCTCCTGGGTTCGAGAGCGCCGGGCCCCACTTCAACCCGGGTGACAAGAAGCACGGCCTGCAAAACCCCTATGGCGCTCATGCCGGTGACATGCCCAACATCACGGTCGACGAGAAGGGCAGAGTCAAGACGACCATCTTGAACCAGGCTGTCAGCCTTGGCGACGATGCCAACTCGCTTCGCAGCAACGGGGGAACCTCCGTCATCGTGCACGCCAAGCCCGACGACATGAAGACTGACCCGGCGGGCAACGCGGGCGAGCGGATGGCCTGCGGGGTGATACGGTAGCGGCGTCGTCGGACAGCGTCACGGGTCCCACGGGCGGTGCCCCGTTTTCTTTTTTCCGCTCGGAATGGAGGGTTGGATACACGATAGGGCCATGAGCCATCGCCTCGACCGCCTCCTCGTCCTGCTCGGCTTGGGAATGGCTTGCTGCATGGTGGGAGGTTGCTCGCAAGACGCCACGCCGGGAGGCGGCGCGGGCACGATCTCCGGCGGCACGTCCTCCCCGGAGGGCGGCCGAGCGCCGATCGGTGGAGCGAGCAGCGTTTCATCTTCACGGGGCGGAAATGGCGGGGGGGTCACCGCGTCGACTTCCGCGGGAGGCAGCGGAACCACCAGCGTGGGGAGCGCGGGCTCTGTCACGGTTGGCAGCACGCAATCGGGAAGCGGCGGTGGTGGGACCGCGGGGACCAGGCGAACGGGTGGTTCAGCCGCGGGTGGCAAGAGCGGGGGCACGGGTGGAGGCGGATCGTCCGGCGTTCTTGATGCGGGCGTCGACGTGCGCGGCGATGCGGCGGGGACAGCAGACGCGGGCCGGGCTGACGCCAGCGGGGGAGCGAGCGGGAGCGGCGGCGCGGGCGGCACAGGTGACGCGGGTGGGACGGGCGGCGCGAGCGGTGGGGATGGCTGCGATATCGGGATCCACGACCCAGCCTCGCCGCCCAAGGTCCTGACCCTCTCGGGCAACTTGGGGGTGCACGATCCCGTGGCCATCCAAGCGGGCGGAACCTATTACTTGTTCGCCACGGGACTCGGCGCCAAGACATCGAGCAACCTGACCACCTGGGTCGAGGTTGCTCGGCCCTTTGTCGCTCCCTCGTGGATGACCTCGGCGGTGCCGGGCGTGACCGATCTGTGGGCCCCCGATATCTCCTATTTCGGCGGCAAGTACCACCTGTACTACTCGGGCTCGACCTTTGGCTCGAACAAGTCGTGCATTGGGCACGCCACCCGCGATTCCCTGAGCGCGGGCACCTGGACCGATCAGGGCTCCGCCACCATCTGTTCGAACGTGGGGACCAGCGACAACTGGAACGCCATCGATCCCAACGTGGTGCTCGACAGCGACGGCACACCCTGGCTGTCCTTCGGCAGCTTCTGGAGTGGGCTCAAGATCGTTCAGCTGGATAGCGCCGGCAAGCGCGTGGACAAGACCGTCACCCCCATCGCGGCACGGCCCGACGCGGGCGGCGCTCTGGAGGCACCTTTCATCGTTCGGCGCTGCGGCTTCTACTACCTGTTCATGGCCTGGGACTCCTGCTGCAAGGGCGCGAACAGCACCTACAACATTCGTGTCGTGCGTGCGACCAAGGTCACGGGACCCTACACCGACAAGGCCGGCACGGCGGCCCTGCAGGGCGGCGGGACCTTGCTGAGCAAGGGCAATTCGACCTGGGCCGGGCCCGGCCATCAGGGGGTCTTGTTCGTGGGGCAGAACGCCTATCTCGTCTATCACGCCTATGCCAAGAGTGACGGCGCCCCCACTCTGCGAATCGCGAACCTGGTTTGGGACGCGGAGGGATGGCCCGTGCCGGTCGGGCCGTAGGCAACAGGCTCGTCGCATCGATTTTTTGCGCAGGGTAGGGGAATGGGTTCAACTCGGGCCCATGACACCGGCAAGGTTGCGTTCCCCTACGACTCCCAGCAGCGAGGCTGGGTTGCGCGGCCGGCTCGAGGAGTTTGGGCTGGCGGCTGTATTGAGCTTTCTGGATCTGGAACGACGTTCGGGCCAAGTCTTCGTCGTCTCACGCGAAAGGGTGGGGCGGGTTTGGCTGCGCAACGGGCAGGTCATCTCCGCGCGCATCGAGGGCTCGCGGCGGGTGAACCGAGCGGCCATCTACGAGCTTCTGTCATGGGACAGCGGGCACTTCGCCTTCGTGCAGGAGGATCTCCTCTCCGCCAACGACGAAATCGGCGCCCCCACGACGTTGCTCTTGATGGACGCCGCCCGCCGCGCCGACGAAGTCGCCGCGCCCGCGTACTAAGCTCACCACCGGCGAGGCTTGCGACGTCCGGGGTGAACGGCTTTGTGCCTGCTGCCCTGACCGTTCGGGATATGTGCGAAGCCCCGGACGCTCAAGGCAAGCTCATCTTGTATCGGACCAGTTGCTCCACCACGGGCAGGATCCGCTGGTTCCTTATTTCGAAGCTGCATGGTTTCGATCGTCCCACGTTCTTGGTGTCTCGTATCCGCAGCTTTTCCGCATCTGGAATGGGTAGCTCGTAGATCCCCGCGACGTGCCGTTCGTGGATATACACCGTCGCCTTCATGTATCCGGGCCACGCCGACATCCACGCAATGGTCTTCGTCTTCTTCCGCACCTTGCAGAGCCACGCTTTCCCGTCTCTGTAATACCTCCACTCGTGCGTGAGCCCGTACCGCTCATAGAGCGCGATCAGCTTCGTGTACGCCGAGAGGGAGCGCCCCAAGACCTCGCCCAGCGCCCGCTCATCGGGAAACACGTCGGGGTCGGCGAGTGCGACGGCGTTGATTGGCTCCATTCGGTCCTCTCCTTGTCGACAGTGTACCCGCCTAGCGGTGGCATGGAGACGCGAGATCCAGGTCGCGCTTGCGGCGCTCAATCGACGCCGAGCTCGGCCGCGGTCGTGCTCTGCGAGGGGATCCCATCGCGGCGGGCGGTTTCCCCGCCCCGCACCAGCGCCAGGCGGTAGGCCACCGGTGCGAGCACCATGTTGATGGCGATCATGCTCAGCGCCAGGGCCTGGGCTTCCAGCCCGAAGCTCGGGAAGCTCTTGGCCAGCAAGCCGGCGAGGGCGATGGTCAGGCTGGCTTGCGGCACCAGGCCGAAGCCCGCGAGCTGGCGCACCTCGCGGGGGGCAGAGGCGATGCCCGCGCCCAGCCTGGCTCCCGCGACGAGACCGCCGGCGCGAAGCAAGACCAGCGCGAGGGCGGGTAGACCGAGCGTGGCAAGCAGGCCGAGCGGGAGCGTCATCCCGGCGACGGAGAAGAAGAGGACGTAGAGCGGGAGTGCGGAGCTCTCGATGGCCTCGTTCACGGCGTCCCCGGCGCGGGTCCCATTGCGGATGAGGACGCCCGCGGCGAGTGCGACCAGCAGCGGGTCGAATTGCAGACGCTGTCCCACCTCGGCGATGATGAAGGTGAGGCCCAGCAGGAACAGCGTCCCGCCGCCGCGGACTTTGGAGAGGTAGATGGCGAGGATGAAGCCGAGCACACAGCCGGCGAGCAGCGAGCCCCCCAGCTCCCAGGCCACGCTGCGCATGGTCGCCAGGAGGTCGCCGCCGTTGCCCAGGGTTGTCTTGGCGATGGGAGTCACCAGGGCGAAGAGCAGGATCACCAAGAGGTCGGAGATGACCACCAGGCCAAGCGAGGTGCGCGCCACGGGGCCGCGCGCGCCGAGCTCGCTGTTGAGCGCGACGATGACGGCGGGCGCCTGGGCGACCATGACGATGGCGAGCAGGATCGCGACGACGAGCGCGTCCAGGCTGGCAAACGGCGCGAGGAAGGCCAGCCAGGGCCGGGCGAGAAACAGCGCGAGGGCCAGCAGCAGCACCGTGCCGAGCACCCCCGTGAGCGTGATCCAGAAAATCGCGCGGAACAGGGGGCGCATGGCCCGCAGATCGAAGTCGATGCCGGCAGACAACGCGACGAGCGCGGCCGCCATGCCGTTGACCAGGGTCAGGCTGTCGACCATCCGTTGGTTGACCAGCCCCAAGGCCGAGGGGCCCACCGCGATCCCGGTCAGCACGTATCCCGTGAGCCTGGGCAGCCCGAGGTTCGCGAAAATTCGCCCCACGAAGTATCCGGTGAGCAGCAGGTAGCCGACCGCGACCGAGGTGCCGATGCTGGTGGCGGTGGCGGTGGGACCGCCGAAGGCGCGTAGCGCCTGCATGATCCCGAACAGGACGATGATCACAATCGCGTTCACGGCTCTCGAGCCTCCGTGGGGGCGCGCTCGGCGCTGGGCTCATCGTCTTGCGCGACCTGCGGCATCGAACCCCTTCGTATCGCTCGGCGGGCGGCCAGTTGCACGAAGGCCTCGGTCAGCATGGCCCCGCCCACGACCGCCGACACGACCAGCGCGATCGAGCCTCCCGGGTAGAGAAGCTGGGCGTTGACCACGATGGCGATGGCCAAGGCCCCGACGGGCGAGACGGCCAAGCTACGGCGCTCCGCCTCGCTGACCGGTAGGTACTTCTGGCGAACGGCGAGGGTGGCCGCGATCCCCTTGCCCATCAGGCGCGACACCATGAAGACGGGCATCAGCACCCAACCCCGCCAGTCCTCCACGTCCCACAGGGCCCCGATCACCAGCAGCGAGAGCAGATAGATCGGACGCTCCAAGCGCTTGAGCATCTCGCGCAGGTGCGGCTGGAAGTCGCCGGGAAAGTTGGCGACGATGACGCCCGCCACGAAGGCCACGGCCACCGACGACAGGTAGAGGTAGCCGGCCGCGCCGGCCGCGAACGCGATGGCGCCGATGGTGACCGTGAGGAAGTCGGGCTTGCGTCGGGTCGCCACCATGACGGCATAGAAGAGCAGGCCGAGCGCGGTGCCGAGGCCCAGGGTCAAGAGCAGCCACACCATACCCGGGAGCTGCCAGCTGCCATCGAGGGCGCGCACCCGGAAGAACGCCGCCACCGCCGCGAGCCCGAGCACCCCCGCGAACTCCTCGATGCGGATGATGCGGGCGGCGAGCCCGTTGTCGCCGCCGGGGCCGTGCCAGCGTACCGTCGAGCGCGCGGTCATGGCGCCGGCCGTGGCGAGGATGAGGGCGTCCCGTAGAAAGACCGGATCGCGCAGGCTGCTCGACCAAGAGGTCGGAGAGAACGCGAGCAGCAAGGGAGCGGTGGCCGCCGCCACCGCCGCTGCGGGCAAGAGCGTCGAGAGCAGGGCGACGCTCGCGGCTTCTTTGGGCAGGCCCTGGAACGATTTGGTCTCGAAGCGGAACCCGGCGACGAAGCCGATGGCGCCCAGACCCACGCGCAAGAGCGGGCCGATCTCGGCCAGCACGCGATCGGTGAGGATGCCGACGGTCGGCTGCCGCGCGATCACGCCGAGCAGAACGAAGGGGAGCCCGGCGGTAATGACCTGGGAAACGCCAAGGCGTTTCTCCCATTCGAGCACGCGACGATGACCGCCGAGGTAGGCGAGGGCCATGAGGGCGAACAGCCCGAGGATGACCTTGATGACTGCCTCGGGCCTGTCCTGCGGCGGAATGCTGGGGGCGGGCGCGGCGGTTTGGCGGTCGGCGCGCGCCACCACCGCGGCGATGCCCGGGTCGGGCTCGACCGCCGGCAACGGCTCGATGCGGGCGCGGTCGGCGAGCGTGGTCCTCTCGTCGTCCGCCGCGAGCGCACCGCCGTCCCGATCGCTACCCGCGTCCTTGCCCAGCGTGTGGCCGGCGTGGTGGCCAATGGCGTCTGCTCGCCCACCGTCCCCCTGCCCCCAGGCCCGTGCGGGCCCGAGGCAAAGCAGCAGGGCGACGAGCAGCAGCGGCCTCGCTGATGCGCGCGGCCCACCGCCGGCGTCCAGGCGATTCGATGGGGGCATTTCGGAAACAGAGTATCTCACCTGCGCCGGAGGTGGCGGGGCGATCGCCTGCGGTTTGAATCGATGACGAAGGCGAGGGTAGGGGTGCTGTCAAGGCTGAGCGTGCTGTTCAGTGATCTTGGGATACCCGCCGGGGCGGGGACCGGGCCGATCCTCGCGTGAGAGCTTCGCTGTGAACCCGTCGGCCTTGAGCAGAGGCAAGCGCACGACGAACTCGGTACCGGTGCCTGCTCCTCCACTGTGGGCGGAGACATCGCCCCCGTGCATCTCCACCAGGCCCTTGACCAGGGCCAGACCCAACCCCAGTCCGCCCTTGCTGCGCTCCAGGTTGGCCTCGCACTGACTGAAGGGTTGAAAGAGCCGCGCCAGCATCGTGGGTTCCATGCCGACGCCGGTATCGGTCACGCGCATGATGGCCCGGCTCGTGGGTGTGTCCACGTCGACCGCCACGGTGGTCGAGCCCCCCGCCGCGGTGAACTTGGCCGCATTTTGCAGCAGATTACCCACCACCTGGGCCAGCCGATTCCAGTCGCCGTTCACCAGGACCGGACGCGAGGTCAGGCGCACCTGCAGGCGCACATCGGCCTGCTCGAAGAGCGAACGCTGGTCCTCGATGGAGTGGAGCACGAGCTGGTTGATGTCGAGCTCGTCACACTGGAGTTTGATCTTGTTGCGGCTAATGCGGGTCACGTCTAGCAGATCGTCCACCAGCCGCGAGAGCTGGGCCGCCTGTCGATCGAGCACCGCCAAGGCCCGCTGTGCCTGCTCGCTGCCGGGTTGTGTCCGTTGCAGGACGTAGACGCTGTTGCGGATGGGCGCCAGGGGATTGCGCAGCTCGTGCGATAGCACGGCGAGAAATTCGTCCTTGCGTTGGTCGGCGTCGGCCAACTGCTGGAGGGCATCGCGCAGGGCCTGCTCGGCTCGTTTGCGTTCGGTGATGTCGACGAACACCGTGTACACCTCGTGCGGTTGGGTCGCGCCCGTGCGAAAGAGCGGCAGAGCATCCACGCTGATCCAGCGATAGGTGTTCTGGCGCGGGTTGAACACGCCCATGATGACCCCGTGAACCGGCTTGCCGGTGCCCAACGCCGTTATCCAAGGGTGTTCCTCGCGCGGGAAGGGCGAGCCATCTTCGCGTATCGTGAACTGACCCTCTTGGCCCCTGGCGCCGAGCTCCGCACGTGTCTTGCCCAGGATGCTCTCCGCCGCCGAGTTCATGGCGATGATCTGTCCCTGGCCGTCCTGACGAAGGACCCCCTGCAACATGGTTTGGATCGGCAGACTGTCGCACGGCTCGCTTGGGCATTCCGTGCCGGCCAACAAGCACATCAGATTCTGTCCAGAATCCTCTCTCTCATCCATTCTGCTCTTGGGCCCCACCCGATGACCTCGAGACTCTTTCGTGGTGGTTCGGCTGCCTGCTGGTTGCGAGGCATTCCTGGACGCCATGTTGGACCTCCTCAAACCCCTGGAATTCAGGCCCCTGCGATCATCAGGAAACGCACGGCAGGGTCCTTACGATTTCTCTCTCCCGCTCTCTCCGACTCCGTTCCTTAAGCCAACCAAGGAGCGCCTTTTTATCACAAACAGCAGTGTTCAAGGAGACAAGCACGGCCCAAAAAAACGATGCGAATTGCTGAATTTCTTGCGCCACTCTCAAGGGGCGAAACGCGCAGAATCAGCGTCCACGAACGCAGCGAAAGGGGGCCATCTTCTCTCGGCCGATCTTGGCGGCTTGTAGCCATTCCAAGCTGTCGCCTGACGGGTTCAGGCTACGCACTTCGCTTTCGCTGGGCAGGCGCGCGCCGCGGGCCTTGCAGTAGGTCTCGGCTTGGTTCTTGGAGACGCAGGTGATGGTCGTCGGGGTCGGATTGGCGCCGGTCAGACAGAATGGGGAATGGCGCTTGTCACGGCTTTTGCCTTTGCGGGTCGGGGGAAGCTTGGGGGCCTCGCAGGTGGCGCAGGCGGCGTACTCGGTCTCCCTGACGAGCAGCTCGTCGATGCAAAGGCCGTCGTTGGGATCCGGGGTGACGGGTTGAGTCCCCGGTGGACATTCGGGCACGGCCGGAACGGGTTCGGTCACCACCGGGAGCGCGGGGGCGGTCGGTGCGCCGGGCGGCGGCGCGGGTCGCAGGCTGGGGAACCAGCGGCTCGCTTCTTTCTTGCTCGCCTCGACCACCGAGGTGATGAAGAAGCGTGTCTCCTTGGCGCCTTTGTAGTTCGTGGTGCTGAAAGCGAGCGCTCCTCCCACCAGCACCACCAACACGATCACCGTCATGCCCAGACCACTACCCTTGGACGCGGGTTTCTCTTCTGATGGGTCATCCGTCGGGCGTTGCGGTCGCAGGGTGGGTGGCGCCGGCGGCGGTAGCGTGGGCGGCGATTCCGAAGGGATGAGAACTGTGGGCGCCATTTGCATGGTGGACGAGGGCGCCGGGGAGGGGCGAGCGGTGATGGCGGGATCGAAGCTCGTGGCCGCGGAGTCTCCGGTCGCGACCAGGGCGGCCTCGAGAAACTCGCCGGCGTTTTGAAAACGGTCTTGCGGCCCGACAGCCAAGGCCTTGCCGAACACGGCCTCCAACTTGTTGGACAGGGAGGCCCCCAGACTGCGCGGCGTGGGCCGCTGGGTGGGGTCGGCCGAGGCGTAGCCGTACTGGATCAGATCCCCGCCCTGCAGCGCCACCCTGGCCGAGAGCATCTCGCTGGCCATGAGGGCTACGGCGTACACGTCGGTCCACGGCCCGGTGGCGCCGAAGGTGCGGGTGAACTGCTCGGGCGCGCCATAGCGGGGCGTGAACGACGTGATGGCCATGCCGGTCTTGGCGAACCCGTCACCCAGGGCCGCCTGATCCGACACCATCTTGGCCACGCCGAAATCCAGGAGCTTGCACGGCACCTCGGGCGAGCGCGCGGGTGTGCCCATGATGAAGATGTTGGCGGGCTTGATGTCCCGGTGGGCGATGCCCCGTCGGTGGGCCACGTCCAGGATGGGCAAGATCCGGCGCAGGAACCCCATCACCTCGCTCTCCGTCCACGGCACGCCGTCACGCAGATCCTGGGCCAGGACGACGTCCAGGGGCGAGCCCTCCAGCCACTCCAGCACCATGTAGGGCATCCACTGACCACTCGGCGTGGTGTACACGCCCACGTCGCGTGCCTGCACGATCCCGGCCGTCTGGCTCGACAGCTCGGTCAGCAGGGCGCCCTCCTGGATGAACTGTCGCTGCAATTCGGCCCGGTGCTCGTCCGGGGCCTGCGACAGACCGCTGAAAAACTTCACCGCCACCGGCTGTTTCCAGATGGTGTGCTCGGCCCGGTAGACCAAGGCGAAGCCGCCCTCGCCCACGAGGTGCTCGATGCGGTATTTCTCGGCGACGGTCTGCCCAGAAATATTGAGCGGGTCTATTCCGGTCATGGCGTGGCAGAGGCCTTCATCATCCGCCGCTTACCCGTCCCGATCAATCAAGTTGACCAGCCATGGGCGCGGCGGGTGGAAAAGCACGGAAGCCGTTAGTGCATGTAGGCCACGCCGCCGCCCAAGAAGAAGGCATTGTAGAAGCCGCCTTCGACGCGGAACTCGAGGCCCGGAACCGTGGGAATGCGGAAGTCGACGCCCGCCACGAGATTGATGAGCGGAATCACCGCGGGAATCGAGCCCTCGCGGAAACGGTGGGGATCATTCCAGGCGTCCTTGGCACCCTCGCTATCCTTCAGCTCCGCTTCGCTGCAGGTGTGATCGCCGCACTGCGGACGGCACGTGCTGAGGTTCTTTTCGTTGCAGTTTTGCGACGAGGTTCGCAGGACATCGCCTTGCACGATGGCCAAGCCCAGGCCGGCGCCGTAGTGGATGCCGATCACATCGTTGAAGAACTGGCGGCCCAGGTAGGAGAAGTCGATGGTCCAGAAACCGAAATTCTTGAACTGGACCCAGTCGGTATCATAGAGAGGATCCTTGCCCTTGCCCAACCAGTTGCCGTCGGGCGGACCCATGCTCTGGAAACCCAGGGCCAGCGACATCTCGGTGAAGCGATTGCGATCCTCGGAGTCGCGCTTGCGGCGGAAGCCCTCCAGGCCGACCCCGTAGGAATGCAGGGCGCGGCTGGCCTTGGTGAACATGCCCAGAAACCAGCCGGGCAGGGTGACATAGCGTGCGCGAAAGGCCCCGCCGAATTGGGGCGCGTTGACCGGCTTCTTCATCTCCTGCTTCGGGGCCATCACCGGTTCGGGTTCGGCGAGCACAGCGCTCTGTTGGGGAACAAAGGTCTCCGGCGCCTGTGCGGCCGGCTCCGGTGCGGCCGGCTCCGGTGCGGCCGGCTCTGGTGCGGCGGGGGGCGTGTCCTCGGGTTTGGCCTGAGGGGCGCTGGCGGCCTTGGTCTTCGTCTTGGGGGCCGCATCCGCCGACGGCAGGGCGCCCAGGCTGATAAACAGAGCAGTGAAAACAGCGATTGAGGAGCGAAGAACCATCGGGGCCTCCAGGCAAAGGGGCACGGAACGACGGCCCAGATAATAGCCCAAGCTGTGCTAGCGTTGGGCGATGCTGTTGATCTTCGTCGGTGCTGCATTGAGCCTGCTGCTGGCCGGCCCCAGCGACGCTCCGCCCGCCGGACAGCCAGCACGCGGGGCCGTCGAGGCCCGACTGCGGGCGAACACCCAGCCCAGCTCCGCCGCTGAGTGGCGGACCTTGGGTCCAGAAGTAGAAGAAGCGTTGCTTGCGCTGGCCGGTGACAGCAAAGTCGATCTCCAGGTGCGTGGTCGCGCGGTCAGCGCTCTCGGCCTGGTGTCCACCCGACTCGGTCGGGCCTTCTTGGAAGGAGTGGTCAAAGACGGTGCAGCCTCGGACGAGGCCGGCGACAAGCTCATGCTTCGCAAGGCCGCGGTGGCCCTGGGATGGATTGGGGGAGCGTCCGTGCCCGGCCAACTGGATCCTCTTTTGCATCATTCTGATCCGGACGTGCGCTTGGATGCGGCCATCGGGCTTGGGCTCACGCGCTCGGCGGAGGCGGCGGATATGCTGCGCGCGCGTTTCGAGGTCGAGACGGTGGCCAAGGTTCGCAGCCAGATCGGCCGGCAACTGGCCCTGGTGGAGCAGGCGCTGGTGCCCGCCAAGAGAGCGCCTGCGCCGGCCCGGTGATCCGCGGCACACGCGCGACCGATGTCGCCTGAGCTTCCCGGCTCCCTGTGCTAGGTTGCGCCGGCACCCGGCCCAAAGCAGCAAGGAGTCTCATAACGTGTCAAGGGAGAAGCTTGGAATCCTCGTGGGTGGTGGTCCCGCCCCAGGCATCAACAGCGTCATCAGCGCGGCCACCATTCGTGCGCTCCTGCAAGGGGTTGAGGTGGTCGGGATACCCGATGGTTTCGACCGCCTGATGAAGGGTCGTCTCGAGGAGATTCGGCCGCTGCAGATCGGCGACGTCAGCCTGATTCACTTCTCGGGCGGATCGATTCTGGGCAGCTCGCGCGCCAACCCCACCAAGAAGGAGGAGGACATCGCCACGGTGGTGGAATCCTTGCACCGGCTGGGGGTGACCCAGCTCATCACCATCGGTGGAGACGAAACGGCGTTTTCGGCCATGAAGGTCTCCGAGCGGACGGCGAGTCGGATTCGCGTGGTTCACGTGCCCAAGACCATCGACAACGACATCGATTTTGACTCCTCGGTCGATACCTTCGGCTTTCAGACGGCGCGCCACATCGGGGTCGACCTGGTCAAGAACCTGATGAACGACGCCAAGACCACCTCGCGCTGGTATTTCGTGGTGGCCATGGGTCGCAAGGCGGGGCACCTGGCGTTGGGCATCGGCAAGGCCACCGGCGCCACGCTGACCCTCATCCCCGAAGAGTTTCCGCGCTACAAGACCACGCTGAAGACGCTGTCGGACATCCTGGCCGGGGCGGTCATCAAGCGCCTGGCCGAGGGACGGCGTCACGGTGTCGCGGTCCTGGCCGAGGGCTTGGCCGAGAGCATCCCCGACGAGGATCTGAAGAAGCTGGGCCCCATCGAGTTGGACGACGCGGGCAACATGCGTCTGTCCGAGCTGAACCTGGGCGACGGGCTGAAGCGCGCCACGCGCAGACGCCTGGCCGAGCTGGGCGTGAACAGCCCCACCCTGGTGTGCAAGGACATCGGCTACGAGGTGCGCTGCGCGGATCCCATTCCCTTCGACATGGAGTACACGCGCGACCTGGGATACTGCGCGGCCAAGTTCCTGTTTTCCGGCGGCAACGCCGCCATGGTGACCATGCAGGGGGGCAACTTCGTCCCGGTTCCCTTTGCCCAGATGCTGGATCCGGGGACCGGCCATACGCGCCTGCGCATGGTGGACACGCGCTCCACCCGCTACGCCATCGCCCGCCGCTACATGATCCGTCTGCGGCGCGACGATTTCGAAGACCCGGCCATCCTCGCCAAGTTCGGCGGGGTGTGCAATCCCAAGCTGTCGGCCGAGGAATTCCGTCGGCAGTTCGCCTACGTGGTCGAGAACGAAGCGCCGCCGCTCGATCTTTTGCACGCGCGTGATCGCACCCCCAACGTGCGCCCGCGCTGATCCGGACCACCACGCTTGGCCTCGCTGAATCCGCGCGATCTGGATCTGGGCGACCTGACCAAGGCGTTGGCCAGCTATGGGGTCGACGCGATCAAGGCCCGGCGTGTGTTCGCGGCCGTGCACAGGGACGGCAGCCGCGCCATCGCGCAATGGGATTGGCTGAGCAACCCCATCCGGGCCGCCCTCATGGCGGATGCGGTCTTCCCCGAGTTGCCCGTGGTGGAGCGGCGGCGGGCGGAAGACGGGTTCGTGAAGTACCTGTTCCGCCTTTCCGACGGCAACCTGATCGAGGGCGTGCGTATCCCCTTGCCCGATCCTGACGACGCGCGGACCCTCAAGGCCCAACGCCAGCGGGGAGAGGTGGCAGGGCTGGTGGCTTTGCCCACCGCCAAGTACACCCTGTGCATCAGCTCGCAGGTGGGGTGCGCCATGGGCTGTGCCTTCTGCGCCACCGGTCGGCTGCGGCCCGAGGGCGGCGTGCGCAGTCTCCACACGTGGGAGATGCTGGCCCAGGTGCGGGCCATGCGCGACGAGGCCGAGCACCCGGTGCGCGGCGTGCTGTTTCTCGGCATGGGCGAGCCCTTGCTCAACTACGACAACGTCATGCGTACCGCGCGCATCCTGTCGAGCCCGGCGGGCCTGGCCATCTCCGCCGACGCCATCTCCATCTCCACCGTGGGCGTGGCGCCCGGGATCCGACGCCTGGCAGCCGAGCGCAGCCGCTTTCGCCTCATCATCTCGTTGGCCGCCGCCACCGCCGAGGCCCGGCGCGCGCTCTTGCCTGCCGAGAAGACCTGGCCGCTCGCCGAGGTCATGGATGCGGCCAGGGCCTACGCGGCGGCCCGAGGACGCGTGACCTTTGCCTATGTCGGGATCTCGGGCGTGAACATGGCCCGAAAAGACGCGCTTGCACTGGCGCATCTGCTGGAAGGCCTGCGCGCCAAGATCACCCTCATCGACGTGAACGACGACACCGGTCGTTTCTTGCCGCCCAGCGAGGCAGAGGTGAGCGAGTTCCGCGCCGAGCTGCTGGCCCACCGCATTCCCGTGGTGCGACGTTACGCTGGCGGCAAGGAGATCGGCGCCGCCTGCGGCACCCTGGCCGCCACGAGAACCGGCGGCGAGATCGTGTGAACGCGAGAGGGGGAACCCGCGCGGGGGCCGGGGGAGAACGTCTAAGGAACCCTGGAAAGCAGGAAGTCTAGGTGAGGTGGCTGGGAGGCACGCTCGCTTTCCCATGCGGTTTGCCTCTGTCCGCTTCCTGATTTCCTGCCTTCCTGAGAGATCATCAGGGACGTGATCAGAGATTGGGGCATATGTCGGTCAGGCGGCCGAAGAACGGCGTGGCGACCTCGCTGATCTGCTTGCCGACCACGGTGATGCGCGAGATGTCGGTGGTGCCGACCCCGCTGGCCTCCAGCTTGGTCAGGTGCGGGACCTTCGTGGGATCGCACTTCATGACCAGGGACTCGACCGTGTCCACCGCGACGGCATTCTTGCCTGCCAGGATCATGCGCATGTTCTTCCTGGAGGCCTCGTAATCGCCGTCGTCCCAGCAGGGGCTGGGACCATGATCGATGCCATCCAAGGCATCCATGACCACGAAGTCCGCCGGGCGCAGGCTGTAGTAGTCATGAATGAACTGCCCGAGCGGCTCGGGGCCCGAGTGATCAATGAGCACCGCGGTCTGCCCGCGCGTGCAGTCGTTGACGCCGTTCCCCGTGCCGGCGTACTTGCCGACCGGTGTCATGCCGATCCCCAGGTTCTTCACCCCGCCGGTGATGCCCGCGATCTTGTGCGTCTTCATTGTGGGCAGGCTGATGACCACGTCGGCCTTCAGGAAGCGACTGTTCACCCAGAACTTCTTCCCGTCCTTGCTCGTCACTTCTTCGACATCGGTCCCGCTGGTATCGGTGCACGAGGTCCCCTCCACGGCGATGAACTCGTCCACCGAGGTGCCGAAGTTGTCGCTGGTGTATCCCAAATTGGCGAAAGCCGTGGCGGTGGAATCGGTCGAGCCTTCCATGACCAGGATTTTTCCTGTCTTGTTCCGGGCTCGCACCAGATCGGCCACCGCCTTCACCACGCGCCAGTCGGTACACACCCCGTTGGCGGTGGGGTTGAGCGGCTTGGTCTTGAATAGGTCCGAATAGGAAGACACCAGGTTCGGTTTGAGAACCACCGTGTGGCCTTCCTTGATGAAGTCCATGCCGCCGGCCTTGTCAATCGCGTCCTGGACCAACTCCGCCACATCCGTCGCGGTCAATTCCGCGGCGCTTGCCTTGGACGACTGGACCATCGCCACTACGAACTTCTCCGTGCTGGTCGTGCCGGCCTGGCCCGTGGCGATTGTTCCGCCCGCTCCGCCCGTGGCGATCGTCCCGCCCGCTCCGCCCGTGGCGATCGTCCCGCCCGCTCCGCCCGCGCCGCCGTTCGATCTTCCTCCGGATTGCCCTGCCATGGTGCCGCCCATGGTGCCGCCTCTGTCACTTGCGCCGCCGTTGCCCCCGGGTGTTCCTGCCGAAGCGCCGGAACTCGATGCACCCCCCACGCAGGTCGCGCCTGCACTATTAGAGCTTCCGCCATTCGACGGGGCACCTCCGGCGCTGCCCGCGCTGGCCGTCTGACCGCCGGTTTGGGGTTGGTTTCCGGTGCCGAACGACTTGCCTTTGTTGCAGGCCAGCACCTGGCCGGTCATGAAGCCAACCAGACCGAGGGTCAGGAGAGCGCGTTTCTCGAAGATCATGCCAAAGGTATCCTTTGCCTATCCTTTTCCAGGCGTGTCTATGGGTATCGACGGTAAAAATTAGGAAGCTGTCTTACGGAACCATTTGTTGCATTTAATTTGTTAGGAGGCTCAGTATTTGTCACCTCGGCGGTGCGTTTTTGCGTCACGCCAGGAGGCCATCGCCATGCTGATTCATCTCCCCGTTCACACAGGCTGCACCGCCGCTATCTTGGTCTCTCTGCTCGTGCCCTTCGGTTGTGGCGGCGGGTCGGGTTCGTCCAGCTCCAGTCCGTCCTCGGGGGCCGGCGGTGGGGCGGGCAGCGTCGCTGGCAGTGGTGGGGCTTCCGGCGATGTGACTTCTTCGGGCGCCGCGGGGAGCAGCGCCGTTGTCGGTGGCTCGACGGCTTCCGGCGGGCAGAGCGCGACCGGAGGTGGCCAGACTGGTGGCACCAGTCGGCAGGACAGCCATACCGGCACGGCTGGTTCTGCCGGCGGCACGTCCAGCTCCAGTCGGCAGGACAGCCATGGCGGTACGGCTGGTGCGGGCGCGGGTGGGCAGGGGGGCGTGGGCGGAAAGACCACGGGCGGAAGTGGTGGTGCCGCGGGAGGCAGCTCAGGCGTGGGTGGCTCGACCGGATCGGCAAGCGCGGGCGCTTCGGGCAACGCGCGCTTGGCGGGTGTTTGTCGCGCGGGGGAGTCCTATCCTGCCCCGGCACTCACGGGAACGCCCAAACAGCTTCACAAGGCCTCCGGGGCGAGCAATGGCACCTTTGAAGGCCCGGTGTGGCTGGCTGGCAAGTCGCTCTTGCTGTTCTCGGACGTTACCTTCACCTCCCCGGTCAATCCCTCGCAGATCTGGCAGCTCACGCCACCGTCCACGGTCACGTCCTTCATGGCCGATGCAGGGACCAACGGCATGGCGGTCGACGGCGACGGCGTGGTTTACGCCTGCTCGCACAAGGTGCAGGGCATCGTGAAGCTGGACTTCGCCACGGCCACATTCACCACCGTGGTCGACAACTACCAGGGCAAGAAATTCAACTCGCCCAACGATCTGGTGTTGCGCTCCGACGGGACCATCTACTTTACCGATCCCAGTTTCCAGTTGGGTAACCGCACGTCCGAGACCGGCAAGAAGGGCGTGTACCGCGTCTCACCCAGCGGAACCGTCTCGCTGGTCGACGATACCTTCAAGGAGCCCAACGGAATCACCCTCTCGCCCGACGAGACGATTCTGTACGTGGCGGACTACAACGGGAATGCGATCAAGAGCTTCAAGGTCGCGGCCGACGGCAGCACCAGCGGGGTCAAGGACTTCGTCGGCGTGAGCGCTCCCGACGGGTTGGCCGTGGATTGCCTGGGCAACGTCTATGTCGCCTCGGGCGGCTCGGCCAGCACCATCCAGGTCTTCTCTCCGACGGCGAGCAAGGTCGCCAGCTTGGCCGTGGGCTCGAGTCTCAGCAACCTGGCCTTTGGCGGCAGCGAGGGCAAGACCCTCTACATCACCGCGGGCAAGACCCTGTACAGCCTGGATATGAACCTGCCGGGCTACTACTACTGAGCCGCCGGAGCGGGCTGAGCCGCCGGAGCCGCCGGAGCCGCCGGAGCCGCCGGAGCGGGCTGAGCCGCCGGAGCCGCCGGAGCGGGCATGGGTGGTGTGGTGGGAGGAGCGGGGGAAGCGGCCTGCCCGGGCGCCTGAGCGCCTTTTTGGGCGGCTCGTTTCATCCTCTCAATGGTCGAGGTCAACGCCTTGAAGAGGTTCCTTCGCTTCTCCATGCCGGCCTGCGGCTCGCCGGGGGAGGGAGGGGCAGGTGGGGGCGTGGGGGAGGCGACGGGCGCGCTGGGAGCCGGCAGGACAGCGGGTGCCGGCGCGGGATCGGCAGTCACGATTTTGGGCGGCGGTAGCGGCGCCATGGCGGCGGGATTCGCCGAAGATGGTTCCAGCCGCAGACGCACGGGGTTCCTGGGCTGGGAAAGCGCCTCTTCGACCAAGCGTCTGGCCTCTTCAGCCGACATCTTCTGGCCAGGAGCCGCAGGGGCCTCCTCTTCGTCGTGGGCCCCTCGACGTTGGACAAGAAAGACAACCAACGCCGAAATGGCGACCAGCAGCAGAATCCATCGAGTCAGTCGCACGTCGTCCTCGAATGTGTGACGTGTCTAGCATCGGGCCCAGGGTGTGACAAGCCGCAACGCCGCTTGCCCCACGGGCGTGTGACAGCGCGAGAGCAGAGCCGGTATGATGGGGACACCCCCCCGATGCCTGTTATGCGAAGCGAGCGGTCTTCTGTGTCCTGGCGTGCCTTCCTGTGGGTCGCGCTCGCCCTGGGGTTGGTCTACCTGCCGCTCGTCCTGGGGCAGATCGTCTTCTTCCGCGACATCGCGCACTGGACCTTTCCGGCTCGCTCGTTCCTACGGGATTCCCTGCTACGCGGCGAAATCCCAGCGTGGAATCCCCTGCAGGCGCTGGGCTTCGCCACGCTGTCCGATCCGCTCTACGGTGTGTTCTATCCCCCCAACTGGCTCTTTCTGCTGGTGGGCCCCGCGCGCGTGGCGAGCATGCTGTCATGGCTGGACTTCACCCACCTCGTGTGGGGCAGTGCGGGGATCTTCTGCTTGGCTCGTCGTCTGCGCGGGACGGCCGCTGCGGCGGGCCTGGCCGCGCTGGCCTGGGCGCTCTCCGGCTACGTGACCTCGCAGTGGTCCGCGGGCGTGCTTCTGTTGGCCGCGGCCTGGATCCCGTGGGCCGCGGTGGGGCACCTGGCGCTGCTCGACGATCTGCGGGCGCGCGGCCGCGTGCTGGGCCTCGGCCTGTGCAAGGCCGCCTTGCCCACCGCCCTGGCCTTGCTGATGGGCGAGGTCTTTCTGGCCATGATGGGGGTGGGCTTTGCCCTGGCCCTGCTCATCATCGTTCAGGGCTGGGAGCGCCGGGAGGACCCGAGTCTTCCGCGCTTTTCCCGTCGCTGGCTGGCCGCCATCGCCTTGGCGTGGCTGCTGGCAGGCGGCCTGGGTGCGGTGGCGGTGGTGCCGGCGCAGGCGCTCATGGCCCACAACCCGCGCGCCACCGCGCTGTCACGCGCCGAGGCCGAGATCTTCTCGTTGCACCCGCTGCGCCTGATCGAGTTCGCCGCGCCTGGTTCCATGGGTGATGCCTATGGCGAGTACCCCGCCAGCCGTTGGGTGGGCGAGGCCAGCACCGATGGCTTGCCGCTCTCCTACAGCATGTACATGGGGGCCAGCGTGTTGGCGCTGGTCCTTCTGTCGGTGCGGCGCGGCCGTTTTCTGGTTCTTGGCCTGGCGGGGTTGTGCGCCTTCGCGTTGCTCCTGGCCATGGGCCGGTATTTGCCCGTGCACGCGCTGTTTCGCCGTGTGGTCTATCCCCTGGCCTTCATGCGATCGCCGGAGAAGTACATGGCGGTCTTCATGCCCGCGTTCGTGCTGCTGGCTGCCGAGGGGTGCCGCAACCTTCTCTCGGGCGAAACCCTGGCCTGGCGTCGCACCGGGCTGCTGCTCGCCCTGCTGGTGGCTTCGGGCCTCGTCGCGGTCTTCGTGTTGCCCTTCCCTTGGTCAGGCTTCATGGTGCACGGCCTGCGCAACGGGGCCCTGGCCGTGCTGGGCATCCTGGGGGTTCAGTTCCTGGCGGCGCGCCGGTCGCGTTGGGCTCCCTATCTGTTGTTCGCGGTGGTCGCCATCGATCTGGGCAGCTCGTGCTGGGCGCTGCAGGGCTTCGTCCCGGCCAGTCTCGCCAACCAGAAACCCGCGGCCGTGCAAGCCATCCAGGCCGACCGCGCCGGCAGGGCCGAGCCCGCCCGCGTTTACCGTTCCGAGGCGGTGACGGGCGCGGTGCTGCGATGGACACGGGCCTCCAACCACGCCGAAGGCCAGTCGCGCCTCATGCGGACCTTGGTGCCCGCCAGCGCGAACGCGTGGGGTGTGGCCATGGTGCCGGGTTACGAGGCTGCCCTGCCATCGATCTTCACCAGGGCGTGGCGCGCGGGTCAGGCTGACCGGCTGGCGGCGCTGCGTTTGGCGGGTGTCGAGTACGCCGTCCTGCCGGTGCGCGATCCGCGCCAGCCCTCGCAGCGCCCCGGTTTGCAGCCGATGCTCGATCCCCTGCCGGGGGCTCGTCTCTTTCGCGTCACCCAGACCTTGCCGCGCGTGTTTCTGTCCGGCCACGCCGAAGTCCTGCCCGATGCGCAGGTCGGGGCGCGGCTGTACGAGCCGGTGGTGGTGGAGGGGAGCACGGTTTGGCTGGCGCCCGACCCGCAGGCCCACGCCTTGGCGGGCGCTCCGGGGCGGGCTGGCGCCTGTCACCTGCAGACCTTCGCCAACCACCGGCTTTCGGCGCGTTGTCATGCCGAGCGGCCAGGTTTGGCGGTGTTCAACGAGCAGTTCGACCAGGGATGGAGCGCCACGGTTGACGGTGTCCCCGCGCCCATCCTGCGCGCCAATCTCTTCATGCGGGCGCTGCCGCTTGCGCCGGGCGAGCACGAGATCGTGATGAGCTACCGCTCGCCAGGTCTGTCGAGCGGCGCCTGGATTTCGTTGCTTTCCCTGGCCGCCTTGCTGGCGCTCGCCGTCGTCGATCGCAGGAGGCGCGCATGACACCGTCTTCGGATGGTCCGAGCCGCCGGCGCTTGATGGGGCTGAGCGTGGTCCTCGTGGCCGCGGTGTTCTTTCCCCTGTGGCTGGGCCGCATCGTGTTTACCAGCGACGTGGCGCACTGGATGTTGCCGGCTCGTTGGTTCGTGCGCGATTCGTTGCTGCGCGGGGAATGGCCCGCGTGGAATCCCCTGCAAGGCCTCGGCTTTCCCCTGGCCGCCAATCCGCTATACGGACTCTTCTACCCGCCCCACTGGCTTTACCTGTTGGTGCCGGCGGGGTGGATGGCCAGCCTGATGACCTGGCTGGATTTCGCCCACCTGCTGTGGGGCGGGTTGGGCATGTTCGTTCTGGCTCGTCGTTTCGCCGGGACCCCGCGGGCGGCTTGCGTGGCCAGCCTGGCCTGGGCCTTGGCCGGGTACAACCTGAGTCAGTGGACCTCGGGCCTGCGCATGCTCGCCGGTGCGTGGTTGCCTTGGATGGCGGTGGGGCAGTTCGCCTTGTGGGACAGCCTGCGTGCTGGCGGGCTGGCCTGGCGGCGCGGCGTGGTCAAGGCGGCGTTGCCCATCGTGGGCGGTCTGCTGGTGGGCGAGCTCTTCGTGGCCATGATGGGCGTGTTGTTCGCGCTGGTCACGGCGGCGCTTGGCGTGCGCGGGGAGGCGCCGGTGGCGAGCGTGCGTCCCTTGCGACGGGCCGCCCTGCTCGCGTTGCCTCCAGCCTTGGCGCTGGGATTGGCCGCGGTGGTGCTGGTGCCGGCGGCCGCGCTCCTGGGTTCCTCGCAACGCGCGGGCGGTTTCTCGCGCGCCGATGCCGAGGCCAGCTCACTGCCTCCGGCGCGTCTGGTGGAACTGCTGGCCCCCGACAGCACGGGAGAGAGTCAGGGTTACGCCCCCGCCGCGCGCTGGATCGCCGAGGCCGGTCTGGACAATCGTCCCCTCTCGCGCAGCGTGTACCTGGGGGCCAGCGTTTTCGCCCTGGCCTTGTTGGCGTTCGCGCGCGGCAAGCGACTGCCCATCTGGTTGGGCGGCCTGGCCATCTTCGCGCTGGTTCTCAGCCTGGGACGCCACCTGCCCGTGCACGCGGTCTTTCGTCGCGTGGTCTTTCCCTTCGCGTACATGCGTTTTCCAGAGAAGTACCTGGTGCTGTTGGTGGGTTGGCTGGCCTTGCTGGCCGGGCTGGGCAGCGCGCGCTTGCTGGCGGAGGGGCGCCAGGCTTGGCGTCGTGTCTTGTTGTTGTGTGCTTTGCTGCTTTCGCTGGCGGTCAGCGCGCCCTGGTTCTTTCCCGAGGGTTGGGACGACCAGGTCAGGCAAGGGGCATGGGCCGGGGCGTTGGCCATCCTGGGCATCGCGGCGGTGCAGGCCCTGGCCGCGCGCCGGTCACGCCTGGCAGCCGGCGCGTTGATCGCGGTGGTGGCGCTGGATCTGGCCGTGCCAACCTGGAAGACGCAGGACTTCTCCCATCGCAAGATCGCGCAGGTGACGCCCGCCGCGCTCCCCAAGCTGTTGTCGGAAGGGGGAGGGAAGGGTGAGCCGCCGCGCCTGTACCGCGCCCACAATGTCCTGCAGTACCTGGGCAACTTCGCGCCCGCGCCTCCCCCCGGGATGGGCGAGCTGTGGCTGCTGCACAGCTTCGTGCCCAACACCGCCAATCAATGGGGTGTCGCGACCCTGCCGGGTTACGACGCCGCCATCTCGGCCAAGCTGGGCACGATTTGGGAGTCGGGCCTGCGCCAGGGCCAGTCGGTGCTGCGCCTGCTGGGCGCGCGCTATGCCCTCCTGCCCGTGCAAGAGCCGTTTGCCCAAGACGAGCGCGTGGGCCTCGAACCCCTGCTCGATCCCTTGCCCGGCACGCGGCTGTACCGTGTGCCCGCGACGCTGCCGCGCGTGTACATGGCCAGCCAGGTGCGCGTGTTGGGTGACGAGGCCGCGCTGGCACGCATCCTCGATCCCGAGGTCGTCGCGGGCCGGACCGCGCTCCTGGCCGCCGACCCGGCCCAGCCCATCCCCGCGTCCGACGCATCGCCGGGAACGTGCACCCTCGACCGCTACGAGCCCAACCGCCTGCGCGCCACCTGCGACGTGCAGCGTCCCGCCCTGGCCGTGTTCGTCGAGCAATTCGAGAAGGGCTGGCAGGCGCGCATCGATGGCCAGCCCGCGCCCATCTTGCGCGCCAACATCATCATGCGCGCCCTGGTCCTGTCGCCTGGACGTCACACCATCGCGATGGAGTACCACACCCCTGGCATGGCCCTGGGCACGACCCTGTCGATCCTGTTTCTGCTGGTTCTCGTCGGTCTTTGGCTGTGGGGACGCCCTCGCCAGGGCAGCGCCTGATCGTTACTTGCCGCTCTCCTTGGCCCAGGAATCGCGCAGCGGGACCGTGCGGTTGAACACGGGCTGGCCGGGTTTGGAGTCCACCGTGTCCACGCAGAAGTAGCCCTGACGCTCGAACTGGAAGCGCGTGCCGGGCGCGGCTTCGGCCAGGGACGGTTCCACCTGGGCCTGCACGACCTGCAGCGAACCGGGGTTGAGGTGGGCGCGGAAGTCGCCGCCGCCCTCGCCGGGGTTGGCCTTGGTGAACAGGCGATCGTACAGGCGCACCGTGACCGGCTTGGCGTGCAGGGCCGAGACCCAGTGCGAGGTCCCCTTGACCCGTCGCCCGTCAGGGGCGTCGCCCCCGCGCGAGGCGGGATCCCAGGTGCAGTGCAGTTCGGCCACCTGACCCTGGGCGTCCTTCACCACGTTCACGCACTTGATGAGGCAGGCGTAGCGCAGGCGGATCTCGGCGCCCGGCGCCAGGCGGAACCACTTCTTGGGCGGCACCTCCTGGAAGTCGTCCTGCTCGATGTACACGACCTTGGAAAACGGGATCTTGCGGCTGCCCATGGCGGGGTTGTCGGGGTGGTTGGCCGCCTCGAACCATTCCACCTCGCCCTCGGGGAAGTTGTCGATGACCACCTTGAGCGGCTTGAGCACCGCCATGGCGCGCTGGGCGCGCTTCTCCAGATCCTCGCGGATGGCGAACTCCAGCAGGCCCACGTCCACGATGCTGTCGTTCTTGGCCACGCCGATGCGCTCGGCGAAGGCGCGGATGGCCTCGGGCGTGTAGCCGCGGCGGCGATACCCGCTGATGGTGGGCATGCGCGGATCGTTCCAGCCCTCCACCAGCTTCTCCTCGACCAGCTGCAGGAGCTTGCGCTTGCTCAGCATGGTGTAGGTCATGTTGAGGCGCGCGAACTCGATCTGGCGCGGCCGATACTGCAGGGGCAGGTTTTCCAGGGTCCAGTCGTAGAGCGGTCGGTGATCCTGGAACTCCAGCGTGCAGATCGAATGGGTGATGCCTTCCAGCGCGTCGGAGATGGGATGGGCGTAGTCGTACATCGGGTAGATGCACCACTTGTCGCCGGTGCGATGGTGATGCGCGCGTTTGATGCGGTAGAGCGGCGGATCACGCATGTTGAGGTTCGGGTGCTGCATGTCGATCTTGGCGCGCAGCACGCGCGAACCGTCGGGGAATTCACCGGCGCGCATGCGTCGGAAGAGATCCAGGTTCTCCTGCACGCCGCGCGCGCGGAAGGGGCTGTCCTGCCCGGGCTTGTAGAAGTTGCCGCGCATCTCGCTGATCTGCTCGGCCGACGAGTCGTCGACGTAGGCCTTGCCGTTCTGGATCAGGGTCTCGGTCAGGCGGTAGATCTCCTCGAAGTAGTTCGAGGCGTAGAGCGACTGCCCGTTCCAGCGAAAGCCCAGCCACGACACGTCCTCCTCGATGGACTCGACGTATTCCACGTCCTCGGTGCTGGGGTTGGTGTCGTCGTAGCGCAGGTTGCACTTGCCGGCGTATTTGGCCGCCAGGCCGAAGTTCAGGCAGATGGACTTGGCATGGCCGATGTGCAGGTAGCCGTTGGGCTCGGGGGGAAAGCGCGTGTGAACCCGTCCCTGGTTCTTTCCTTGGGCCAGGTCTTCGTTGATGGATTCTTCGATGAAATTGCTGGCGGGATTCGCTTGGTCGGCCATGGCGGGAAAACTACGTTTTGGGGCGGACAAAGTCCAGTGTGCGTCAGATCCCGGCGCCGAGGGGCGAGGGCAGGGGCAGGCGGATGGAGAAGGTCGTGCCTTGCTCGGCGTGGCTGGTGAAGCCGACCGTGCCGCCCAGGTAGCGCTCGCCCAGCAACTTCATGCTGTAGGTGCCCAGACCACGGCCCGCGTCGCCTTTGGTGGTGAACGAGCGTTGGAAGATGTGCGCCGCCACCTCGGGGGGGATGACGCCCGGGTTGTTGACGTGGAAAGAGAGGCCCTGGCGGTCGCTCTCCGCTTCGCACCACAGGCGCACGCGGCCGCCCGCGGGCGTGGCCTCGAAGGCGTTCTTCAGCATGTTGATGAGCACCCGGCCCAGCAGCACGGGATCGGTCTCCAGCTCGATTCCGGCGCAGGCATCCTCGACGATGAAGGTGCGGCCCAGGGCGGCCTGGCCTTCCGCGAACATGGCGCGCATCTCGGCCATGAGCATGGTGGGCGTGACGGAAACGTGTCGGGGATGCAACTTGCCATGCTCGGCGTCGAGCAACGCCCGCTGAACCTGGATCTCGCGCTCGAGTTGGGT
Source organism: uncultured Myxococcales bacterium (assembly GCA_964535465.1). Classification (GTDB taxonomy): domain Bacteria; phylum Myxococcota_A; class Polyangia; order Fen-1088; family Fen-1088; genus Fen-1137. The sequence continues at coordinate 31,205 of CAZHUY010000036.1, forward strand.
CACCAGACGACGCACCCGATCGTGCGCGCGCTCCAGGCGCTCGCCCTCGGCCTGCTTGAGCAGGTGGGTCCAATTGGACAGGGCCGACAGGGTGTTGAGGATGTCGTGGAAGAAGACGCGCTCCAGGGCCTGGCGACGCTTTTCGTGGCTGATGTCGCGCAACGAGACCACGGTGAAGGGCTTGCCCTCGATCTCCACCTGGGTGGCGCGGACCTTCATCTCCAGCGCTTTGGCGTCGCGTCCCTGGCCCGAGGTGAGCAGGCACTCGCGTTCCACGGTGTGACCATCGGTCTGGGACTGGGTGACGGCCTGCAGGGTTCCGCACGCCAGGCAGTGCTCGCCCGCACCGCACCCCAGGGGTTTGGCGCGCGGACAGAGGAAGAACTCACCGGGTCGCAGCCCGATGGCGCGGCGTTCGTCGTGGCGCAGGTTGGCCAGCACGGGCGCGCGGTTGGTGGCCAGGATTTGCCCCTCGCGGTTCAGCACCAGCAATCCGGCGTCCACCGCCTCGAGCAGCGCGCTCACGATGGGGCTTTGGCTGACGGTCCGCAGATCACCCTCCAACTCGGCGTGGCTGGCCCGTTCGGGAGAGAAAACCGGGAGTCGAGTGATTTTTCCAGGATCCGAGATGGCCACGTCCTAGCCTCTTTGCGCGTCAGTCAGTTGCCTCAGCCAAGGCTAGCACGGGAGGTGGTCACGACCACGACGGGGGGCCGCAGCCGTAGGGGGGCTGCTTGGTGCGCCAGGACGTATCAAGAACGTCAGGACCCGTATTGCGGCGTGGTCAATCACCGGAGCCGATGGGCAGGGCTCCCCTGTCGGTCGCTTTCGGCCCAAGCCTCAGCATCCTCGCGTGCTCGCCAGCGACACGAGAAACAGCCCCAGGTCCACGGGATCCGCAGAGACCAACGGCAACCCGGTCACGAAGCCCGGTCGTGTCAGGCGGTCCTCGACCGGCAGTTCGGGCGCCAGCGCGCGCAGGCGGGCCAGTGTCTTCTCCAGGTTGGCGAAGCTCGATGGCTGCTTGTCCGCCCCTAGAAAGCGGTAGTCGATCCTACGTTCGTAGATGATGGCGTCGGGCTCGCCGTCCTTGCGCGCCACCAGCACAAAAGCCTCGCGGCTCTCCTGCGTGTGGACCGCTTCCTTCTTGACCTTGCTGGTGAGCAGCAGCCCGCCGGTCAGCACGGCCTTGCCCACGTTGATTCGCCGCTCGGTCGTCTCGACCTTCTCGCTGGTGCGGCTCACGCGAACCCCACGTTGGATCAGGGCCATGGCCGACTTCGGGCACATGTGCTCCTGTCCCTGACCATCAATGAAGAGCACGCCCTCTGCGCGCACCTCCATCGCACGGACCAGCACGCGATCATCGTCGCCCGGCACGGTCCCCGCATCACACGAGAACGCCACGAACCCCAGCGCCTCCAACCCGGCGACCAATCCATCCGCGCCCTCGGCAGGCGCGGCCGGCAACAAGACCCGCGGCATGACCCCCATCAAACGTCGATTCAAATCGGCCAACACCATACCGGTCACTTGCGCCGCCTTCTTCAGCGCAGCCGGATCCTGCGGAGCCTTCGCAATCACGATGAGCATGCTCGCCCCCCATCATCTTCCATCCGCCCCATTCCGTCCTCCCTCCGTCTCTGTGTCCTCTGTGGTGAATCCCCCTCCGTCTCCGCCTCCTACGAAAGCACCACGCGCGTCCCATCGAAGTCGAACCTGAACCGCACCTCCTCCAGCCCCGCCTTCTGCATGGTGGTGCTCAGCCGGTCGCGATCCTCGGCGTAGAACATGAGGAAGCCGCCGCCGCCCGCGCCCACCAGCTTGCCGCCCAGGGCGCCGTTCTTGCGGCCCAACTCGTACCACTCGTCGATCTGGGCGTTGCTCATGCCGGTGGAACGCTTGCGCTTGTGTTCCCAGTGCTCGTGCATGAGCGCGCCGAAGTCAGCGGGCGTGCCGTTTTCCAGCGCCACCCGGCTGCGCAGGCCCAGCTCTTTGATGTAGTGCAGGTTGGTGATCATGCTGGTGTCCATCTGCTTGGTGCGCTTGTCCTGGTCCTCCAGGATGTCCGAGGCGCTGCGCGCGTAGCCGGTGAAGAAGAGCAGCAGGTGATCTTCCAGGGCGTGCAGGGTGGACTGGCTGATCTGCAGCGGCTCGGCGTGCACCGTGCCGTCCTTGTCGAAGTGGAAACAGGTGATGCCACCGTAGGCGGCGATGTACTGGTCCTGTTTGCCGACGGGACGGTTCAGACGCTCGATCTCCAGGCGGCAGGCCATCTCGGCCAGATCCATGGGCAGCAGCAGGCGGCGCTCGAAGCCGTGCAGCGCCTTGAGCAAGGCCGTGGTGAACGAGCCCGACGAGCCCAGCCCGGTGCCCGCCGGGATGTCGGCCAGGGTGGTGATCTCGTGCTGCAGATCCGTGATGCCCATCATGCGGAAGGCCTCGCGGATGATGGGGTGCTCGATGTCGTCGACGCGGTCGACGTTCTCCAGCTTCGAGTACTTGAGGTAGATGCCGGCGAGAAAGGGCCGCAGCACCGTCACGTAGATGTACTTGTCGATGGCCGCCGCCACCAGGAACCCGCCGTGCTCGCGGTAGTACGAAGGCAGATCGGTGCCGCCACCGCCCAGGGAAATACGCAGGGGACTACGGGTGATGAGCATGACCGGACTCCTTGTAGATGCTGCCGACCACCCGCAGCGCCGCCACCGCGTCGCCCAGGTTGGGATCGGGTTGCCGCCCAAGCTGGATGTCTTGCAAGAACTCGGCGAACTCGACCGACCAGGAATCGTCCGCCATGGGGAACTCCCAGGCGGTGGTCTCGGGCGGCCCCATCTCGGGCAGCATGCGGTAGAAGGTCAGGCGTTCGGTGCCGTAGCTGCCGCCCAGACCGTCGATCTGCAGCTTGCCGTCGCGGCCGTAGATCTCCATCGAGAAGGTGTTCTTCCACTCGGTGGCGCTGGCGTGCAACCACGCCACCTGCCCGCCGGGTGTGCGCAACATGAGGAAGGCGTTGTCGTCCACCGGCATCTTCCAGAAGAAAGTGCCGGCGTGTCCCTGCACGTCGTTGAAGTCGCCCAGGAACATGCGTGACAGGTCGATCAGGTGTACGCCCTGGTCGATGAGCTCGCCGCCGCCCGAGATCGCGGGGATGGCCCGCCATTCCTTCTCGTAGCCCAGGCGACCGCCGTGCCCGTAGCGGGCGCGCAGGAACATGAGCGGTCCCAGGGCGCCCGACGTACACAGCTCGCGCGCCTTGCGCAGGGCACGGTGGTAGCGGTGGTTGAAGCCCACGCGCACCAGGCGTCCCAGGCGTTGCGCTTCGGCGGCCACCGGCTCCAGCTCGTCGGCGCTGCGCGCGGCCGGCTTCTCCACCAGCACGTGCTTGCCGGCGCGGATGGCTTGCAAGGTCAGCGGGGCCAGCGAGTCGTGCGGCGTGGCCACGATGACGATGTCCACGTCGGTGGCGCCGGCCACCTCGTCGGGGTTGCCGCTGGCGCGCACCCCGGGGAACTTGCCGGCCAGCGCCTTGGCGCGCGCCCCGTCGCGATCCGCGCACGCCACCAACTGGGCCCCGGCCAGGGCCACGCTGCGTTTGAAGCCGATCAGGCCGCAACCGATGATGCCGACTTTCATGTCCAGGTCTTTCCGCGATCGGCGGGCAGGATTCGCCGCAGGGTGAAGATGTCCGATTTGCCGAGGTCGTCGCGGTGCTCGGCCAGCTCTTCCCAGCGATCCCAGATGGCGCTGATCAGGCGTCCGGTGATGCCGTCGCTGGCCCGCGAGGCCAGGAAGACCGCCAGGCCCGCGCCGCGCGACAGGGGCGCGCCGCCCTTTTCCTTCTGCTGCAGGGCCTTCTTGTAGTGCTCCTCGCCCATGACCGCCGGCCCCGCCTTCAGCACCTCGTCCAGCATGCGCGTGTTGAGCGCACCCGGGGCGATGGCGTTCACGTCGATGTGCGCCGGGGCCAGCTCGACCGCCGCGGTCTCCACGAAACGCACCACCCCGGCCTTGGAGGCCGCGTAGGCCGACAGACGCGGCATGGGGGCCGTGGCCCCGCCGCCCGAGATCTGGATGAGCTTGCCGCCGCCCAGCTTCTTCAGATGGGGGACCATGCTGCGAAAGAGCAACACC
>CAZHUY010000037.1:0-21484 GCA_964535465.1 uncultured Myxococcales bacterium
CGTTGGCGTCTTCCCTGTTGGCCTCGGTCACGATGGTCTCCTGGGTCGGGAACGTGCCGGGGAAGTTGGCGATGGGCATCGAGGATCGATAGATGTTGCCGTTGGTGGCGGTGAAGAAGAGGTAGCACTTGGCCGCATCACAGATCACCGTCTGGTCCATCGGTCCCGTGTCCGAGTTGGCGATCTTGGAGGCGAACAGCGATTTGGGCACCGTCCACTTCGAAGGCTGGGTTGGATCGGTGCTGGTCGAGTACTTGAATCCCCACTGGAAGGTCATCACCCATTGATTCTTGGGGGTGAAGTAGATGAGCGAAGGCGAGACGGTGGGGCCCGCGGACGTGTTCTCCATCCAGGTTTGCGGGGCCTTGGCCATGTGGCTCCAGTCGGAGAAATTGATGCTCACCGCGGAGAACGACGACTTGGTGTCGAAGACCGAGGCATGCACGACGAACTGGTCCTTCCATTTCACGACGCTGAAATCCTTGAGCGACACGAAGTTGTGTCCGGACGGGGATTTCGGCTCGGCGAGCGGGCCGCTGGACGTCCACTTGAATGACGTGGGGAAGGGGCAGTTGGACTTTCCGCCCGAGGCGTCTCCGGTGCTATCCGTGCCGGTCTCGCGGGCCCTGTCGGTCGCGTCCATCCCACCATCGTTGTCTTCCCAATCGATCCACCCGCCGCTGGCGCCGCCCGAGCCGCCGCCTTGCCCTCCCTGATCCATGACGCCGCCGGCGCCGCCCTCCGATGAGCTCTCGGAACCCTCGCCGCCGGTCAGACCCTCGCGTGGTGCCGCAGCGTCGAGGAAGCCCGACCTTCTTTGTGCCGCGTCCGGTGATGTGGGACCGCTCGCCCCACAGCCCCCGAGCAAGGCGAGGGTCGCCATGACGATGGGCCGCTGTTTCATCGCGGGGTCCCGCGTCGCATCATGCAAAATCCGGTGGTCGCCGGAAACCGAGAAGCGCTAGGCATATCCAGAATGGGAACGAGGAGGCGGAGACCATCTCCACCAAGACAATCGCTCGATGGAGGTTGCAGTTGTCACGCTGTCAGAATGCGTAATCATGACGCGACCTCGACGGTGCGCCACAATGTCATCAGCAGTGACTCTTAGCGGGGTTTTCGGCCCAGCGAAGTCGCCTTGACCGCGTCGAGGACCTGCGCCGCGGCTGGCGGCGGGGACTTGAAGCACACTTGCGTGCCCGCCAGGATGTCGTGCAAGGCCAACCGACGCGGATGGAAAGCCACCAGCATGAACCCGGCCAGGTAGGCGACCAGGATGATGAGGGCAATCGTGGCGTAGAGCAGGGGGAGGGCCAGGAGTGACCATGAAAGGCTGGACAGACGAAAGACCAGCCGTTGATCGTGGTGCAGAAAGTAAATGACGGAGCCGAGCAGTCCCCAAGCCACGGGGCCCCAGGCGAACACCAGAAAGCGAATCACCGCCGCTTTCCACGAGAGGCGACCACCCTGCGGGTTCTCCACGCGGATGCCGAGCAGCCACTTCCCCGGGGTCTGCCCAAGCAGGCGATGCGAGATGATGAAACCCCCGGCCGCCAGCAGCAGCGCCCAAGCACCGATGAAATAGCCGAAGAGGCTCAACAGGAGGGCATCGAGACCCAGCGCCATGGCGCGGCGGCGGATTCCCGACAGCTCGCGCCGTTCGGCGCGCGCCCCTTCCAGCGTGGCCAGCAGCTCGTCGTAATTGGCGGGGCGGGCGTCAGGATCCTTGGCCATCATGCGCGCCACCAGGTTCGAGACGATCTCGGGCACGGCGGGGTTGACCTGGTTGGCCGGGGGAGCCTTATCGGTGACGTGCATCGAGATGATGCCGACCGGTGACGGCCCGGAGAACGGCGGCTGTCCGCACAGCATGTGATAGAAGGCGCACCCCAGCGAGTAGATGTCGGAGCGCAAATCGACGGTCCCGCCGCGCCCTTGCTCGGGTGACATGTAGAGGGGTGAGCCGATGATGGCGCCGTCGCGGGTGAGCTGGGCGTCACCGAGCATGTTCTTCACCAAGCCGAAGTCGAGCACCTTGATGCCGGCTTCGCGATCGAGCATCAGGTTCGACGGCTTGACGTCGCGGTGGACGAAACCCTGGGCCGCGGCGGCGCGCAGACCGCGAGCGGCCGCGATGGTGTATTCCAGCGCTTGGGCCCAGGGCAGGGGTTTGCCTTCGGCGAGCAGGCAGTCGACTCCCGGCCCCTCCAGGTACTCCATGACGAAGAAGTGGATGCCGCGATCCTCGCCGATGAAGTGGATTTGGGCGACGTTGGGGTGGCGCAGCCGGGCCTGCGAGCGGGCCTCGCGCTCGAAGCGCGCCACCACCTCGGGATCATGGGCTAGCTCGGGGGCCAGGACCTTGATGGCCACGGGGCGTTCCAGCGAGGTGTCGGTCCCATAATAGACGGCGCCCATGCCGCCGCGACCCAGCAGACGCACGACCTCGAAGTAGCGCAAGCGCGTCCCCTCCAGGGGATCGACCTTGATCTTGGCCTCGGTCTCGGCGACGTTCCTGACCAGCAGGGTCGCATCGAGCGAAGAGCGGGGACTGTCTTCCTCGGCCATGGGTGAGCAGAATACCCCACCTGGCGTGGTGGTCAGAGATCTGAAATTCTAGCTACGGCGCGGCTTGGGACTGGCACGGACCGTCGGGTTACGGCTCGTCGCCCGGCTTGCCGAAATTCTTGAGCATCTCGTCGATACTCTCGCTGGGCTGGTCGGATGCGGGTGTCTCCGACAGATCGGTTTGGCTTTCCACCTCGGCCGATTCGCCGCCGCTCTCCACATCCTGGCCCGCGGGTGCCTCTTCGGCCGGCGTCGGGCCCAGCGCGCCGCGCGCATAGCGCATCATCGCGTTGACCGCGCTGACCTGGGCGCTGCGCACGCTGGGAACCGCCCGCCGGCGGTGGCCTTCGACCAGGATGGCGAAGGCCAGCACGTCGGCTTTGTCGCCAACGTAGCCGGACAGGCAGGATACGCCGTTCAGGGTTCCGGTCTTGGCGCGCACCCGCTCGGCCGCGGACGAGCCGCGGAAACGGTTGCGCGTGGTGCCGTCCACGCCGCCCACCGAAAGCGATTGCAGGATGTCGGGGCCCACGCGTGGATCGAAATACAGCTTGTGCAGAAGGTCCGTCATCATGTTCGGCGTCACGCGGTTTTGATGGCCCAGGCCCGATCCGTTGGCTGGGTTGTAGCCGTTGGGCGAGATCCCCAACTCGCCCATCGCCTCGCGCAGGGCGCGCACCCCTTTGGTGTTGCTGGCATTGCCGCCGTAGACCTCGGCGCCCGCGGCCTCCAACACCCGCTCGGACCACTCGTTGTCCGAGTTCTTGTTGACCCTGCGGATGAGCAAGGGCAGGGGCACGGATTCGTGAACGGCCAGGATGGTCGAGCTGGACCTGGGCGGCAGGATCGGGGGCGAGGAGTCGCCGGCCGGATGGGCCAGCGCCAGGTGCACGCCCTCCACGCTCGCGTCGGTCACACGCGTAGGTTGGTCGGGCGAATACACGCCGGCCGAGCCCTTCACCTCGATGCCGGCGGAAACCAGCGCCGCGCGCATCATGATGGCGGCGTACAGAGTGTCACTCGGGGGCGAGCGTCGGATCACGACGCCCCGTCGGCCCAGACCCACGCGACCCGACACCGTCACCTGGAACTGATCGCCGACTCTGGCGATGGACACACCCACCCGGTTGCGTCCCCTGACCGTGGTGGTCTGATTGACCAGGCGAAAAGCCTCGGAGCTGGGATGAAGCGAGGCCGAACCCGCTGCCCCGACCTTGTCGCCCGGCCGAACGCGAACCTCGATGGCGGACCAGCTCAGGCGCAGAGGCGAACGGCCGGTGCTTGCCTCGTGGGAACCGATGCGTCGCAGGTCGCCGAGCACCCGACCATCGACACGGGTGACACCACGGAGGACCAGCTTCTGGGCCATCTGCTCCAGGTGTCCGCTGCGCAGAGAGGGATCGCCCGTGCCATGCAAAACCAGATCGCCCGCGATCTCGCCTTGGCCGTCGGGGGGCGGGCCTGACAGCTCGGTGCGGAAGCGCCAGGTGCTGCCCAGGCGCAGGAGAGCGGTGGCGGTGGCCAGAACCTTTTGGTTGGACGCGGGATCCATCAAGGTCGAGCCGCGCCGGCTGTAGAGCACGCGGCCGCTGGTCAGGTCCACCACGCGCATACCCACGCGCAGGCGGCCCAACACCGAGCCGTGGACGATTTGGTCGAGCGCCTCTTGCAGGTTCTGGGTGCGCTCGCGGTTGGGATCATCGGCCGCGGGCAACGGGGCATCATTGCGCACGGGATCGGGGCGCAAAGAGAGGTTCTTGTTGGCCGCAGCCGCGAACGATGGCTTGCTCCTGACGGATGTGCTCAAGGGGGCCAGCAGTCGGCCGCCAGGACGGGTGTGCAGGGTCAGCTTGCGGACACCCATGGATCTCGAGGAAGCGGCTGCGTTCCGCTGCGCGGGCTTCTTGGTGCCCTTGCCGGCGGGCGCGAACCTGGCCACGCCGGGCTTGCCCGTCAGCAGGGGCATGGGTCGCGCCACCTTGCTCGTGATCTTCGGCCGCGTGTGCGAAGCGGCGGGCAAGGCCTGTGCACGCGCGCCCAAAAGAAGCACGAAGATCATCCCGGCTCCACAAAGTGCTGCTCGCCCCACGCAAGATCGATGAGCGATGGTGGTCGGGTGCGTCTGGATGTCCTGGTTCATTCCCTCATCTCGCTGCACAGCGGAACCCCAGATCGCCATCGCGGTGCTCGGGGTCCCAGGCGTTTCGGTTGGCCGAGCGGGGCTCGACGAAGTAGCTGCAACACGAGCCGCCCCGCACCACCCGTCGGGTGGGGTCACGGTCGTATTTGTCAGCGGTCCATTCCCACACATTGCCGGCCATGTCGTGAATTCCGTAGGGGCTAACGCCTTGCGGGTAGCTTCCTACTGCAATCGGCTTGCCAGGGCTCTCGCCGGCGCAGGGACCCTCGTTCTCGAAATTGCCCCAGTTGGCGCGCGCGCAATCCAGGCCATTTCCCCAAGGAAAATCGCGAGCATCGCTGCCGCGGGCGGCCTTTTCCCATTCGTCCTCGCTGGGCAGGCGGCCGCCGGCGAAGGCGCAATAGGCGCGCGCCTCGTGCCAATTCACGTTCGTGACGGGCAGTTCGGGGTCCGCAGTCAGATCGATGACGGGCTTGGGGCAGCGGCGGCGGGCCACGCAACGGGCGTACATGGCGCGCGTCACCTCGGTGCGATCGATCCTGAAGGCGGGCAGGGTGCGCTTGGCCTGCGGGCGTTCATCGTCCGCGCCGCGGTTCGAGCCCTTGATGAATGGACCCGCGGGAACCAGCACGCGATCGGGCTTGCCTGCTCGCGTGTCGGCCGGCCGCACGTTCGCGGCTGACAACAACAGCGTCGAGAGGACGAGGGCGCGCATCACGTCGGACTCGCCTCGCGGGTGAGCGCCAGCTTGGCCTTGCGGGGCAGGGCCTTGATGGCGGCCTCTCGGCGCAGTGCCGAGCCTTGCGAACGCTTGCGCTCCACGTGCACCAAGGCCACCGGCCCGCGGCCACGCGTGTAGCGCGCGCCTTGACCTTGGTTGTGCTTCTCCAAGCGTGCCTGCACGTCGCGAGCAATTCCCGTGTACAGGGAGCCATCGCGGCAGCGGACCACGTAGACGTACCAAGCCGGCATGGGTTTCCCCAATATGAAGGCTGGCTGGGGACAGGGCAATTTCTTGAACCCAGCGCTCGAGCACAAATCACCGCGCCAGCGGGGCGCGTTCGATGGTTTGCGCGATTACGGCTGCAAGCGATCCAGCCGCGCGCGTGCTTCACCCAGCCACGGGCTGATCTCTTCGCCGCATGCGGGGGTCAGGTCCACATAGCGTCGCAGGTGCTCGACCGCTTGGCGCTGGCTGCCCAGGTCTTCCAAGGCGGTGGCCAGGTTGTAGTGGGCGTCGGCGAAGTCGGGCGCGCTCTGCACCACCCGGCGCAGCTCGGAGGCGGCCAGCTCGGTCTCGCCCAGCTCGTACAGGATGTGCGCCAGGTTGTAGCGGGCCTCGCTGTGGTCGGGATCGAGGGCCAGCGCCGCCTCGAACGAAGCGCGTGCGGCGGCCGTGTCGCCGGCGTTGTAGGCCATGGCCCCCAGGTTGTTGTGGGCAGCGGCCAGACCGGGATCGCCGGCCAGGGCGTGCCGGTAGGCCACGGCCGCATCTTCGTTGCGACCGCCGGCCTCGTGGGCCAGGGCCAAGGCAAACCATTGATAGGCCGAGCGCTCGATGCCGTCGGGGTTTTGCAGCGAAGGCTTGGGCATGGGCAGGGCGCTGACCGAGGCCGCGCGCGCCGCCAGATCGCCCAAGCCGAAATCGAACATGCGTTGGCCGGTGACCTCGAAGGTCGCGCCCTCGCTGACCAGGGTCAGGGTGCTGCCGTCCCAGGCCACACGCAGGCGTTCCAGCGGGCGGTCCACGTTGGGCAGAGCGGCGCGAACCGTGGCCAGCGCCTTGCGGATCTGCGCGGGCGAGAAGCCGCGCTCGACCAGCTCCTTGGCCGCGCGCACGGTCACCAGATCTTGAAAGGTGAAGAGCTGGCGCGCGCCCTTGCGGCGCGAGGGGCCCACGAAGCCCGACTGCGACCAATAGCGCAGCTTGGCCTCGGGCAGACCCAGGATGCGCGCCACCGCGGCGAAGGTGTATTCCTGATCGATTCCGGACATCAGAAGCTAGCCTCCACGTCAGCGTCGATGAACAAGCGCGCGCCTTGCGAGCGAATCTGGATCTCGGTGCGCACCGCCTTGGGACGGGTGCCCGTCACGCGATGGACCTCGTTGCAGGCCATGGCGTCGATGCGAGCCTTCATGGTGACGTCGGCGCGCAGGAGCGCGACCAGGCGTTGGGCGGTGCCGGCGTCGGCGGGCTCGCGCACCACCTCGTTCAGGTTGTCCAGGTCCAGGGTCGCCATGGTCGAGCCCATGTAGCCGTCCTGGCCGTTGCGCACGGAGCGCTGGCCCTCGGAGATGATCTCGGCGCGCGCCAGGATGGCGTCGAGCGCCGCGCGGGAAAGGCGTTCACGGACTTCACGTTCGAACATGGCGATGCGCAGGGCACGCGCCATGGGGCGGAGGAGGAGAGGTTGCCCGGCGCGCTTGGGACGCGCCGGGGTCTCGGCTGCTAAGTCTGCTGCTGCTGCGAAACACTGTTCTTGGGGACAATGTCGGGCCATGTGGATAGATGTAGGATAAGGTAGTTAAGGCGGGCCGCCAAATTTCTTGTTCGGAATTGTTCTTCTGGTCGATCCTAGGGGGCGGTCGTATCCGGAGCTCTCTGCCGGGCGGCCCCCTCTCTCCTCATGCGAGCGGTGAGAATTTCGGACGGCATCCCCCACTAAAAAAGGCTCGACAGGCCGCTACTCCATCACGGATGAGTCCGACCACGGAAGTGGTGCAAGTGATGCTTGCGAGATGCGGTCAGGAACAGGAAGTCATCACATGACGACATCAAGAACACATACGGCCATGGTTGCCCTGGGCGCGGCCACGCTCTCCCTCGTTTCCTGCGCAGACTCGCAAGACCCGGTCGAGACCTCGCGCTCACCGATCACGGTGACCAGTGTCGAGGGGACCCTGGAAACCGCGCGGGCGGGCCACAACGCCGTCCTGCTGACCGATGGGCGGGTCCTGTTGGCGGGGGGCGGCTCCGACACGGCCCAGGTCTTCGATATCGTGCACGGCTCGACCACGGTGACCGGCACGATGAAGGCGGCTCGGCAGTACGCCACCGCGGTCATGTTGCTCAACACCAAGGTCTGGGTGGCGGGTGGCCACACCGGCGGTACCAGCCTGGCGAGCACCGAGCTCTTCGATCCGGAGACTTTGAGCTGGAGCGCGGGGCCGGCCTTGCCCGTGGCGCGCGATTCGCACACGGCGACCGTGCTGGCCAACGGGAAGGTCTTGTTGGTGGGGGGCCTGCGCGATTTCTCCAACTTCCTCGCAACGACCCTGCTCTTCGATTCGGCGACCGCCAGCGTGAGCAGCGCCGAGCCCTTGGCGACACCGCGTGCGGGCCACACGGCCACCCTGCGGACCGACGGAACCGTCTTGGTGTGCGGCGGTCGCAACGAGACCGGCTATCTGGCCTCGTGTGAGACCTACGATCCGGCTAGCGACGCATGGGCACCCGCGCCCGCCCTGAGTATCCCGCGCAGCAATCACACGTGCACCTTGCTGGCCAACGGGGAGTTGGTGGTGACGGGGGGGCGCAACACCGCCGTCCTCGCGAGCACCGAGGTCTTGCTCAAGGACACCACCGAATGGCGAGCGGTCGCCGATCTCCAGCCGGCGCGCGTGGCCCATGACGCCCTCGCGCTGCCCTGGGGCGACCTGCTGGTCACCGGCGGCCAGGATGGCACGGCCGCCGTGCCCTCGATCGCGGTGTTCGATCCCATCGGAGAGAAGTGGAGCTATCCGGGCAAGCTGCTGACCGCACGCTATCAGCACACCGCCACCCTCTTGCCCGACAGCGCGGTCTTGGTGGCGGGCGGCACCAGCGGTTCGGGCATGCTCGAGAGCCTGGAGCGTGTGGTCCCTGACCGGCGCAGGGTCACCCGATGGTCACCCGGCACCCCCACGCCATTGCCGCTCGGCGGGCACACCGCCACCCTGCTCAAGACGGGCAAGGTCCTGGTGGCCGGCGGCTATTTCTGGGATGTGGGGTCCATGGGTTTTACGAACGAAGCGTGGCTTTTCGATCCCGCGACCGGGCAGTGGTCGGCCACGGGTTCCATGAACAGCGCACGCGACGAAGCGGTCGCGGTTCTTCTCGACAGTGGCAAGGTTCTGGTGGTCGGCGGCACCGAGGAGAACGAGGCCGATCTCTACGATCCCACGACCGGAGAATGGACAACGACGGGCAACATGGTGGCCCAGACCGATGGCCTGACGGCCACTCTCCTGGCTGACGGAAGGGTTTTCGTGGTCGGTGGCATCTGGAGGGTGGACACGGCCCAACAGAATCCGCTGAGAAGCGAGATCTACGATCCGACCACCAACACATGGGCGCCCTCCGAGCCCATTCGTATGCCTCGCACCGGGCATTCCGCGACGTTGCTGCCTGATGGACAGGTTCTGGTGATCGGAGGCTCGGATGATTCGGGCAGGTCGGGGGACACGTGCTTGTTCGAGCCCATCACCGCTCGCTGGGACTGCGGAACCCTCGATTTCTTGCCCTTCCGCCCGGACGGCCACACCGCGACCTTGCTGCAAGACGGAAGGGTGCTGGTGATCGACGATCTTTCGAGGGCGGTGCTCGATCCCGTCACAGGCCATTTGACACTGATGGGGGGACAAGAGGCCCGGATGCAGGTCGCGACGCTGCTTCCCAATGGTCAAGTCCTGGTCACGGGTGGAAGCGACGCTTCCGGGGGCGTCCTGGCCGCAGCAGAACTTTTCGACCCCACGTTGGACGTCTTCATGCCTGCGGGGTCCATGGGAGTGGCGCGCCGGAGTCACACGGTGACGGCGCTGCCCGATGGTACGGCGTTGGTGATCGGCGGGCTCGAAGCGAAAGACTCGACCGGCGGTACTCCGCCCATCAGCGCCACGGAGCGATGCGAGTTCTTTCCCACGGCGGAGCCGACACTTTCTGCTTCATCGTATACCGCAGTTCTGGGCCAGACCCTCACCGTCACCGGCACCGGCCTGCGTGGCAGGACCGAGGGCAGCTCGGGCGCAACGCAAACGTCGAACACCGGCTATCCGGTGGTGAGCATGACCTATCCCATGGAGCCTCAGGTTCTCTTGCGGCGATACTCCACTGTGTACCGCGAACGCGAGGGCTCCGTGCTCGTGAACCAGACGGGGCTTTACACGGTTACCATCGACGTATGGGACGGCTATGTAGACCTTTACGTCCGAGCCCGTTGGCCTTCTTCGATAGGGGGCGGTCCGTCGACGACGACCTACGACTGCAAGGCTGGATTCGGGAACCGCTGCACGATCCACATGCTGGGAGGACAGATTCTGGGCTGGCTTCTCGTCGGCGAGGCCGGCAACGTGACCATGACGATGACGGGGCTGGTGGACCAGGACGTGCGCGTGACCGCGTTCAGCGACACTCAAGCCAGCGTCGTCTTGCCGTGCCAGGTCCCGGTGGGCCAGGCGACCCTGAACATCTCCGTGCAGGGAGCGGTCGTTCATCCGGCCCTCACCCTCTCCCGTAGGGGATGCTTTTGCGGTACGGGATCGGCCTGCGACGACGGCGACCCGTGCACCGCCAACGACACCTGTGACGCTGCTGGCGGCTGCGCGGGACGACCCTATGCCTGCACCGCGGGTCCCTGCGATAGCTCGAGCACCTGCGACGGCAAAGGAGGGTGCACGGTCGTCAGGCGCAACAACGGGGACTCTTGCGACGACGGTGATCCGTGCACCCTTTCCGATATCTGTGAGGTCGGCAGGTGCGTGGGCTCTCCCAACCCCTGCAACACGCCGGAGCCAGGAACCTGCACCTCCGCCGCAGTATCGCGTGTGCGAAACGCGCAGGGCGTGTGCGACAGGCAGACGGGCGTCTGTGAGTACACGTACAACGACATTGGTTGCAGTGAGTGTGGTGGTGCCTGCGATGCCATGACGGGTGTGTGCAGCACTGATCCCTGTTGCGGAGTCGTCTGCAATACGCCGCCCGTCGCCCAATGCTATGACCCCATTGGCACCTGCTCGGGCGGGGCGTGCAAGTACACCCTGGCGAGCTACGGCACGAGCTGCGATGACGGAGATCCCTGTACCGCGAACGACGAGTGCAATCGCGGCTACTGCGTGGGCACTCCGTCGGCCAGCTGTGGCGCCGGAGGGGCAGGTGGAGCAGGCGGCGTCGGAGGAACGGGTGGCGCTGGCGGCGTCGGCGGGGCGGGTGGCGCGATCAGTCGCTTGGACGGGGGCGTGGGCGATGCGAAGGACGGTCCGGATGCTAAAAAGGACGGCGGCGTGGACGCTGTTGGCGCTGGCGGAACGGGGGGGCGTGGCGGCATGAGCGAAACAGGCGGCGCCAAAGGCGGCGTCGACGGTGGGGTCGGGGGGGCCAGCGTTGGCGGGGTGAGTGGTCAGGACGGTGCGGCCGGAAGAATCAGTGCTGGCGGCAACGGCGGATGGGATGCCCTCGGCGGCACAGGTGGACATGGTGGTGCAGGTGGATGGGCCGGCGCGGTCGGAACGTGGGCTGGCCTGGCCGGCGCCTCTGCGCTTGGGGCGGTGGATGCTGGACGAGCAGGCGATGGTGGCGCGGAGAACCGCGACGCGAGCGGCGACGGGGTGAGCCGCATGGCAGATGCCGGTGCTGGGGCTGCGCGCGATGCGGGCCTGGAGTCCGTCGATTCCGCCAAGAGCTCGGGAGGCTGCTCATGCACCACGATGGGAGGGTCGGACCGTGGCGACCGGAGCGCCCTTGCTTGGCTCATCATCGGTCTCGGCCTTGCCGTCTCTAGGAGATTTTCGCGCCGCCGGATGAGGCGCGGGGACGGGTCGGCTTCGGTGCCCTGAACCTCTCAGGGGTGAACCGATGTGGTGCCCAGGGCCGTTCCGTTGCTCGTCGGGGGCGCGCAGTGGCTCTTCAGCTCGGCGAATCGCGCGTCCCTGGGGATGAGGGCCTCGAGCTCGGCGAAGCGTAGCTGGATGCGCGCCTGGTCCCGTTTGTCGCAGGCCCAGACGGCGTCGATGTACGAGCGCCAGCCCAGGTAGCCGCGGGCCTGCGGGTCGGCCTGCGCGGCGGCGAGCATCCAGGGGGACCAGGGCACCAGGGGGGCGTGACCTCTCGGGCCCCAGAAATCGCCCGCGGGCACGAGCTGTCGGCGTAGCTGCGGCGCCAGCATCACGTCCGCTTCGATGCGCACGGGGCGCTGGCTGTCGAGGGCTCGCAGCACGTCGAGGGTGAATTGGCGGTCGCGATAGGCCCGCAGGGCGGGCGCCAGATCGGGGTGGGCGGCGGACATGCGCTCGGCGTAGCCGGGGCCGCCCACGAAGGCCAGGTGGGCCCAGGCCACGTCGGGACGGCTGGCCTCGACCAGTCGCTGGTAGCCCACCAGGAAGCCTGTCTCGAAATGGTTGGTGAGGAGGGCCGCGCGTATGGGCAGGTCGGACAACGCCTGGGTGGTCGCGGCCTGGGCCACCGTGGTGTGGCGCAGCCCCGGATACTTGTCGGGGAGGGGAAATCGCGTGAGCGCGCCCAGCAAGAGCAGACCGGCCAGGACGGGGCGCAGGCGCGGCAGGTGGAAGGTGGTCAGGCCGAAGAGCAGGGTCGCGCCGGAGAACACCGCCAAGAGCGCGAAAGCCGGGCCGAGATAGCCGCGGTTGTCCGGGTTGGATGGCGCCAACCCGCCGATCAAGGCCGCCACCATCGATCCCGCCATGGCCACCGCGATGGCGATCCCTTGGCCGCGCGAGTACCGCCGTCGCAGCAGGAAGTACATGCCCGCTGGGGCGAGAAGGGCGAACAGCTCGCTCAATTCCTCCATGGGCAGAAAGGGCAGATCCCAGGGCGTCGACTGTCCTTGCACCACGCTCTGTTTGTTGGCGAAGGTCTTGGCCGAGAGCATCCACCACAGACCGGAGAGGCTGCTGGCATCGCCCCACACCACGTTGTCGCCCCCACCGTCGGGCGCGCCCAGCAGGGCCGCCGCCCGCATGGGCAGATAAAGGTGTATGAGCGCGCCTGCGAGGAAAGCGAGCACGGCCAGCCCCGCCAGGCGCGCGCGTCCGACTCGCAACAAGGGCAGGGCCGCGACCACCGCGCCCAGACCGGTCAGACCGGCGATGAGTGAGTGGTTGGCCACGCCCAGCGCGACGAAGAAACCGGCTAGCAAAGCCAGGCGGGCATCGTGGTGGGTCGCCGCGCGCAGCGCGAACCACAGCGCGGCCAGGGACAGGGCGGTCTGCAGGGAGTAGACCTCGGCGCGGTTGCTGACCACCACCACGCCCGGGGCAAAGGCGAACATCAGCGCGGTCGCCGCGGCCAGGGCTACGCGGGTCAAGGGCGTGAGGCGCCCGTCGGGGTCCAGAGCGTCCGCGGCCTGCAGGGTCAGCGCGTACACCAGGCAAGCCGCCAAGGCGCCCGCGCTGGCCTGGGCCAGGGCGGCGCGAAAGGCCACGTTGCCCAAGGGGAGCAAGTCGAAGAACTTCCCCCAGAGGATGGCCGTGACCTCGCCCGGCGGGTGCGCCACCCCCAGGCCGAAGGTGGCGGCGGCCAGCTCGGCCGAATCCAGGAAATAGGGCGCGGGCGCCAGACACAGGGCGTAGGCGAAAAAGGACAGCAGGCCCACCAGCCACGCCCCCCAGGCGCGCAAGCCGTTTGTTTCGTGCGTATCCACGACCGTTTTCCGGTCCTTATGTTACCGTCTGGGCCATGGCCGTGGGCGAAATCGATGCGAAAAAATACCCCATCTTGGTGGTCGACGACGAGCAGGACAACCTGGACGCGTTCCGCTTCAACTTCGGCAAGACCTTCGACCTGCAGCTAGCGTCGGGCGCCGAGGAGGCGCTCGGTCTGGTGCGCGCCCACGACTTCGCCGTGATCGTCACCGACCAGCGCATGCCCCGCATGACCGGGCTGGAGCTGCTGCGGGCCGCGCGCGAGATTCGCCCCGACGCCGTGGGTATCATCGTGACCGCGTTCACCGACGTCGAGGTATTGATCGAGTCCATCTCGCTGGGCCACATCTACCGCTACGTGACCAAACCCTGGGACAGCAAGGAGCTGCGCGGGATCCTGTGGCACGCGGTCGAACGTTTTCACCTGGTGCGCGAGAACCGCCGCTTGGTGGAGCAGCTCTCGCAGTATGCGCGCGTGCTTTCGCGCGAGGCGGACAGCGCCTTCAACTTCGGCGCCATCGTGGGAGATTCACCGCCCTTGCGCCAGGTGCTGGCCAAGGTCGAGCAAGTGGCGCAGACCACGGCGACGGTGCTCCTGCGCGGCGAGACCGGCACGGGCAAGGAGATGGTGGCCCGAGCCATCCACATCAACAGCCCGCGCGAGAGCCGGCCCTTCGTGCGCGTGAACTGCGCGGCGCTGGCCCCGGGCGTGCTGGAGTCCGAGTTGTTCGGCCACGAGAAGGGCGCGTTCACCGGGGCGGTGGCGCGACGGCCGGGGCGCTTCGAGCTGGCGGACGGCGGCACGCTCTTCCTGGACGAGGTCGGCGATCTACCGCTCGACGTGCAGGTCAAGCTGCTGCGGGTTCTGCAAGAACGCGAGTTCGAGCGCGTGGGCGGGGTGGAGACCGTGCACGTGGACGTGCGCCTCATCTCGGCCACCCACCGCGACCTGGAGCGGCTGATCACCGAGGGCAAGTTCCGCGAGGATCTCTACTATCGCCTCAACGTGTTCCCCATCACCATGCCCCCGCTGCGCGAGCGCCCGGGCGACATCCCTTTGTTGGCCGAACACTTCATGCAGAAGTTCGCGCAGTCGAGCGGCAAGGTGGTGAACGCCGTGGACACGCGCGCCCTGGCTTCGTTGTCCTCCTATCCTTGGCCGGGCAACGTGCGTGAGCTGGAGAACGTCATCGAACGCGCCATGATCTTGGCGACGGGTTCGACCCTCACCGTGGCGGACTTGGATTTCGGGCGGCGCCTCGGACTGACCCCTTCGACGGGGACGCCCATGGCCAACGTGAACGATGCCAATGGGGCCTCGGCGGGCGAGGGTGGGCGCACGCTCTACAAGCGCCTATCCGAGCACGAGCGCGGCGAGATCGTGGCCGCGGTGGAGGGCGCGCAGGGCAACATCGCGCTGGCGGCCCGCACCCTGGGCATCAACCGTTCCACTTTGTACTACCGCATGCGCAAGCACGGGCTCGATCACCTGTTGCCGACCCATGATGAGGTGGCGACACCGGCCGTGGAAAGCGATCCCGGTCAGACCGGCTAGTGGTAGGTGCGTGAGGTCAGCCTGGTAGCGGACTTGCGCACCAGGCGTGAGACCATGGTGGGTGCGACTGTCTGGGTCTGGCACTCACAGATCAACTGCACGCGAGGACTGGGGAAAGCCTGGTCGGTGTTCGCGTCCCCTTCGCGAACATCGGACTCGCTGAGCCATTCTGAGGAAGAGAGTGTGCTTTTCACCGCAGGCCATGGGACTGCAAGCTGAGGACCAACCTGATCGCGGCGAAAAGCCGAGGCTTTCGCCTGTGGTTGGTCGAGCTATCGACAGGAAGCCGTCCGCGGCGTCGACGGCGAACCGTCGGGTGGGATGGCCTGGGAGAGGCTCCCACCCGGACAAACGTTTGGCCTGCTCGACTCGACTCCTTGTATATTGATGGACCGAGATGTCGCAGAGAAAACAGGTGGTCATCGCGTGGGCAATGTGGTGATGACGACTCCGATGATCGGCCGCGTTCTGGTCCTGTGGTCCGCGGTGAGCGGCCTGCAGGTGGCCCCTGCTTTTGGGCAAGGACAAGACGTCCGGCACATGAAGCTTCAGGCGCAGGAGAATTGCCTTTCGGGCAATACGGATGCGGGTGTGGCCCTGCTGGCCAAGCTGTATGCCCTGTCCGGCCAGCCCAACTACATCTACAACCAAGGACGGTGCTACGAGCAGGCGAGCCGGCCCGAGGATGCCATCAACAAGTTCCGCGAGTATCTGCGGGTAGCCAGGGATGCGCCGCCGGCCGAGCGGGCCGATGCCGAGAAGCACATCGAGGAATGTCGCGCGCTGAAGGCCGAACAGGAACGTGAGAGGCGGGAGGCGACCGCAGAAGCGGCCAAGGGTCAGACTGACCCCGCGGCGCCTGAGCCACACTCCCCTGCTTCGCTGTCGCCCAGGCACGAGCCCGCCGAACAAGGACCCGTGGCGCTCGATGTGAGCGCCCAGCCCAAGTCGGAATCCCCTCCTGTCTACGCCAGGTGGTGGTTCTGGACCGGCATCGCCGCCGTGGTCGGCGGGGCGGTGACCGCCTACCTTCTGGCCACCCGTAGCGTGTACCAAAGCGCCTGCGCCTCCGAGAGCTATCCATGCGCCACCATCAAGTGATTCCTTGGATTCTGTTCGCCTTGGTGTTGGGCGCTTGCGGGAACAAGACCACCGATAAGACCGAGTTGATGGTGACGGTGTGGACGGACTTCGCGGTCCCCGATACCCTCGACGAGATACGCATCAATGCCACAGGGGAGAAGGGCGGCACAGTCTATCGTTCCTTTGCGCTGACCTCGACGGGCGAGCCGGGCAAGGTTCCGATGCCGGTTCGGCTTGGGCTGGCGCCTGGCGGGGCGAAGAGCGCCAGCGTAACGGTGTCGGTCACCGGCTTGTTCAAGAATACCGAGATCGTGTGGCAGACGGCCACGCTGCCGTTCATCCCCGATCGCGCGTTCGAACTGGACATCTACCTCGCCAACGTCTGCCGGGGCGTCCGGTGTCTCGACCGGCCGGGGACGACCTGTGGGCCGGTTTCCGGCAAATGCGACCGACCCATCGCCGTGCCTGTGACGGATTTGAAGACGTACTCTCCAGGACAAGGGCCCAGCAAACCCGGTGGAGCGGGTGACGCCGGCGATGCCGATGCTGCGGTGGTCGAAGCGGGGCGTGACGGTCCGGCCGGAGAGACCGCCGCTGAAGTCAAGCGACCGGATGCGCGCTTGGATGCCGGTCTCCCCGACGTGGAGATGGACGTTCCCACGGCGACGGGCGGTACCGGCGGCGTGCAAGGCAGCGGGGGAATGGGTGGCGACGATGCCGGAGGCGCGGGCGGGACAGGAGGCGAGGCCAGCGGAGGGGTGACGGGAACAGGAGGCCTCGGCGGGTTGGTCAGCGTGGGTGGAAGCGGAGGCATGACGATGGTGACCACGTCCGCGAGCGGTGGCGTGGACGCAGGCGTTGACGGCGCGATGGATGCTCCTGCATCAGGCGGGGCCGTGGGCGACGCCTATGGCGGAGACGCGAGCTTGGACCAGGCGGCGGGCGGAACGACCGCCACGGGCGGAACGACGGCCACGGGCGGAAGCACCATGGTGGGCGGGGCCTCAGCTGGAAGCACGATGGTGGGCGGCACGATGGCGGGCGGTGCTTCGGGGGGGAGCTCGGCTTCCGGTGGCGCCAGCTCGGGAGGAACCGTCTCGACGACCGGCGGCACCGTGACAGGTGGGGACACCGGAGGTGCCGGTGGAGGTGGCCCCGGAGGCAGTGGCGGCAGCACGGCTACGCCGGTTGTCATCGGGGCAACCCCGCCCATGGGCTGGAACTCCTGGCACTCTCTTGGCTGCGGAGAAAGCTACACAGAGGAATCCATCAGGACCATCGCCGACGCTCTGGTTTCGACGGGCATGAAGCAGGCCGGCTATGAGTACGTCAACCTCGAAGACTGCTGGATGGACGGGCGTGATACGGAGACCCAGATCATCAAGGTCAACACCGCCCGGTTCCCTTCGGGGATCGCGGCCCTCGCCGACCACCTCCATGGCAAGGGCCTCAAGCTTGGCCTCTACTCGAGCCCGAACGACAAAACCTGCTCGGGAGTCTATGGCGGTTGCACGGGTTGCCTCGGCAGCGAGGGCTACGAGACCGTCGATGCCCAGACCTACGCCCAATGGGGCGTTGATTATCTCAAGTACGACAAGTGTGCGGGGCCGATGGAGGGATTCCCCGCCATGCACGACGCCATCCGGGCCACCAGCCGTCCGATCTTCATCAGCATCAACCATGGCGATGTAAGCACGCCCTGCAACCCGTCCACCTGCACCATCAGTTTGCCCGGTGTTGCCAACATGTGGCGCATCGGATTCGACATCAACGCGACCTGGTCATCGGTGATCGGGCTCATTGACCTGAACAAGCCCAGGTACGCCGACGCCGGGCCGGGACACTGGAACGATCCCGACTGGCTCCAGGTCGGCATGGGTTTGAGTGACAGCGAAGGGCGGGCTCAATTCAGCATGTGGGTCATCATGGCGTCGCCTCTCATCGCCAGCAACGACGTGAGAAGCATGAGCGACGCCACCAGAGCCATCCTCACCAACAAAGAGGCCATAGCCATCAACCAGGATCCCCTGGGCCAGCAAGGGCGCGTGGTGGCCAAGCCGGGCACGAACCTCGAGGTCTGGTCGAAGGAGCTCTCGGGCAGCAACGCTCGCGGCGTGGCCTTGTTCAATCGCGGCTTGACCAGCGCCGACATCACGGTGCACTGGTCCGACTTGGGGATCCCAGAGGGCGCGGCCAGCGTGCGCGACATCTGGGGCGCCCAGGACGTTGGCCCGGCCAGCGGTTCCTACACCGCGACCGACGTCCCGGGTCACGGTGTAGTCCTGCTCAAGATCGCCAGCGTCGAGTAGCGCGCCTACTTCTTGCTCGCCTTCTCGGCCTTGGCGGGCTTGTCGGCCTTGACGGGCTTCTCGGCCTTTTCGGCCTTCTCCGTCTTCGCGACTGCCTCCGCCTTCTCGGCCTTGGCGAGCTTCTCCACGTAGGGGACGAACTTGCCGTTCTTCACGGTCAGCATCTCGAAGGCGTCCAGGGTCAAGCCGTTGTGGTCCTGGGCCGACATGTTGTACACGCCGGCGGTACCCACCAGTCCCTTGGTGTTCTCAATGGCGGTGCGCACCTTCTCCTTGTCGAGGCCAGTCGTTTCGATGGCCTTGACCAGGAGCATGAAGGCATCGTAGGCGTGGCCGCCAAAGGTGCTGGCCTCCTCCTTGGTGCGGGCCTCGTAGTCCTTCTTGTACTTGACCAGCACGGTCTTCTGCTTGTGGTCGGCGGGCAGCGACTCGGCCACCAGCAGGCGCCCGGCCGGGAAGATCACGCCCTCGGCCGCAGGGCCCGCCGCCTTGGCGTATTGGATGTTGCCGAAGCCGTGGCTTTGGAAGATGGGGATGGAAAGGCCAATTTGGCGGGCGTTTTTGATGACGATGGCCTGGGCCGGTTCAATGGACCAGTTGACGAAGGCCTGCACCCCGGCGGCCTTCAGCTTGGTCACCACCGCGGTGAGATCGGTCGCGTCCTTGTCGTAGATCTCGTTGGCGGCGATGGTGATGCCGTATCCGGCGGCCAGCTTCTCGAGCTGCTCCTTGCCCGCCTTGCCGAATCCCGTGTTGCTGGAGAGCACGCCGATCTTGGTCAGACCGGCCTTCTTCATGTGCTCGTAGATCTTGTGAACCGCCTGGCTGTCGTTCTGCGGTGACTTGAACACGTACTTAGCCACCGGCTTGACGATGGCTTCGGCCGCCGCACAGGACATGAGGATGGTCTTGCCGTCCTCGGCGATGGACTTGATCTTCATGGTCTCGCCGCTGGTCGAGGGGCCGACGATGGCGAAGACCTTGTCCTCGTCGATCAACTGCTTGGCGAAGGAAATGGCCTTTTCCGGGCTGGCGCTCGAGTCTTTGACGATGAGCTCGATGGGGTTGCCCTTGATGCCGCCCTTCTTGTTGATCTCCTGAACCAGCATCTCCAGCGTGCGCGCCTCGGGGCCTCCCAGGTTGGCGGCTGGGCCGGTCACGCCCAAGATGGCGCCGATCTTGATGGTCTCCTTGGCCAGCGCGGGCGGGGCCCAAACCAGGCACGTCAATAGCAACCAGGCAAACGTTCTACACATCGCATGTCCCCCTGTCTGTCGGTAGAGAAGGCTGGGGCACCGCGCCCCAGGGCCATCTGAACCAGGCCCGGGCGGGCAAGTCAATCGCCGTGTGCGCGCGGCGGCGCCTGGCTGGCGTCAGCGCGTCGGCGCGCCAGGGCGTCTTCTTTCAGCGGACGTGATCCGACGATGCGTGAGTCCGAAAAACGCCACGAGAAGTAGTATCATCGACCAGCCTCGTCGTCGGGCTCCGAGTGCGCAAGAGCAAGAGGAGGATTGTTCTTTCGTGGCAGCACCGGCGTCACCATCGGTTCCTGTGGTGGGCCCGGCGGAAATGGGGGTGTCCGTGGTGGCGGCGCCGGCGTCAGGGGGCGTGCCGGGGGAGGAAGGGTCCGTTGCCGTGGTGGTCGTGCCGGTGTCGGTGGCGGAGTCCGCGGTCGCGGTGACGGTCGCTCCATCGGTCGCCGCGTTGGTGGCCCGGCCGGAGTCGGTGGCTCCTCCCGCATCGACGGCGGAGAACGCCGCGACCATGAAAGTAACGGAGGGCGGAAGGCCATACTTCCGGCCCGAGTTCGTCCAGGTGATCTTGTGCTCCTTGCCGGGAAGCAAGGGGCCGGAATAGCGGACCAGGGCCGAGACAGGGCAGTTGAGGGCCGGGCCGGCATCGAGCGTGCAAGCCTTGTGGCAGGTGATCCCGGCGTCGCTGAAGGTCCCGCCCGTGAGCGTCTCGCCGCCGGCCTCGATCACGAATTCCACCCGGTTGAGCATGGGCGTGGTGTAGCTCCAGCGAGGGGCGGCGTCGGACGGCGAGGGGTAGGCCACGCAGCCCAGACCGATGGTGGGTTGAGAATGGGGGTCCGCTCGGTAGCTGGAAGGAGGAGTCTGACAGTCGGGAAGGATCAGCTCCATGCCGCACTCGAGAGACGATGCCAGAACCGGACGAGCGAACAGCGGCAACGCCCAGCAAATCGCCAAGAAGCGAAGCATGCTTGTTTTCATGGGGATCCCGCTCATCGCTCCGCGCAGTCTATCCCGAGAGCGGAACGCGAGTTCGATGGGAGGAAGCGCAGGAGGTGACGAGGGTCACCTCCTTGCCTCCGGCATCGCCTGCTATTGGCCGGTGAGGCTCCCTGAATCGCCTCGGCCTTCGATCACGTCGACAATCCGCTTGGCCAAGTAGGGCGCGACCAGCGCGGCGAAGGTGGTGCTCGGGTGAGAGTCCGCTTGCGCGTTGTCGGGCAGCAGATACAGGCCGCCGCCGGTCTCCAGCGTCCGGAAGTCCCAGATGAAGATGTTGTCGTCGGGCTCGTCCCAGGTCTGCGTGACCCATTGGGAGAATTCCCGGGCGCGAGTCCCTTTGGCCTCGCTGGTCTCGTCTTCCCGGAGCGCCGCCCCGGTCCACACGACGAACAAGGTCGAGGGGTACGCCAGCATCTTCTGCTTGAGAGCGGCGTACTGGAGCTTGTAGTTCTCCAGGGACTTCCGGTCGGAGGTGACATCGGCGCTGCCCGTGTCTGCCTCTATGTCGCTGACCGGAAAGCAGTGCTTCCACACGATCACCTTGTATTCCTGCGTGAGGATCTCGAGGGTGGGTTCCTCCAGGTAGGGTGAGGCCCCGGCATGGTTGACCCAGATATTCCAATAGTCATAGGGATAGTTGTTCCAGCCGTAGGGTGTGTCCTTGGGGAAAGCGGTCTCGGTGATCTGGTAGTTCTTGCCGTGCTCGGCGTTGTAGGTCTCGAACCACGGGGCAACGCCCCCCTCCCATATGGACTGCCCGGTACTGTGGTGCAGGAGGATCGCTTTGACCGGGCTGGCGCTGCTGGATGTAGAAGAGCCGCCTGTACTGCTCGAACCACCGGAGCCGGAGGTGGTGCCGCCGAGCGCCGAGGTGCCGCCCGTGGCGCTCGAACCACCGGAGCCGGAGGTGGTGCCGCCGAGCGCCGAGGTGCCGCCCGTG
>CAZHUY010000037.1:21584-35068 GCA_964535465.1 uncultured Myxococcales bacterium
GCGCTCGAACCACCAGTGAGGGCAGAGGTACCCCCGGACGCTGAGGTGCCGCCCGCGCTGATCGAGCCAGCCGCCTGGGTGGTACCCCCGGATGCCGATGAGCCGCCAGCTCCGGTGGACGTTCCGCCAATTCCCCCGCCCCCACTGATCCCGCCGGTGGCGGTGCTGCCGCCCCTGGGTGTGGTTCCACCTGTTCCGCCCTGGAGCGTGGCGCTGCTGCCCCCGGCTGTTCCCGCGGTGGCCTGGATTGCAGCGTCTGCCACCGTCCCCCCCAATCCCACCGCGCCGCCGGACGTGCCGCCGGTTCCCGCCATGGTGCCGCTGGTTCCCGCCATGGCATCCCCGCTGCTTTGGCTGGCATCCTGAGTCTGCGGTTTATCGGCCAGCCCGCCGTCCACGCTCTGCCGGTTGCTGTCGGCGCTACCTCCGCTCACTTTCCCGTCCACCGCTCCCGCTTCGCCCGCGGAAGCCTCCGGGGATCCGTTCCGGCTTTCCGTGGCTGAGGAACAGGCCAAGAGCATCGTGAGACAAACCAAACCCAGCCGACTGCCAATAGACTGTGCCATCAAGATGATCCTTTCGCCTAAGACCACGATTCTTGGGATAGGTGCAGCCCCCGCATCATAGACGCACCGGGCGAGCGCGGCTACGGTGACGATGGGGCAGCCCAAACCAGCCACCGAGGTGGACCAGAATCTCCACCCGGGCCGAGCGAGACAGCGGTTCAGTTGCAGGTGCCGGGGCCGGTTTTCTGGTACTTGGTCGAGCCAATGGTGACGCCGGGGCCGTAGCCGCTGCGATCCTTCGGATCGCGGGAGACCCTGTACTCCAGCGTTTCGCTTTGGTAGCACGTCTCGTCGCGTGAACGCCTCATGCCTCTGATGGCGGTGAGAAAAAGCAAAAAGGCTGACCCCGTGAGAGGTCAGCCTCTTGCGCTCAGCCGGTCTCTTCTCTACGGCGCGGCCTTGAGGTTCTTCACCGCGGCCTTCTCGATGGCCAGGCCCTTCTTGTAGCGGTCCATGAAGGCGGTGAAGCCGGCCACGTCGTTGGGATCCGGCGCGATGGTGGTGCTCTTCTGGCCGGCGAAGACCTTGTCGCCCAGGTAAGCCTCCAGCGTCTCACCCTCGACCCTGCGGATCATGTAGGCGGCCAGCAACGCCATACCCCAGGCGCCGCCTTCGCCGGCGGTCTCCATGACCGAGACCGGGACGTTCATGGCGGCGGCCATCATCTTCTGGCCCACGTCCTTGGTCTTGAAGAAGCCGCCGTGGCCCAGCACCTGGTCGATCTTCACCTTCTCCTTGGTGAAGATGTTGAGGCCGATCTTGAGGGCGCCCAGCGACGAGAAGAGGTGCATGCGCATGAAGTTCGCCAGATTGAACTTGCTCTCGGGGGTGCGCACCACCATGGGGCGACCCTCTTCGAGGCCGGTCAGGTGCTCGCCCGAGAAGTAGTTGTAGGCCAGCAGGCCCCCGGCGTCGCCGTCGCCCTCCAGGCCCTTGTTGTAGAGCAGCTCGAACAGCCTGGTGTCGTTGGCATCGCAACCCAGCGCCTGCGCGAACTCGCGGAACAGGCCCACCCAGGCGTTGAGATCCGAGGTGCAGTTGTTGCTGTGGACCATGGCCACCGGCTTGCCCGTGGGCGTGGTCACCATGTCGATCTCGGGGTACAGCTTGGCGAGCGGCTTCTCGAGCACGATCATGGCGAAGACCGAGGTGCCGGCCGACACGTTGCCGGTGCGCGCGGCCACGCTGTTGGTGGCCACCATGCCGGTGCCGGCGTCGCCCTCGGGCGGGCACAGGGGAATGCCGGCGGGCAGCTCGCCGGTGGGGTCGAGCAGCTTGGCGCCTTCCTCGCTCAGCATGCCCGCGGGCTCGCCGGCCATCAGCACCTTGGGCAGGATCGACTCCAGCTTCCACGGCATCTTCTTGGCGGCCAGCTTGGAGCCCAGCACCTTGAGCATGCGGGCGTCGTAGGCGTTGGTCTTGCTGTCGATGGGGAACATGCCCGAGGCCTCGCCCACC
This sequence comes from uncultured Myxococcales bacterium, assembly GCA_964535465.1. Taxonomy (GTDB): domain Bacteria; phylum Myxococcota_A; class Polyangia; order Fen-1088; family Fen-1088; genus Fen-1137. Next base: position 23,609 of record CAZHUY010000037.1, read on the forward strand.
CCCAGCACCTTCTGCCCGGTCAGCTTCCAGTGCACGTAACCGGCCAGCGTGGTCTGGAAACGGATGTTCTTCACGTGCGGCTCTTTGTTGAGGATCGCCTGGTACAGGTGGGCGATGCTCCAGCGCTGCGGGATGCTGAACTTGAACAACTTGGTCAGTTGCTCGGCCGCCTTGCCGGTGGTGGTGTTGCGCCAGGTGCGGAAGGGGGCCAGCAGCTTGCCGTTCTTATCGAAGGCCAGATAGCCGTGCATCATCGCGGAGAAGCCGATGCTGCCGACCGTCTTGAGCGCGACCCCGTGCCGGCTCTGCACGTCGCCGCGCAGTTGGCGAAAAGCCTCCTGCACCCCGGTCCATACGTCTTCCAGATGGTAGGTCCAGACACCGTCTTCGTAGCGGTTCTCCCAGTCGTAGCTGCCCGAGGCTATCGGGACGTGATCCGTGCCGATGAGAACCGCCTTGATACGCGTGGAGCCGAACTCGATGCCCAAGGCGGTCATACCGCGCTCGATGGCACTCTTGGTGTCGATTGGATTCATAACCATCTCCTGTGGATTGGGAATGGAGGACCGGCGCAGTTTACAGGTCTTTGGTCCCGCTTGGGCGGCGATCTCGCCCCCGATCTCCGGCGCTGACAGCCTCGATGTGACATTGCGACATGTGCGTGCGGCCGGTTTCAAAGAACCTTGGAAAATCCCCTTTGGCCACGACAGCCATGTCGCGGAGCCGTCTCGGTGACCATGCCGATTCGTGCGTTTATACGGGAAAAGCGTTCGGCACGCCCCTTGCTGACAGAAGATGTTCGCCATGAAAAACAAAGCGATGGTCCTCTTCGGCGTGTTGGGAGCGTTGGCTCTCGGGTGTAGCGGGGGGGCATCTTCCACCAAGGGGGGTGAATCCGCCGACAACAGTGCCGGTGGGTCGCGAGGAAGCGCGAAAGACCCCGCTCCCGGTGTGACTTTGAACCGCGCCGACGCGGGGACGATGGGCGGCGGCAGCCCCGCCGAACAGGAAACCAAGGTCGATTACCTGGCCCCGCGGGCCGGAGAGCGTCGGGTGTATGTGGCCAACCCCAACCGCAACACCGTGACCATCATCGATTCGACCACCCTGGCCATCAGCGAGCAGGCCACCGGTGACACCCCCACCGTGGTGGCCACGGTGCCGGGCAAGGACGTGGCGCTGGTGGTGAACGCCGGCTCGCACACCCTGCGCGTCCTGCGCGAGGCCGCCACCTGTGCCAACCGATTCCCCATCGTGACCAAGGCCAACGCCATCTCCATTTCCCCCGACGGCTTGCACGCCGTGGTGTGGTTCGATTCGACACAGTCCGTTCCGGGGATCACCACCTCGGTTGCGGGCAGCAGCCAGGAGGTCAGCGTGGTCGGGTTGGGCGCCGCCTGCGAAACCGACAAGGTCGTGTCGGTCAGCGTCGGCTACAACCCCACCTCGGTGGTCTTCTCCAGCGACGGCTCGGCCGCCTTCGTGGTCACCGACGGCGGCATCTCGGAATTGCGCTTCGCCGAAATCAAGGGCGCCAGCATCGCGCCCTTCACCCTCATCGACAACGGTGGGGCGACCCTGCTGACCCCGGACGCGGGGGCGGCCAACAGCGACTCCCTGCCCAGCCTGCAGTCGCATGGATGGTTGGAAGATGGCGGCGCCCCGGACGATGCCGACGGCACGCCCGATGTCGATGCGCTGCCTGAACAAGAGACCGGGGGATCCGCGGATGCCTCGCGGGACGATGCCGGCGTGGGTGCCAGTGACGGCTCCAGCGACAGCGTGACCCAGCCCGCCGACGCCGGAAGCCCCACCGACAGCAAGAGTACGCCCGACCTTCGACCGTCGGACCCGGTGGACAGCGCGCCGGTGGTGAAAGGCAAGGCGGTCGACGTCTCGGTGACCAAGACAGGCGACTACGCCATCGCCCGCCGCGAAGGCACCGGCGCCCTGCTGCTCATCGACCTTCGGGCCAAGACGGTCGCGACCACGCTGCTCTCCAGCGAGATCACCGATCTGTATCTGGTGGACAGCGCCACGGGCGCGCAGGCCTTCGCGGTGCTGCGCAAGGAGAGCAAGCTGGTCCGCCTGGACATCCCGGCCGGATTCAGCGACACGGCTCGTCGCCAGGAATGGCCCTTCGAAGGCGCGACCATCGGCTCGGTCACCATCAGCCCGAAAGGCACCTACGCACTCCTTTACACCACGGCCACCGCCAGCAAGGACCTGGCGGTGTTCGATCTGGTGCAGGAGAAGATCCTCACCTCGCCCTTGATCAGAAAGACCATCCGCGCGGTGGCCATCGCCCCGGACGAGAAGACGGCCCTGGTGTTGCACACCCGCACCACCCCGTCCTCCAACTCGACCAACCTGACCCAGGAACAGATCGACGATCAGTCGTACGGCTACACCATGGTCGACCTGGCCAGCGGGTACGCCAAGCTGCTGTTGACCCAGGCCGACCCGGCCCCCTTCACCATCACCCCCGATTCCAGCTACGCCTTCGTGCTCTTGCGTGACGACAAGGCCGCGGTTCGCCTCGCCCAGCGGATCTCGCTGACCAGCTTCATGGCCACCGATTTCCCGCTAGGCAGCCCGCCCAGTTCCATCGCGGCGCTCTCGCCCGCCAGCCACAAGGTCTTCGTTGGTCAGGTGTATTCGGAGGGGCGCATCAGCTTCATCGACTGGATCACGGGCGACGTGGCTTCGGTCACCGGCTTCGCTCTCAACGGAAGGATCAAGCAATGAGACGCGGTCTTCTTGTTCTCGCGCTCGCGCTGGGGGTGTCAGCCTGTGGCGACAGCGACACCGAATTTTGGCAGCCCGAGAACGTTCTTCTCCCCATGGTGCCGCTCGACGATCGCATCGCCTATGTCGAGAGAACCTCGGCCACGGCTTTCTTGCTGGATCCGGGCAGCTCGTCGCTCGAACCCACCCTGGTGCCGGTGGGCAAGAACCCTGTGGCGGCGGCCAAGCACACGGGGAGCAACCGACTCTTGGTGGTCAGCGGCGGTGACCGTGGCTCGACCTCGACCGAACCGGTGAACCCGCAGCTGACCCTGGTGGACCCGGCTTCTTCCGCATCGCCGGGGACCATCGCCTTGGACAGCCGCTACGATGGCCTGGATCAATCGGCCGACGGCCAATACGCGGTCCTCTATCACACGACAGCCAACCAGGACGCCAACGACGGCGCGCTCTTCAATCCCAACGATCTGGTGGTCCTGGTCTTTGAGACCCCCAGCGGGATGCCGAAGGCCACGCCGAAATCCATCCGCAGCATGGGTGGCGTGCCCAGCAGCCCCAGCGGCAGTCCCATCCAGTTCTCGCCCACTTACAATTTCCAGGCGGGGCCGCGCCGCCTGGCCGTGGTGCTCTCGCAGAACTACGTCACCATCTTCGATCTGGCGAACCTCGAGCGTGGCGAGATCTCGGTTCCGCTTTGCCCGGCCAGCGCCTGCAACCTCAGCGTCAACCAGGTCGTCTTCGATCCCGACAACCTCAACATCTACATCCGGTCGGAAGGGGCCAAGGACATTTATCAGGTGACCCTCACCGACCTCGGACCTGGCAGTCTCGGCAAGGGAGAGAACGATTTCCGCGCCTCGCTCTCCATGCTCGCGGTGGGCGCCTCGGCCACCGACATGAGACTCTACGGAAGCGGCAAGGATGCTCGCTTGGCGGTGGTGGCGCCGGCCAACCGGAATTTGGTCATCATCGATCCCAACACCAGCCGTTCGGTGACCGCGGCGCTGGAGATGTCGGCCAGCGGCATCATTCCTTTCACGGCGCCCAGCCTCGACCCGAACAACCCAACTCCGACCAATAAGGCGCTGCTGGTGGATACCCAACGTGGAAGCGCCAGCGTGGTGTTCGCCAATTTGGGTTCGGTGGAATCCTCGGGCGACCAGGCGCACGAGGCCTTCTCCATCCGCGGCTCGGTCAGGGACGTGCTGGCGCTGCCGGAGCACGGCATGGCGATTCTGCTCTACAGCCAATCGAGTGGTGGGGCCGCGCTGTCCGTGGTGGATTTGGTCAACCAGTCGTTCTTCGATTTCAACTCGGCCCGCGGGCTTGGCGACACCTTGAACATCGAGCTGCGGGACAGCGGTCCCAGCCGCTTGTGGAGCGTTGACTGGCCCGATGATGGGAAGGCGAACTCCGGGATCCATTTCATGGATCTTTCGGCCAATGTCAGCCAAGCCCACCCGACGGTTTGGCTCGATCAGACGATCAGCAGCATCACCGCCCTGCCCAAGCCGAGCAGCGACGGCCGCCGTTATCTGGTTTTGGAAAACCCCGATCCGAATACCTACGGCAACCTGACCATCCTCGACGCCGACAAGCCCGAGCGAGCGACCGCGCGTGGCGCGCGGGGGTTCCTGTTCACGAACTATCTCGGAAGGACCGCACCATGAAGTCCGTCATCGCCCCTCAGCTTCGTCGATCCGTGGGTCCCATGCTCGCTCTGGCGCTTGCGCTGATGGCGGGTCCGGCGCAGGCCCAGACCGAACCAGCGGCCGAGCCGGCGTCCGAACCAGCGGCCGAGCCGGCGTCCGAGTCGGAGGCCGCACCCGCGGTGCAGCCGCAGGTCCAGGCGCAGTCCCAGGTGCCACCACCGCAGTCGACGGCCGCTCAGCCGCACACGAGCTGGAGGCCGCTAGAGGTCGGCAAGCCCAGGCGGAGCGCCAAATTGAACTTCACCTGGGAGTCGTTGCCCCTGGGCATCTCGCTGGATACCCGAACCACTTGGCCCCAAGACGACGGGACCAGGAGGATCCTCGGCAGGAAATGGTCGAGGAGCGCCGGGGTGTCGGTCAGCTACGATGTCCTCAGGCTCAGCGACAAGCTCACGGCCAGCGTGGACCTGGGCTGGTCCTTCGCCTCGCGCAGCAACAACAATGTGTCCTCGGGGGACGAAGAGGAGCTGCGCACCCACCTGCTCGCGCTGGGGTTGTCGCTGCGCTATCACGTCTTGCGCTGGCTGGCGCCCTATGCCCGCGTGGCGGGTGGCATGGGCTGGGACAAGCTGACCGTGGGGGGCGACGCGGGACGATGGCAGGACAGCATGAGCTTCGCCCACGGCTCGCTGGGCGGCGGCCTCTTCTTGCGCAGCCCCGGCGTGCCGCTCGGGTTGGCGTCGCTGGGGGTGGCCCTGATGGGCAGCATCGAGGGCGGCTACTTCCTGGCCCCCGCAAGCAGTCTGGCTCTCGCCGCGTCCTCCGACCCGGAGATCGAGCACCCGATCCCCAGCGCCGCCGTTCCCCTCGGCAGCATGGGGCGCTCCGCACCCTACTTGCGCGCCACCATCGGTTTGGCCTTCTGATCCGCGGCGCCGAGCGCGGCTCAGCCCTTGCGCTTCTTGGCCTGGGCCGCGTCCTCGGCCTTCACCGCTTCGATGGTGCTGCGCAGGTTGCCGCCGGTGTCGGTGGCGCGCACGCCGGCGGGGCGCTCCCACGGGACCTCGAGCAGGGGTTGGTCCTTGGTCGTCTCGTGGAGAAAGCGCGCGGCCAGGGGCACGGTGAGCATGAAGGCGGCGTCCTTGTAGCCGAGCGGCCGCTCGCGCTTGTCGTCGCCGATCCAGGTGGTGATCATGGAGCGCGAGTTGTAGCCCACGAACCACACATCCATGGTCGCGCTGGACGTGCCGGTCTTGCCCGCCACCGGCATGCCGGTGCTGCGCAGGGCGGGCGCGTGGCCCTTGGTCACCACCCGGCGCAGGAGCTGCGAGGTGAGCCAGGCGGTGCGCGGCGGGATCACGTTTTCGGCCTTCTGGCCGGCCAGGGCCACCATGCGATCCAGGCGCAGGTCGGGCGCTCCCATGGGATCGGATACGGCGGTGTTGTCCTCGATCACGTTGCCCGCCCGGTCGCGCACCCGACGCACGTAAACCGGGTCGCGCAACGAGCCGTTGCGGGCGAAGGCGGAGAAGGCGCGGGTCAGCTCGTCGATGCGCGTGCAGGAGGCGCCCAGGGCCAGCGCCTGGTCGGGGATGATGGGCGTGGTCATGCCCAGCTTGCGCGCCCAGGCCTCGACGTCCTTGCCGCCCACCAACTTGAAGAGCTGCACCGAGGGCACGTTCTTCGACCAGACCAGCGCGTACTGCAGGTTGACCTGATACTCGACCGTGTTGTTCAGGTTCTGCGGGATCCACACCTCGCCGGTGATGGGGTCGACCTCGGCGCGGGGGGTATCGTTGAGCAGCGAGCCGTATCCGTAGCCTCGGTCTAGCGCCAGCGAGTAGTAGATCGGTTTGTAGGTCGAGCCCGGCTGCCGGCAGGCCTGGACCGCGCGGTTGAACTCCGAGCGGTCGAAGTCCCAGCCGCCCACCATGGTGGTCACGTAGCCGGTCTGGTGATCATAGGAGTAGATCACTCCCTGCACGCGCGGGCTCTGTTCCAGGCGCAACGCCACCGGGCCGGCGGGCCGCTTGCGGTTGTCGTAGGCCGGCATCCACTGGACCTCGTTCACGCTGTCGTAGGTCCAATCGGAGAAGCGACGCAGACGCGTTCGGTGGGCCATGGCCACCCACACGACGTCGCCGGGTTTGACCACGTTGGCCGTGCTGGCCAGCGTGCGCCCATTGGTGGAATCCACCATGCTGAGCGGCACCGCCCATTGCATGCCGGTGGAGGGCAGAGGGTACACCTTCTCGCCCACGCGCACCTGCGCGCTGCCACCGGTCGTGCTCTCGACCAGCCCCAGGTACACGCGATCCTCGAGCAGCGGCTCCGCGCCGTAACGCTGGGTCGCGCGGCGCCGGAATTCGTCGAGCGCCGGGCCCGACAGGCGGGCCACCGGACCGCGCCAGCCCTGCCGCTTGTCCAACTTGCGTAGGGAGAAATCGACGTTCTCCTGCGCCACCAGGTCGGCCCAAGGCGACAGCGTGGTCTCCACCTGCAGGCCGCCTTCCCACAAGGCCTTGTCGCCGTAGCGTTTGCCGATGTCGCGCCGGACATGCTCGGCGAAGTAGGGCGAGCGATCGCGGAAGAAGTCGGCGGGTTGGCGCACCAGCAGCGGTTGCGCCAGGGCCGCGCGCGCCTCCTCCTTCTCGATGAAGCCGGCCTCCACCATCGCCGAGAGCACCTGGTCGCGTCGCACGCGGGTCAGCTCGGGCTTGTTGATGGGCGAGTAGCGGCTGGGCAACTGCGCGATGCCGGCGATGGTGGCCATCTCGGCCAGGTCCAAATCGCCCACTGTTTTGTCGAAATAGCGGCGGCTGGCCGCGGCCACGCCGTACGACTGATGACCGAGGAAGATCTGGTTCAGGTACAGCGACAGGATCTGATCCTTGGTGTACTTGGCCTCCAGGCGGCGCGCGAAGATGGCCTCGCGGATCTTCCGTTGCAGGGTCTGCTCGGAGGTGCGCAGCAGGGCGCGCGCCACCTGCTGGGTGATGGTGGATCCCCCCTGCACCACGCGCCCGGCGCGCAGGTTGGCAAAGGCCGCGCGCGTGAGGCCGCGGTAATCCAGGCCGCTGTGCTCGTGAAAGCGCCGATCCTCGATGGCCACGAAGGCCTGCACCAGGCGCTTGGGCATCGCCTCGAAGGGGAGGATCTCGCGGCGCTCGCTGGCGAACTCGGCCAGCGGGGTGCCGTCCCAGCCGCGCACCAGGGTGGATTCCGCGGATTCCAGGCGGAAGCGCGAGAACTCGGGCAGGCGGGGCAGGGTGGTGGAAAAGGCCACGTAGGTCGCGACGCCGCCCAGGAACAGCAAGCCCAACAGGCAGAGCGCGCCATAGGCGTAGAACTTGAACAGCCAGTGCCAGAACCCGCCGTTCGAGGGATTGCTCACCTCGACGCGGTCGTAGGTCACCTGCGGACCGCGGCCAGCCGACTTGGCTTGGCGCGACGGTTGGTCAGGAGAATTCTTGGACGGACGTCGCCAAAACACGGACGCAATCTAGCACTACTGGTTCCGATTCGCCCCGTCAGGGAACCTCCGCAGTCTCCCGCGAAGCCGCATCGCACCCGGTTGGCGTGTTCCAAGGTCGAGCGTCGAGCAATGCAGGGTAGTCGTGGTCTTGGTCGCAGTCGTAGTCGTAGCCGTGGCCGGCCATCCTGACCCACCGCCGCACTCAATAAACCGCAATACCCCCTGTGAAGATCTGCGTAGAGGCCCAGCCGCCCTCGGGGGCGTTTTCCGCGGTGGTCCAATCGGCACGCGCCATGAGGGCCAGGCGCGTGGTGAGGGCGATCTCGAGGATGGCCCCTCCTCCCAGGGCGATCCCGGTGCGCGAGAGGTTGCCCTCCTCGCGTCCGATCTGCCAGCCCGCGTGGCCAAATCCCCCCAGATGGAGGCGCCACAGACTCAGGGGAAACCACTGCGTCTCCACACCGACGGTGTGGCGTTCGAACGACTCTCCCAGAGCGTTGCTGCCGCCCCCCAGGGAGGCGGTGGCTAGCACGCCGACTCGATGGTGCGGGAAGTACCCGAACTGCAGGTTCGCGGCGAAGCCCGCCGAGGTGTAGCAGGTTCGGCAGAAGGCCTGTAGCGAGCCCATGTCCAGCTTGAAGGCGGCTCCCTTGCGATCGAGTGGGCGACGCTCGACCATGCGCATGCCCCAACCTTCGTCGTCCATGACCTCGGCGCTGACCGCTTGGCTGGCGTGAGCGGGCACCAACTGGGACAGCGGCACCACCATCTCGTGGCCATAGGCGTCCTTCAGGTGGACCGGCTGTTCGGCATACATTTGGACCGCGCCGTCGTAGCGCACGCCTTCGGTGACCGCGAACCCCATCGCGGACAGTACCGCCACCGCGACGATGATGACGATGACGGCGGCCAGGGCGTTGCCGCCGGCGTCGCTGTGCCAACCTCCTCCGCCGTGCGAGGAATGGCCCCCACTTCGCCCGGTCCTGGGTAGAGGTGGCGCCATGCGGTTTCCCATGGGGGCGCCGTGGTGTCTCCCAATGTGACCGACGTGGCCAGGGTGCATGACGATCCCGACGTTGACCGCCACGTTGTGGTCGACATAGGGCGGAGCCGCCTCGACGGGATCGTCGCGCCGCTCGCCGATGTCCTGCACGACGTAGACGCGTTCTCCGCGGGTCTGCGGGGGCAACTGGGCCAGGCGCGCCAGCTCTTGTTGCGGGATCGTATAGCGGTGGGAGAGGCAACCCGACGAGGCATAACAAAGGAAGGCGGTCAGCACCGCCAGCCCCAAGCGGGGCGAGCGGTGCAAGGCGAACAAGAAGAGGCGCTTTCTCGAGCGAGCCATGGCTCTATGTAAACCCATCTGCGGGCCCTCATCGTCGGGAAATTCTGGCGTGGGCTCCATCTTGCGCCCTTCGCTGAACACTCGTATAGTGAGAATCATCACATAGGCCAGCCTGCGCACCGTCGAGGTTGGGAGGTTTCCATGGGAATCGATCTGCGAATCGAGAGCGAATCCGGCGAGGTTCAGGACGAGATCCTGGACGACAAGAACCTGACCGAGAAGCTGCTGCCTGAGAACGACGACAACGCGTCCCCCATTCTGCGCTTTGTCGATCGCGACGGGGACACGGTGTTCAACCAGCTTCAGATTCCGGTCGTGGTGCGCGAGCTGGAAAGCCGGCTGCGCGGAGCCCGCCACCCGGAGGTGAAGAACCACGGCACCGCGCTGCTCAACCTGGTCAAGTCGGCCCAGGATCAGGACCACACGTACATTCGTTTCTCGGGCGAGTGACGCCGGCATGAGGACAGGCAGCGCGGATCTGCCGCTGCACGGGGGACGTGTTCCCGCCTGGTTGTCCGGCCGCATGGCGCGCCTGGGGCGGGTGGTGGTCGAGGCGCTGGTGCTGGAGTACGGACGCGACGAGGTCTTGCGTCGCCTGTCCAACCCGTTCTGGTTCCAGGCCCTGGGCAGCGTGATGGGCATGGACTGGCATTCGTCGGGGATCACCACCAGCGTGCTAGGCGCGCTCAAGCGAGGCCTGGCACCCGTGCAGTGGGAGCTGGGTTTGCACGTGTGCGGCGGTCGCGGCAAGCACTCGCGCCGCACGCCCGACGAGCTGACCGCGCTGGGCGAGCGCGTGTCGGTGGATGCGCCGGCCCTGGTGCGCGCCAGCCGCCTGGTGGCCAAGGTCGACAGCGCCGCGGTCCAGGACGGGTTCGAGCTGTACCTTCACGGATTCGTGGTCACCGACGAGGGCAAGTGGGTGGTGATCCAACAGGGCATGAACACCGGCCGGCGCCAGGCGCGGCGCTACCACTGGCTGTGGGAGCGGGCCGGCTCGTTCGTCGACCAGCCGCACGCCGCCATCGAGGGCATTCCCCAAGGCGAGATCGTCAACTTCACCGACCACCAGGCCGCCGCCGCCCGCAACGCCAGCGTGAGCCTGGCGCTGCAACCGCCTGCGAGCGTGGTGGCGGAGATCGAACGGCTGGCGCACCTGAACATGCCGGCCCATCACGACGTGCGCGCCGAGGACGTGAACCTGCAGCGCTTGACCGCGGCCCTGCAGGTGGCGCGTGAGCGAGGCCCCACCGACTTTCCCGAGTTGCTGCTCACCCCGGGCATCGGGGCGCGCACCTTATTCGCGCTGTCACTGGTGGCCGAGGTGGTGCACGGGGCACCCAGCCGCTTCTCCGATCCGGCGCGCTTTTCCTTTGCCCACGGAGGCAAGGACGGCCACCCCTTTCCGGTGCCCCTGACCATCTACGACGAGACCCTGCGCGTGCTCCGGCGCGCGCTCGATCGGGCCAAGCTGGGCCAGGACGACAAGCTGGCAGCCTTGCGCCGTCTGGACCAACAGTGTCGCGCGCTCGAGGCCGGCGAGGGTCCCAAGGTCGCCCTGTCCTTGCCCGGCGTGATTCGCGAGCAGCGCGCCCAGGTCAGCGGTCTGCAGGGACGGACCTGCTTCGGTGCTCGGCCGACCAAGCCCCGGCAGCTGCGCTTGCCGTTCTAGCGCCAGACCGCCTCCGCCCGCGCGAGCCATGCTGGCCTCGCTGCCGGATCGTCGTAAGATTGCGTCCCATGTGGACCCGCCTGTGCCTGTTTTTCCTGGTCTCTTCGACGGCCGGATGCTTTCAGCAGGACGAAAGCAAGACCAGCAAGCTGCTGCCGTCGGACTACGCCTCGACCTATGCGCTGGCGCAGAGCTGCCGTCTCTCCACCGGGCACGAGCACTTCATCAAGGTGTTGACCGACAGCAAGGAAACCAACCAGGCGTACCTGGCGGGCGACCGTCTGCTGCCCGAGAACAGCCTGGTCATGACCGAGGAATACGACGACGCCAATTGCTCCGTCCTGGTGGGCTACACCCTGATGCGCAAGGATCCAGGTTACGATCCCAGCCACAACGATTGGCACTGGCAAGAGCTGGATGACAGGCGCGACGTGCTCAAGGATGGGCGTGAGCAGGTCTGCATCGACTGCCACCAGAAGTGTGTCAAGGCCGCCAACCCGGAATACACCTGTCTGCGCTAAATCACCGTTCATGATTCCGGATCAGAAAAAAGGTTGAAAAGCACGGG
>CAZHUY010000038.1:0-11515 GCA_964535465.1 uncultured Myxococcales bacterium
AACCGGCCCTGGTGCACGAGGTGGTGCCCAAGCTGGTGTCCCCCACCCTGCTGACCGAGGTGCTGCGGCGGCTGGCGCAAGAAGGAATCTCGCTGCGCAACCTGCGCGAGATCCTGGGCGCCCTGGCGGAACGCGCGTCCAGCGTGAGCGAGGCGGGGGCGCTGACCGAGCACGTGCGCGCGGCCTTGCGTCGGCAGATCAGCTACGCCCACACCAACGGGTCCAGCCTGCTGCGCGCCTATTTCCTGGATGCGATGATCGAGGACACCCTGCGCGAGTCGATTCAGCGTGGGGTGGCGGGTGAAGCCCTGGCGCTGCAGCCGGAGCTGGCGGCGGACATCGTCAGGTCGGTGGGCCAGGCCACGGCGGCCCATTCCGCGGCGGTCATCGTGACCTCGACCGACGTGCGTCTTCACCTGCGCCGTCTCATCGCGGACCAGCACCCGAACGTCTCGGTGCTCTCGTACCAGGAGATCGAGCCTGCGGTGAAGCTCGAGTCGCTCGGGCAGATAACCGTCGCGGCCAGCTAATCAGCGCCTAGCTGGCCAGGTCGACCTTGATGGTCAGGCTGACGGTCTCTTGCACCTTGACGTAAAGGAAATAGAGACGCGAGGTCGACTTCGCCACCGACGCGACGGGGACGAGCTCGTCGGTGATGGGCAAGGCGCCGGTCACGCTCGACAAGGGCGAGGCGAACGGCCCGGCGGTCGATCGATCGGCCAAGGGAGACAGGCTGAGGGTGACCGGTTTCTTTGCGTCGCCGATGAGGGAGACCTTGTAGTCGTGCCCCGGGGCGACGGAGAAGTAGTAGAAATACGAGGCCTCGCCGTTGGGGGCCGTAAGAGCGAACTTGTTCTCCCCGACTTGGCCTCCCTCGCTCGTGCGCACCTCGAGCAATTCGCCGGCGTCGGCGATCTGGAAGGCGCCCGAGACGCTTGCGCCCTTCGCCACCACCGCGACGTAGTACTTGCCGGTGGAGCTCGAGGTGAAGGTGAGGGCCCTCATGTAGTTGGTGGCCTCGATGTACTCGAAGGGCGAGACCGAGGGCGATTGGCCGACGTAGGCCTCGACGCCGTCAGGGAGGGCGCCGAGCACGTACAGGTGTCCCTCGATCGTGTCGAAGGAAAACACCTTCCAAGTCCCGTCGGCCAGGTCGAACTTGGCGGTGTTGCCGCTGTTGACCAGCAGCGGCTCGACGGGACCGGGCACGAAGGCGTCGGGCGTGGCGTCGGGGGTCGGCAGCACGGCAGCGTCCGGCGTAAGCGCGGCGAAGGTGTCGGGCGCCAGCCCCTTGTCGATCTTGGTATCGGCCGGCGTGAAGACGTCGAACTTGATGCTGACGATCTCCAGATCGGTTGGCTGGCTGGCGTCCTGGACGACGGCACTGACAGCGGCATCCGGCATGAACTCGGTCTTGGAGTTCGACGAGCCACAGCCCGCGGCGGCTATCAGAACCACAACGAAAGCTCTTGGGATGGAAAGACGCACGGTGCCTCCTGGGGCCGGCATGATAGCTCTTCCAGCGTCCTTGCGAGCGCTCTTCTCGCAACCCCGTCGGCCGGCTGACCGACAACGGCCGGTGACAATTTTCCGCGCGAGCGGTGTTTCTCTTGGCAGGCCTGGGCGTTGGTTTGCCAATCGGTCTGACCCGACACGGAAGGTCCCCCTCGCGTCCTCCCTCACCCGCGCAACTGCAACCGGACTTCCGCCGGGTCAGACCGATGGCCTTATGTCGTGCCACTCGGTTTCACGGCACAGGGCATGGCCGAGACGCCGTAACGGCGGTCGATCCACCAACGCACGAACGGGAAGCTCAAGGCGACGCGCGCGAGAAAACGCAGGACGGGACGGTGACGAAGGGTCTTGATCACCTTGAAGGCCACCACGCCCCGGAAGCGAAAGCTGCGGGGCGTGAGCCCGTGCGCCGTGTAGACGTGGCTGAGGCTGCGCGGATTGAACAGGCTCACGTGAATCTCGGGCGCGCAGTAGCCGTAGTGAATCCCCTGGCGGCGGGCGACCGGGCCATCGAGGTTGCCAGTGGTGAGCAGCAGCAGGCCGCCCGGCTTGAGCACACGGGCCACGAGAGCGATCTGATCGGAGGGCGCCGGCAGGTGCTCAATCACCTCGATCATCGAGACGACGTCGTAACGGGCGTCGGGTTCGCGGGCGAGCGCTTCGAGGTCGAGGATGCGGAAGCCATCGTGGCGCGCGAGCTGGCTGGCGTACGAACCGACATCGTGGCCGGTGAGCTCGAGCGAACGATCGGCCAGGGTGCCGCGCGCGCGCAGGTATTTCAGAAAGCCCCCGGCCCCACAGCCGAAGTCGAGCCATTGCAGAGGGAGCGATGACGAACCGGCGGCGGATCCCGCGAGGTGCTCGCTGGCCATGCGGGCGAAGTCGTCGAACTCCAGCCCACGATCCGTGCGCCGCCAGTCCCGGTATTCGGATTGGTAGTCGACGAAGGGGTCGGGGCCCTCGCCCCGATAGTAGGCGTCGTCATAGATCGCGTAGCCGGCGAACGGCTCGACGAAGAGCAGGCCGCAGTCCTGGCAGTCGTAGAAGGAGTATTCTCGCGACGACGTCCAACCAGGCTTGCGACCGCGCAGGGAGGTATGGCTGGAACCGCAGGCGCGGCAGCGCGCGACGCTCATATGTGAGTCGTTATCCGTCCGACGGCAGGTCTTTGTGCAGATAGCGGCGGCCGCCCGGGCCGTACTCGGTGGTGATTTGGCCGTTGCCCGAGAGGACCCAACGGTAGGTGAGCAGACCTTCCACGCCGACCGGACCGCGCGCGTGCAGTTTCTCCGTCGAGATGCCTACCTCGGCACCCAGGCCAAAGCGGTAGCCGTCGGAGAAGCGCGTGCTGGCGTTGTGGAACACGCAGGCGGAGTCGACCTCGGCGAGGAAACGCGCGGCCACCACCGGGTCTTGCGTGACGATGGCGTCGGTGTGGCGCGAGCCGTGGCGGGCGATGTGGGTCAGGGCCGAGTCGAGGTCCGCCACCTGGCGAATCGACAAAATCAGCGCGCCGTATTCGGTGTCCCAGTCCGCGCCCGTGGCGGCCATCATCTGCGGGAAACGCACGCGCGTCTCCTTGCAGCCGCGCAGCTCGACCCCTTGCTTGGTCAGCGCCTCGACGCAGGCGTCGAGCGCGGCGCCCGCGCCCGGCTCCCACAGCAGGGTCTCCACGGCGTTGCACGCGGCCGGGTAGCTGCACTTGGCGTCCACCACCAGGCGCGCGGCCATGGCCGGATCGGCCGCGGCGTGCAGGTGCATGTGGCAGATGCCGTCGGCGTGGGCCATCACGGGGATCTTGGTGTGGCTGCGCACGTAGCTGATGAACGGCGAGGACCCGCGCGCCACCATCATCTCGACCAAATCGTCCATGCCCAGGAGCGCGTCCACCTCGGAGCGGTCCTCGAGCAGCACCATGGCGCGCGTGTCGATGTTGTGCTTGGTCAGGACCTCATGGGCCACGGCGCACAGGGCGCGGTTGCTGGCGCTGGCCTCGCGTCCGCCCTTGAGGGCCACGGCGTTGCCGCTCTTCCACGCCAGGCTGGTGATCTGCACCAAGGCGTCGGGGCGCGCCTCGAAGACCACGCCCAGCACGCCCAGCGGACAGCTCACCTTCTTCAGGATCAGCCTGTGGTCGAGCATCCGGTGCAGCGTGGCGCGCCCCACCAGCTCGGGCATCGCGGCCAACTGCTTGATGCCGTCGATGGTGGTGTCGATCTTCTTGTCGTCCAGGCCCAGACGCTTGACCAGGGCCGAGCCCAGGCGACCCGCAGCCTCTTCCTCTTTGGCGCGCGCCATGTCGAGGGCGTTGGCCTCCAGCACCACCTTGCGCGTCTCGGGCCGGGCCAGGGCCTCGGCAAAATCGGAGAGCAGGCGGCTGCGCTCGGGACCGTTCAACGCCGCCAACCGTCGGGCTGCTGCGCGGGCTGCTATCAGGCTTTCTCGTAGATCCATGATGGCAAATACTAACACCACCCGACGGGGCACGCTGGTTGGAGCGATCCTGGTCGCGTTCGAGACGCGTGTGACACACTGCTCACGGCGAAGAGCGCCGGCCTTCCAAACCCTCCGCGAATCGCGACGCCTGGAGGCCAACGGCGCGGGTCGGGGCTGCGGGCTTGGTGGAGCACGTCTTGCGGCTCGGTGTCTTGGGCAGCGTCGTTGACAGGTTGTCGCTTCTCTCCCAATCTGCGTCCCGATGAGCACCCGCAAGGCTGCCCCTTTGGTTGTGCGCGGTCCCTTGGTCGTCGTTCTCGTGAGTTTGTCGGCGTTCGCCTGCAAGCAATCCTCGTCAACCGACAAGCACGATGCCGGCGGCGCGTCGGGCGGCCAACCCGCCACCAGCGCCGACACCCAGTCTGGGATCGCCAGCAGCGCGCCACGATCATCGGGCGGATCAGGGGGAGACTCGTCGGGCGGATTGGCGGGAAGTCAAAACACCGGCGCGGCTGGTTCGGGCAGCGCAGGGTCGTCAGGGTCCGGCCTGGTGGGTAGCGGCGGAGAGGGCGCCGGAGGCAACAGCACCGCGCAGAGTTGCGGCGTGGCCGGTCAGGCGTGTTGCGCGGGCAACGCTTGTGTCGACGAAGGCTGCTGCGCTTCCGGCGTGTGCGTGGCCAGCGGCAGCGCCTGTGCTCCGCTCGCCGGGACCTGCCACAACGGAGTATGCGGAAGCTGCGGCGGCCCGGGCATGCCGTGTTGTGGGACTTCAGCTTCGAAGACCCTCTGTACCGCGCCCGGCACGCGCTGCCTTTCGGGGACCTGTAGTCTGTGCGGGAGCCAGCCTGGCCGGACTTGCTGTCTCGACACCATCACGGTGCCCGGGACGAGCTTGTCCACCTGCCTCGATCGCGGACTCATGTGCTCTTCCGCGGTCTGCGCCATCTGCGGGCAAACCGGCATGCCTTGCTGCACGAACAATCGCTGCGACGGCGGTGGCTGTTGCTACGACGGCTCCTGTGTGGATGCCGGTAGCAGCTGCGCTGGTTCGAGCGCGGGAGCAGGCGGTGCGACCTCCGCGGCCGGCGGTCTCTGCTCGGCCGGTCATTGTTCCGGATGCGGGGCCGCGGGTCAGCCGTGTTGTGGCAGCACCTGCGAGCCGGGCATGGTGTGTTCCAGTGGAAAATGCACCCCCTGCGGTGGCGAGAAGGCCCCCTGCTGTCCCAGCACCAACCCCCTGGAACGGTGTGCGGACGGCTTCGTGTGCTGGGGGACCGGGACCGCAGTGTGCACGGCCTGCGGAGCGCCGGGACAGCCCTGCTGCCTTGGAGGCAAGTGCCCGGGCGGCTGCTGCTTCAACAAACAATGCATTGCCGAAGGCGAGGGGTGCAGGCTGACGGCGGGCGGCTCCGCCTACGGTCAATGCTCGTCGGGGCGATGCACCTGTGGCCATGACGGAGAAGTCTGTTGCCCCAGTGGAGCCCTGGCCAACGACGCGGCCTGCGCCGGCACGCTCGGCTGCCTATTCGGCAAATGCATGGAGTGCGGAAAGACGGGAGGGGCCTGCTGCAAGCAAGCTCCCGCCTGCGCCGAACAGGGGGCCCAGTGCCTCGATGACGACCTTCACCGCGATATGATGTGCCAACTGTGTGGTCAACTCGACCAAGTTTGTTGCATCCGCGGGGGATATCCGGCGTGCAACGACCCGTCGACAGGTTGCGATAGTGGAGGCTATTGCCGAACTTGCGGATCCCTGGGCCAGCCTTGCTGCAAGGGCAACCTCTGCAGCGCAGAAGGGACCATCTGCAGAACCGGGAAATGCACGGCCTGCGGCGCCGCGGGGACGCCGTGCTGTCCTGGTAGCGTATGCAATGACGGCTGTTGCATCACGGGCTATTCGCCTGGAAGCACATCCGGGGACGAGCCGACCTGTGTCGCCGCTGGTGAAAGGTGCAGGCGCTCGCTGACGGGCTCGGAACCTCCCGTCTGCGATCCGACCGCGAGGGCTTGCACGGGCGGCGGAACGAGCTGCGGCGGACTCGGACAGACCTGCTGTGGAGACTACCAAGGGGACTCCTATTGCGCATCCGCGTCTCGCTGTCACGGGAGCGCGCCCAGCAACTGGGGCTGCAGGCATTGCGGTGACAGGGGCGAGCGCTGCTGTATCGACGATACCCATATCCAGGGCGCCTGCAATCCGCCGTACCGGTGTTACTACGATTCGTACACGACGGACTACACCTGCATCGAGGCCGTCGACGCCGGAACGCCGTAGAGCCCAACTGCGGCCCGCCGGAGCGTAGTTGTTTCAACTATGAATCGAGCCTGACCGCCAACGCGGCGCTCGCTTCGACTGGGACGGAGAGGTCTTACACCCCGCCCATCACCAGGTTGTCGCGGGTGATGAGGGCGTCGTAGCCGCGGTAGCCGAGCAAGGTGTCGATCTCGTCGCTGTGCCGGCCGGCCAGCTTGCGGCAGGCGTCGGCGTCGTAGTTGACCAGGCCCCGGCCGTGTACCCGACCGCTGCCGTCGCGGATTTCGACGAGATCGCCCTTGTCGAAGCTGCCCTCCACACCGGTCACCCCGATGGGCAGAAGCGAGGCCTTCTGATCGACCAGGGCACGCAAGGCGCCTTGGTTGATCACCAGGGCACCCTGGCGGCGACCGGTGACGGCGATGTGGCGCCAGCGCGCACGCCGCCACTCGGTGGGCGGGATCAGCGTGCCCACGTCCTGGCCCGCGATGATCTTGTCGAGGATGTCCGGGGTGCCGCCGTTGGCGATCACCACCGCGGTGCCCTCGGCCGTGGCCAGGCGGGCTGCCTCCAACTTGCTGCCCATGCCGCCGGTGCCGGCGCTCGAGGATCCCATGGCCCGGGCCAAGGCCTCCTCGTCCACCGAGGGCAGCTCGGGGATGCGTTGGGCGTTGGGATCGACGGCGGGATTGGCGGTGAGCAGGCCGTCCACGTTGCTCAGCATGACCAGCAGATCGGCATCCAGGGCCACGGCCACGCGCGCCGACAACCCGTCGTTATCGCCGAACACGGGGGGGCTGATCTCGGCGCCCTCGCGACGACGGTGCTCCACCAGCTCGCGCACGCTGACGCTGTCGTTTTCGTTCAGCACCGGGATGCTGCCCAGTTCCAGCAGACGCATCAGGGTGGTGCGTAGGCAAAGTGCGCGATCGCGGTCGCCCAGATCGTCGTGGGTCAGCAGCACTTGCGCCGACACAACGCCCAGGCTGGAAAACGCCTTGGCGTAGTAGCCCATGAGGTGTCCCTGGCCCACCGCCGCGCACGCCTGGCGCATGCCCAAGGATCGCGGCCGCGTCTTCATCCCGAGCAGGCGCATGCCCATGCCCACGGCCCCGCTGGAAACCAGGATGACGTCGTGGCCCGCGCGGCGCAGGCGAACCAGACCCTCGACGATGTTCTTCACGCGCTCGGCGGCCACCTCACCATCATGGATGACGACGTGGGTGCCCAGCTTGACCACCAGGCGGTGGGTTTCGGCCAGGGCGGCGCGGTTTGACGATACAGTGACGTTCATGGCGAGGTCCGACTTTACCTTGGGCGTGGTTCGTGTGGTAATGCGGCGGTGAGTATTCTTGAAGGAAACAAGACCCTGACCTTTATTGGCGCGGGAACCATGGGCGAGGCCATCCTGCGCGGAATTTTCCGCGCGGGCAAACTGGCCCCCTCCCAGGTGTGCGCGTCCGACGTTCGACCCGAAGCCCTGGCCGAGCTTCACAAGCACCACGGCATCCGCACCACCACGGACAACCTGGAGGCGGCACGCGCGGCCACGGTGGTCATTCTGTGCGTGAAGCCGAACCAGCAGGGAGCGATTCTCAACACCGATGCCATGCGCGAGGCCCTGGCAGGCAAGGTGGTGATCAGCATCGCGGCGGGTGTGCGCCTGCAGCAGTTGCAGAATTGGCTGCCAGCCAGTGCCCTGATCCGCGCCATGCCCAATGTGGCCCTGACCGTGGGGGAAGGTATGACCGCTCTGGCCCGGGGCAAGGGCACCAACGACGCCGCCATGGCCGTTGCCCTCGAACTCTTCGCCAGTGCCGGCCGCTCCGTCGAGCTCGACGAGGCCTATATGGATGTGGTGACCGCGCTTTCGGGCAGCGGCCCGGCCTTCGCCTTCCTGGTGATGGAATCGCTGGCCGACGGCGCGCTCAAGATGGGCCTGCGTCGCGACCTGGCCCTCACCATGGCCGCCCAGGTGCTGCAAGGCGCCGCACGCATGGTGCTGCAAACCGGAACCCACCCGGCGGTGCTCAAGGATCAGGTGACCACGCCCGGTGGCTGCACCATCGCGGGCCTATCGAAGATGGAAGAAGGCTGCGTCCGCCATGCCTTGGCCAGTGGCGTCGAGGAAGCGACGCGCGTCGCCGCGAAGTTGGGACAGGGGTAGCGAGGCGGCGCCCTGGGAGATGGGTGTGGCGGTGATCACATGCGGGCCCTCGGACGAAAAGCCACAGGACGGCCGAATTGGCCTACAATACCGCGGCTAGAGCTGCGCGAAAATCGGCACCGGCTGGGCAAAGGCACAGCCCACCCACCTACGAGCGGACGGAACATGCACGCAAACACACTCTCAAGGCGGATCCTCCATCCTGCATCTCTCGCTCTTTTCGTCATGGGTTGCGCTGGCGGCAGCGGAAGCCCACCACCGTTTCCAGAGGCTGGCGCAACCTGTGTCGGCGAGCCGGGTTGCCCCTGCTACGAGTCTCTCACCTGCAACCCGCCGTTCCTCTGCTCTCCCTTCTTGATTTGCGCCCAGCCGGACGCGGGTGCGAATCCCGACGTCCCCGGGATCCCCACCGGAGGCACGGACGCGGCCACGGGTGTGGGTGGAATCGGCGGCCAGGATGGTGCCGTGGGTGGTGCCAGCGGCGGTTTTGCCGTCGATGCGCCGGTGGCCACACGCCTGGATGCGGGCGGCGTCAGCACGAGGGTCGATGCTCGGGCAGGCTCGCCTGACGTGGGTGGTTTGGCCGGCGCCGGCGGAAACGCTGGGGCGCGCACGACTGGAGGTAACTCCGGGACGGGTGGGGCCAGGCCGATCGACGGTGGCGCGGGTGGCGTGCCCGCCGATGCCGGTCCCGAACCGGTGCTGAACGGTGCGTGCTCGACCGTGGGCGCACTGCACTGCGTGGGCCACGCGCAAAAGGGCATGATGATGTGCGACGGGAGCAAGTGGGTTCCCAACGGGGCCTGTTCCGGCACCCTCCTGTGCGACACCATGCCCGGTCCGAGCCAGGGAACCTGCGTGGCGCCGCTCGCGAACTGCGCGAATCAGGTGCCCGGATACTCCTACTGCTCGGGCAACAGCAAGGTGACCTGTGGCCCGGACCTCGTGACGGTCTCGGGCGAGACCTGCCCCTTCATCTGCAGCGCCGGCCAGTGCACGGGTGAGTGCGTGCCGTCCTCAAAGGACTGCAGGGACAACATCCCGCTTAGCTGCGCCACCAACGCCATGTGGTTGACCGGCACGGCTTGCGTCGGCGACTGCAACAAGGGCGTCTGCTGCGCCGCCGCGGCCCCGACCAATTGTGGCGGCACCTGCGTGGATCTGCAGAGCAACAACAGCAACTGCGGCGCGTGCGGCACGCTTTGTTCGTCGACGGGCGGCAAGTCGTGTCGGGCCGGCCTTTGTCAGTGCCCGGCCGGCATGACCGACTGCAACGGCACCTGCGTCTCGCTCGCCACCAGCAGCGCCAACTGCGGCGCGTGCGGAGAAGCCTGCGCCGACGGGAAGACCTGCCAGGCGAGCCTCTGCGCCTGCCCGACGGGAACCCTGGAGTGCTTGGGGGTCTGCACCAACGTGCAGACAGACAAGGCGAACTGCGGGGCCTGCGGCGTATCCTGCGGGACCTCGACCTGCTACGCCGGGACCTGCGGTGGCGAGAACCTGATCGCCAACGGCGATTTCTCGGACGGCATCACCAACTGGAAGATCACCCAAGCCGACTCCGGCGTCACCTCTGGGATGCTAGGAGGGGAATACTGCGTGAGTCTGCCGGCCTACGCCGAGGCGTACTTCGGATGGGGAGATTCGCTGATATCGGTGCCGCTGGCGGCAGGCTACGGTTACACATTCGCGTACACCGTCTCGTCGACGGCCACGTTGAGTTCATTCACCGCCAAGATTGGTCACGCGATTAAGGACTACACGGTGGTGTACTCGGCCAGCAGCGATAGACCAGGACTCACTCCCACGACCTTCACCCACAGCTTCACCCCGACCTATGGCGATACCGGCGCTGGTATCGCTTTCTATATGTACGCCAGCTCCGCCGGAGCGACGGTGTGTTACAGCAACGTCTCGCTGGTTCGTCACTAGAACCGATGACAAGGCTGAACCAAGTGTGGTCCCACGATCGGCTGGCCCTGCTCGGGTTTTGTTGCCTGCTGCTCGGTTGCGGCGGCGAACGGGCGGGCGGCGACGATGGCGGCGCCAGCGGTTCGCGCAAAGGCGTCTGTCAGGCTACCTGCGAACGGGACTGCCAGTCCGACCAGGATTGCGACATGGCCAACGGGCAGATGTGCTGCGACTACGGCGCCGCCGGCAAGGCGTGCATCGCGGCCCCCCAGTGTCCCATCAAGTGCAGCAGCGACTCCCAATGCGACAGCACCGCGGGCAAGGCGTGCGTGCTGCTCGACATCGCCCAGGCCGACAAGACCTGCACGGCCCCCAGCAGCGCCATCCAGCTCTGTAGCGCCGATGCGGAGTGCAAGGCCGGCACCATCTGCTGCACCATCTATGACAGGCCCTACTGTCTGCCACCCGGGAAGTGCCCGAAGGCGTGCAGCCAATCCACCGAATGCAACACGGTCTCCGGCGAGATCTGCTGCCCGACGGTGCGTTTGATTGAAGACAACCTGAAGGCGACCGGGCTGTGCTTGAACCCCGCCTACGCGCCTTGTCCCAAGGCGTGCGCCCAGTCCGCCGACTGCAACACGGCCTCGGGCGAGGTGTGCTGCAACGGCATGTGCAGCCGATCCTGTCCGAAGACCTGCGATGTCAGCAGCGATTGCGCCGGCCAGATCTGTTGCCAATCGGCACGCACCCGCTTGCCGGACGCGACCGTGACCTTCTCGGTGGGCCCTCATTGCGCGGGCAAACCCACCTATTCATCATGCGCGTCCCTATCCACCTCGACCTGCCCATCAACCCCGGGTTGCCGCGTGAGCACGCCGAGCGCAGGCACGTGCTCGGGCACCCCGCGGGCGTGCAGCCTGAACACGACCGCCAGCACGTGCACGGCGGAACCGGGTTGCGTCTGGCCGACCGGCTCGGGCGTGTGCTCGGGCACGGTCTACGCCTGCGCCTCGCGCACCACCTCCGCGTCGTGCGCCTTGCAGGCCGGTTGCTCGTGGGTGGCGTCCACCGGTGCGAGCTGCATCGGAACGGCCGCCCCTTGCAGCGACAACACCAGTCTCACCACGTGCACCGGGCAATCCGGTTGCACATGGAGCAACGCCACGCTGGCCTGCAGCGGAACGCCCACGTCCTGTGCCGACAGCGTAAGCAGCACGATGTGTGCCGCCCCG
>CAZHUY010000038.1:11525-35047 GCA_964535465.1 uncultured Myxococcales bacterium
CATGGAACACCGCCGGCGGAAGCTGCACGGGCACGGCCACGCCCTGCACGAGCAACACATCGAGCACGACCTGCCTGTCGGCCAACAACTGCGCGTGGTCCAGCGCCGCCTCGTGCACCGGCACGCCGCTCGGCTGCAACGCCAACACCAGTGGCAGCGCATGCCAAGCGGTGGGCGGCTGCACCTGGAGCACGGGAGTCTCCGTGTGCACCGGCACACCCACCCCGTGCAGCATGCTCTCCACCTCGGCCTGTCCCAGCCAGGCCGGGTGTACGGTGGTCACCCTCTGACAGGGTGCCTGCAGCAACCTGGCGCACGAAGCCTGGCGCACCCCGTCTCGATTTCCGTCAAGCCATAGCGTAGAGCCGCTGGGAGGGTCTAAAATCGCCGGGCGCTTTTTCTTTTTTCGGCCGAGGTGTGTCTGTTGGCTGTGAAAGGAGAACGACGGATGACACGTAAACAACTATTGGGACTTGCACTTCCTGCCACCTTGGCGGCCTGTTTGTTGGGCTGCAACGGCGCTGACGACAGCGAGGATCCGGGGGCCGAGAACACGACCGACGAGTTCCGCAACGGCGTGCCTCGCGCCGAGACCATCCTCATGGCTCTGCCAAGGGACAGCGGTGGCCAAGTCCTGGCCCAATCCCATGAGTCGCGCGCGAAGGTGGAGTCCACCCGCCAGGCCCTGCTGGGCGAAACGGCCGAGTGGTACGACAAGACGCGCGCCGTGACCTGGGTGGTAAACGGCGCGGCGAAAGCCGTGGGACAACTGGTGGATATTGTGCTCACGGTCCCGCCGACCACCATCGCAGAGAACCAAGCGGTGTGGGGTCCCTGGGAGGATCCGCTGGATCCGGTGGCCTGGAAGGTCACCATCACCCGGATCGCCGCACACACCTTCCAGTACACGTTCGAGGGCCGACCCCGCCTCGATCCCACCGCGGCCTTCGTGACCGTGCTGGCGGGCACGCACATCCCCACGCTGAACGCACAGGGCCAGGTCGTGGCCCGCTTCGGCAGCGGCAGCTTCACCCTGGATTGGGACGCGCGCGCCACTCTACCCATGCCTGACAACAACGTGGGCCAGGTCGATTACGCCTACCAGCACCTGAGCGCGGGCGACACCGCCGAGATCACCGCCAACTTCCGCCAGGTCAAGGACGAGGACCGGCCCGGCCAGCGGGTGGACGCCAAGTACGCCTTCACCCAGCAGCCCGAGGGCCCCGGCAGCATGGACTTCGTGTTCATCATGCCCCCCAACGGAAAAGATGCGGGGGGACGCGCCTTGGTGCACAGCCGCTGGCAGTACTCGGGCGCGGGCCGGGCGGACGTTCAAATGAAGACCCTGGACGAGAGCATCACCATCTCGGAGAGCGAATGCTGGGACGTGGGCTATGCCAGCGTGTACATGCAGGACAGTTGGCCAGGTGGCAAAGCCTGGGGCAGCGAGAGCGGCTGCGCCTTCCCCAGCGCGGAGTACTCGACGCTGCAGTAGCCATGGGCGGGCGCCTCACACCTCGCTTTCAGGTGTTGACCGGTGACAAGCCGGCGGCGCCCGAGCCTCGCCTGGTCCTGCGTGAGCTTTATGAGAAGTACGGTTCCAGCGTCTTCGGCCGCTGCGCCTTCCTGCTCAAGGATCGCAGCAAGGCCGAAGATGCCATGCAGGACGTGTTCGCCAAGGCCCTGCAGAACCAGACCGGATTTCGTGGAGAAGCTTCGCCCCTGACTTGGCTCATGAAGATCGCCACCCACCACTGTCTGAATCTGCTGCGTTCGGAGCGGGCCGGGTGGCGCAAGCGTTTCGAACGTGAAGCCAACGTTCACATGAGCACGGAGGATCGCCCGCACATGTTCGAGGCGCGCGATCTGGTGGTGAAGATGCTGGCGCTGACCGACCTCGAGACGCAAGCCGCCGCCATCCACTACCACGTGGACGAAATGACCTTGGACGAGGTAGCGGCGCTGCTCGGCCGGTCGGTGCCCACCGTGCGCAAACGACTCGAGGAATTCGCCGCCTTGTGTGGCAGGGAGTTTTCCACATGAACGCCGAGACTGAGAGCGAAGACCGCCACGTGGGCGAACTGCGTCTGCGCCGTTTCCGTGCGGGAGAGATCACCGGGCCCGAGCACGAGCAGATCGCACACCACACCAGCGCGTGCGCGACCTGCCGAGGCAAGCTGCGCCTGCTGCAAGAAGAGCAGCGCCAGTTCGAGCACGACATCCCCTTCGAGCGCTTCGCCGGCGGCGTGGAGCGGGCGGCGCGCGTGCCGCGGGCTCGGCCGCCCCATGTGTGGGTCCTGAGCACCACCTTCGCCCTGGCCGCAGCCGCGGCTGTGGTGGTCATGGTGTGGCCCTTCGGCAAGCCCGTCGAGCTCGCGTACAGCCACAATCGCATCAAGGGTGACGCTTCGGCGCTCGTGCGCATCGCCTCACCCGACAACACCCAACGCTCGCTGCAACCCGCGGAGAGCGCCGCCCTGCAATCCGGTGAGCGCTTGCGCCTGGGTTACAGCACGGCCACCTCCGGTTATCTCTCGGCGGTTTCGCTTGACGACAACGGCGAGCTGTCGACGCTTTATCCCGAGGACGGCGGCTCGCTGCCCGTGACCGCGACCCAAGGCACGACCTACTTGCCCGACAGTCTGGAGCTCACCGGCACGGGCCGCGAGCGCATCTTCTTGTTTCTAGCCGATCAGCCCTTGGACGCCGAGTCGGTGGCGCGTTCGCTTCGCCAAGCGTATGCCCAGGCCACGGGCGACCTGGCGGGGCTGGCCCTGCCCGCGTTCCCGGGCCGCGACGACGTGCACACCTTCACCTGGCTGCTGCACAAGCCATGAAGCAGCTCTGCTCCCTCGTGGCGCTGGGAATGGTCCTGGCGCTCATGCTGTCGTCGGCCGCGGCCGCGACGCAGCGGCGCTTCGCCCTGTTGGCCGGCAACGATCAGGGCGGCCCCGACACCCGACCGTTGCTTTTTGCCGCGCAGGACGCCCGGCGCATGCACGGCGTGCTGACCCAACTGGGCGGCGTGGCGAGTGGCGACGCCGAGCTGCTCCTCAACCGCTCGGCCGGCGAGTTCTTGCGTGCCCTGGCGGGCATCGAAGCGCGCGTGGTCGAGGCGCAACGCCGGGGCGAGCGCACGCTCTTGATCGTGTACTTTTCGGGCCATTCCAAGGACGGCGAGCTGCGCCTGGGCGATTCGCGCCTGGGTTTCGTCGAGCTACGCGCCCGCCTGACGGCCACGCCCGCCGACATCCGGGTAGGGATCTTCGATTCCTGCCACTCGGGCCAGCTCACGCGCAGCAAGGGCGTGCGGCGCGCACCCGCCTTCGAGATCGAGGCCGCCGGATCGGAAGAAACGCGCGGCCTGGTGCTGCTCACCTCGGCCAGCGCCGACGAGGACGCGCAAGAATCCGACGAGATCGGCGGCAGCTACTTCTCGCAGTACCTGGTCAGCGGCTTGCGCGGCGACGCCGATCGCTCGCGCGATCGCCGGGTCACCCTGTCCGAGGCCTACGCCTACGCCTACGCGCGCACCGTGGCCGAGACTGCCGAGAGCGCCGCCGGGGCCCAGCACCCGACCTTCAGCTTCGACCTCAAGGGCAACGCCGACCTGGTGCTGTCCGATCTCAGCAACCGGCGCGAAGGCCTGTACATCCCCGCGCCCGCGCCCGCCGGTATTTATTATCTGGTCGATGCGAGCGGCTTCATCGCCGCCGAGGTGGACAAGCCCGCCGACGGAGATCGCCAGATCGCGCTGCCTCCTGGCAAGTACCACGTGCGCCGTCGCCTGGCCGACCGCCTGCGCATCGGCGAGCTGCGCGTGAGCGAGGGACAACTGGCGGTGCTCGACGAAGCGCGCCTGAAGGACGCGCCCTTCTCCGACGATCCGGTCAAGGGGGCCCGACGCGAGCCCGGCATCAGCGTCAACCTGAGCCTGGGCGGCACCGTGCAGTCCTTCTTCGATGCGCCCACGCGCGACTCGCTCTTCCCGCCCACCGGTCTGTTCTCCGGCGAGGTGCAGGTCCGCAACTTCTTCCGGCGCGGCTGGATGTGGAGCCTGGATGTGTCCGCGGGCAAGACCAGCGGTCAGGTCACCCGCCTCGGCACGGCCCTGCCCTACCGATTCTCCGAGGTCACGGTGGGCACCAGCATGGCCGTGGAGTGGGCTCTGCTCGACGGCAAACTCTGCCCCTACGCGGGCCTGCGCCTGGCCTACCTGCTGCTCAGCCGCGACTTCGAGGATGGCACCATCCCCGATCAGTACTTTTCGACCTTCTCGCCAGGCCTGGTGGTGGGGCTGCGCTATCGCCTGTGGAGTGATTTTTCGCTGCTGGCGCGCGGCCGCGTTCACTACCTGCTCTACAACATCGACGGGAACCGTTCACTCGGCTACTGGGAGCTGAGCGCCGCGCTCGCCTACGATTTCTAGGAGCCATGCCATGAATCGATTCATCCCCACATTGCTCTTGGCCCTCTCGGCTTGCGGCAACTACTCGAACGAGGATCTGGATTTCCAGTTGGCCTTGCCCGTGGACGGCGAGCTGGAGGCCAAGATGCCCCAGGCCATCAGCGTGGAGGGCTCACCCGAGTACTACAAGACCACGCGCAAAGTGGTCATGGAATTCAACGCCATCGCCCGCGTCTTGGTGGGCCTGGTGGACAACGTGCGCGGCATCTCGCCCAGCTCGCGCCAGGGTACGCAACGCACCTGGGGCCCATGGCCCGACGACAAACACCCGGGCTGGCAAGTCCGCGTGCTCATGGATCGCGTGGATGACCCCGGTAACGAGGCGGGCTTCGCCATCTCGTACAACGTCCAGGTCCGCAACGCCCAGATCGAGGGTGCGCCCTTCATCGATTTCATGACCGGGTATTTCGCCCCCTCGGGCAACGCGCGCCGCGGGCGGGGCGAACAGCACCTGCTGGCGGGGCAAGTCCGCCAAGCCGGCTATCCCCTCGACGACCTCGATCAACTGGAACGACTCGACCTGTGCTACCAGACCTTCGCCTACCCCATCGTCGTGCACATGGTCGCGCAGAACCAGGACACCGCCAAGGAGCGCCAGATCACCTACGACTACGAGGAGGCCGCCGACGGCTCGGGAACCTTGTTCTTCGACGTCGCCACCGACAGGGCGCAAAGCTCGTTCGACCTGCGCTTCGTCAGCCGCTGGCTCGGCTCGGGCGCCGGGCGCGCCGACGCCTACGCCGCGAACCTCAACCTCCTGGCCGGCACCGACTGCTGGGGCCCCGATTCCCGCGAGAGCCTGTCGTGGCGGATCGGCGCCCCGGACCCCAACGAGTCCTCGCTCTGTGTCTTCGGCCCGCCCACGACCCTCGCCGCGCCAAGCTGCGGGCCATAGCCAGCATCACGGGCCCCGCTGCACGACAACCTGACTCAACTGGAAGGTGCCCGCGACGTTGCGCACGACGATGCCGTGGCTGCCCACCGACAAGCTCGGGGTGACCACGGTGGGGGCGCTGGCGGTCGAGGAGAGGGCGACCTTGCCCAGCCCATGGCCATCGACCAGCACTTCGGCTTCGGCCGGGGCCGTATAGGTCGTGTTGAGGGTGATCTTGAACACGCCCGGCGTGGCCACGTGCACGGGGAAACCCAGCCATTTCCGTTGGGACAACGACGTGCCGCCGCCGGCCCAAGAGGGTGGGACCTTGGCGCTGGAACCGGCCAGCGTGGCGGGGATGGGCGTGCCGTAGGTGGATGCGCTCCTCGCGGCGGCGTTGAGGGCCACGATGCCCTCCATCTTGGGCGAAGAGGGGGTCAGCACGTCTTTCATGAAGGCCCACTGGAAGTCGTCGCCGGCCAAGGTGAAGTAGACCAGCAGATCGCCGGCATTCTGGCTCCAGGCCTTGTGCTGATCGATGATGGCCTGGCTCATGCGCGGGTCGGCCCAGGCGCTCTGCAGATTGGCGTCGCGGGCGGCGTTGCTCGTCTTGTCGAAGCTGGGGCCGCCTTCGTAGGCGATGCGCTTGAGGCCGAAGGCCAGGGCCCAATTGGCGTCGGCCTGCAGGCTGCTGACGAAACCGTCCGCCATGGTGGTGAAGATGGCGTCCACCGAGCTGTCGTCCTTGGCGTTGTAGTAGGCCGTCCCGCCCACGCCATAGACGTAGTAGTTGGGCATGCGCGGGTTGGCCACCTGGTCGGGATTGGCGTAGTAGTTGACCATGAGGAGCATGGCCTGCAGCAGCGGACCGTCGGCGTATCCCAGTTGCGACATCAAGACAGGTCGGATGCGGGTCATCATGGCGTCGTCGCCCCACACGGCACGGAAGATGTTGCTGATGTCCACCGTGCGTTTGGCCGTGCGTCGCCAGGCCCAATACCAGTCGTTGCTACTGCCGTCGAAGTCCAGCGGCGAGTCGCCCGCCGCAACCTCGGCTTGCGCCGCTGCGTGGTTCTGTTGTGACTGCGAGAAGGCTCCGGCGGTGTTCCACACCTCGTTGCTGAATTCGACGTAGAGCCTCGGTTTGGGGTCCAGCCCCGGGTACACCGGCGCGGCCTGCGCGCTGGCGTAGGGCTCGCTGCCGTCCGATCCGTACCTGGTCAGTTGCGCCAGCTTGGTGATGAATTCGTCGTCCGCCTGGGCGGGGATGTTGATCCACAGATCCTTGCCGGTCTGGTTGGCCAGCAGGATGGCGTATTCCCACGCTGCCCCGCGTGCTTGCCACCCGCCGGCGGGAGCGCTTGGATTGCCGATGGCCTGCGAGGCCTGCAGCGGGCGCGTGCGATGGGCCCAGGTGGAGGAGCCGTTGGCGTTGGTGGCGGTGAAGTCCATGGTGCGCAGCACGCTGAATTCGGTCAGCGCGGCCAGGAAGGGCGCGGTGAAGACCTCGCTGGTGTAGGACGTGCTGCCGCCCACGCTCGTGGGCCGCATGAGCTTCACGTTGGTCACGCCCGTGTTGGTGCCGCTGCTGGCGGTGCGTTTGCTGTTGGTGAAGGTCAGCAACAATCCCGCGCCATCAGTGCTGGAGTAGACCAGCTTCGCTGTGGTCAGATTGCTGGCGGCATCGTAGCTCTGGTCGCTGATGGCGGCGTTGCCCCACGAGGCCCGCACCGTGGCCTGGCCGTTGAAGCTGAGCGCGTAGGTGCCCTGCATGTTGCCGATACCGTGCCACACGCAGATGGACGCATCCTGGGTGGGCCAACCGTTGTCGTCGAGCGCGCTGAGGGTTTCCTCCCCGTCCGGATCTTGCCACTCGCGCGCGGTCTTCATCGCGTCGGCGAAGATGCGGTTGGTCTCGTAGTCCAGCGACGATCCGATGTTGATCCCGATCTTGTTCTTGCTGGCGTCGTCGCCGGGCGAGGTGCTGCCGCCGCTGCTCCCCGTGGAACCTGCGGAGGCCGTGGTCCCCGCCAGGCTGGTGGTCCCCGCGCTCGCGGTGGTTCCGCCCGCGCCCGCCCTGCCGCCCGCGCTGGCATCGCCATTCCCCCGACCATCGCTGCCGCCACGGCCGTCCGCCACGGGCGTATCCGCCGCATCGGATCGTCTGCTGTCAGGCCGGGAGGCCTCGACGCCCGCATCCCACTTGTCGCTGGTCGCCGCATCGACACGCCCGCCGGCATCCGCCACGGACGACGACCCGGCATCGGCACCGCCAACCCCGCCGGTCCCACCCGCGTCGAGAGCCGCGCTGGTCCGTGCGTCCTGCTGTCCGCCCACGCCCGCCTCGCGGGCCAGGTTGGCGGTTTTCCCGCCCGATGAACAACCGGCGATTGCCAGAGCGAAGAGAACAGTCACCCTTCGCTGCAACTTCGTCCTCGTTCCCATGCGGCACCTCCTGGCGAAGGGCCGATGGTACCACGGGCCGTGGCAGGCCACGTCTGGCGACGCTGCCTGCCCCGGTTGTCTCGTGCTGCTACCAGATGTGGAAGTTGCCGCTGACGTGGAGCATGCCGAGCATGTAGAGCACGCCGTCCCAGTAGTTGCCGTTCGGGACGCCGGTCGACCACAGCTTGTCCACGAAGGCCTTGCCCGAGGATGCCGGCAAAGCGAAGCCCAGGGTGGCGTTGCACCCCACGGTCGAGGCGCCGTTGTTACGCGAGCTCGAGTACGCGGCGAACTTGGGCGCGTAGGTGTCCTTCTGCCAAGAATCCTCGCCGAAGAGATACCAGTCCATCATGAGGTTGACGACGCAGCGGAGCGAGTCGGCGTTGGCGGCCTGCGGGTTCGTGGCCGTCATGCTGGCTTGGTAGGGACACACGCCATTGTTGTCCACCACCTTCTGCATGTAGGCGCGACCCGCGGTCACCGACTCCGTCCAGAAAGCGGCGTTCTCGGTGTCGAAGCAAGCCCACACCTTGTAGAAGGCCGGCAGGATGTACGAAGGATCCGTGTTGCTCGAGTTGGAGACGAACTTGACCAGGTGGTACTGCGAGTTGAAGTACTTGGTGCGTATCACGTTGAGCACCCACTTGGCCTCGGTCGAGTAGGCGATCTTGGCAGGTCCGGTCGAGTCGCCCCAGCGGTGGCTGGCGAAGATGAGGGCGGTCGCCATGTACTCTTCGCCGTCCGGCGCGCCGCCACCGGCGCACCCCGAGCCCGAGGTCTTGCACGACCATCGGATCTCGCCGGTTCCTTGCGCCATGTGGTTCTTGACCCATGACCACAGACGGTCGAACTCGGTCTGATGGTCGAGCTGAACGGCGGCGATCATGCCGTAGGACATACCCTCGGAGCGCACATCATTGTTCCAGATGTCCTTGACATACGATTCGTCCGAGCCGGGCCCATCGAAGTAGATGGTCCCCGAGCTCTTCGAGTTGAAGAGCGTGGACCAGGCCTTGCTGACCTTCTCGTCGCTCTCGGCCTGGGTGTGACCCGAGACGGTGACGAAGAGATTGGCGTAGCTCATGGGGCCCGCGCACTCTCCGACCGGCCCGCCGTCAGGTCTGACGACGGAGCCGCCGGTCGCGCCGCCGCTTCCGTCCTGGCCTCCGGCGCCGCCGGTGGAACGACCCGCGCTTCCCCCCACGCCGCCACCCACGCCGCCATCGCGCACTCGTCCGCCGGAAGCCTGACCGGCGTCAGGCTTGCCTCCGGTCAGGGATTTCCCCGCGGTTCCCCCTTGCGCCGACGAGCTGGCAACCTGGGTTCCGCCGCTCACGACCTTGCTGCCGCCGGAGCTGGCTGTCGCGCCGCCGGAGCTGGCGCTCGCGCTGGCGGAGCTGGCGATCGAGCCGCCGGCACCGCCGGCACCGCCCGAACCCGAGGATGTGGAGCTGACTTGGCCAGCGGCGGGCGATGCTTCCCCGCCCTGGCCTCCTGATCCACTGGAGTCACCGCTGCCAGATGAACAGGAAACCAGGATGCCGGCCAATGAGAGAATGGACAGGTGAGATGACAGATTGCGCAAGGCGAAACTCCTTCCAACAACAGCAGTTGCCTCGAACACGAGCGGCTGGTTCACAGTCTCTGCTATTTCTGCCTCTTTAGGATAGTCAAAAGTCAGCCCGGCGCCCCTTCCCCGCGGATCCCCCCTTTCACGGGCTGGGATCGACCACGTGGCCCAGGAACAGCCAGGTGCCGGTCGGGCGAGTGGACTCCGAAGAAGCCGCTGTGTGCTGCGAGTCACAGGCCTGCCTTGCCACACCGTTGTGGCCGATCCCGCTATGACCTAACCTGTGTTTCCACAAGTCGAACAGGTGGAGGTCGGAGGTTGCCCGGTCCTTCCCGTATCTTGCCGGGGAAACGCCAGTCCAGTAAGTGGCAGTGTCAAGCAGCCGAGCGGCGCCCAAGACCCTTTTCCATTCGGAGGAAGACAGTGTTCAACGAGCGTCCTCTGAGAGCACGTAGCAGGATTCTTGCTTGGGTCTTGGCAGGGACTGTGTTGTCGTTGGGATTCGCTGTGGGCTCTCTGGCAGGGTGCCAGGATGATACCGACGACTCGTGCCACTACGATTGCTTCGGAGCCGTCGAATGCCACGATGGCACCGTTATCAGCAAGGACCACACCATCCTATCGTGCAGCAGCGACGGAATATGTCCCTATAGCACGGTGGGGACGTGTCAGAAGGGCTGCGCGGTCAAGGACCTCGAGTATCACGGCTGCCCGATGAGAATCTGTCGCGAGAACTACCCCAAAAGGCCCGGTGACAGCTGCACCACGGAGGCGGACTGCCATCCGAGCATGGCCGTTCGGGCAGATGGCGGCATCGGGCAAACCCATCTTCGGTGCGATGTCGCCCTTGGCATCTGTGTGGAGACTGACGGTCCGGAGCTAAGTGACTGGCTTGGCCCCTGCGACCCCGTACTGATGGCTCACGTGCAGAAAGGTGCCTATGGCACCCTTGCAGACACCACCTGCAGCGCTGGCTGGTGTGCCTATTTTGCAGACCACGAAGAGAACTGTGTTCGGCAAGGATGCACCCGCGCCTGCGCGAACGATCAAGAGTGTCCGCCTGGCTCTGTGTGCCAAACCACGGCCGATTGTCGGATGGCCGAGCCAGGCTACGGCTACTGCAAACCCGGTTCACGCGATGCCTTTGGCGTGGGCCTGTCTTGCAGGTGAGACGCACGGGAACCCCGGGCTTTCGGTCCGGTGCCTTGAGAGATCGCGCGGCCCCGCGCCGACATGAGGACTACAAAACCCTCATCGGGCCAGGTAGGCTGGGCGGCAAATGGCCCAAGACGAACAACTGGAATACAGCACCTTCGAAGCCACGGTTCGGCGGTCCGCGCAGATCGAAGAGGATCTCAAGGTCAACCCGCTGCGCTACCGCGTCCTGACCGGCGATCGTCCCACCGGGCGGTTGCACGTGGGACACCTGTTCGGATCTCTGCAGAATCGTGTGCGCCTGCAGAACCTGGGCGTACCCACCTTCATCGTGATCGCCGACTACCAGGTGCTCACCGATCGCGACACGTTCGAGAGCATTGCCCAGAACGTACGCGAGCTGACCATCGATTACCTGTCGGTGGGCCTGGACCCAGGGAACGGCCGCACCTGCATCTTCCCGCACAGCCACGTGCCCGAGCTGAATCAGCTTTTGCTGCCCTTTCTGACCCTGGTGACCAACGCCGAGTTGGATCGCAACCCCACGGTCAAGGAGGAGATCCAGGCTTCCGGCCAGAAGCGCGTGAACGCGGGCATGTACACCTATCCCGTCCACCAGGCCGCCGACATCTTGTTCTGCAAAGCCAACCTGGTGCCGGTGGGCAAGGACCAAATCCCGCACATCGAGCTGACCCGCACCATCGCCCGCCGCTTCAACGAACGCTTCGCGGCTGGCCAGGGCGTGTTCCCCGAGCCGCACCCGCTGTTGTCGAAGGCACCGGTGATCCTGGGCCTGGACGGCGGACAGAAGATGTCCAAGAGCCGCAACAACGCCATCATGCTGGCCGCCACCGACGACGAGACGGCGGCGCTCATCAAGAAGGCCAAGACCGACGCCGACCGGCGCATCACCTACGATCCGACCAAGCGGCCCGAGGTCTCCAACCTGCTGCTCTTGATCTCGCTGTGCACGGGCGAGGCACCCGAGGCCATCGCCGAACGGATCGGCGAGGGCGGCGGCGGCAAGCTGAAGGCTGCGCTGACCGAGGCGCTGAACGAGTACCTGCGCCCCTTGCGCGCCAAGCGCCGCGAGCTGGAAGCCAACCCCGATCACATCCGCGCGGTGCTGAAGTCCGGCATCGAGCGCGCGCGCACGGTGGGCCAAGAAACCCTGAACCAGGTCCGCCGTGTGATGAACATGGACCTCGGCTAGGCCAAAAGCGACGCGCGGTTTCTACCAGCGAGGGGCGGGCCCAGCGATTGCAGTCGCTTGGCTGCATGGAAGCAAATCTGAAAGGGAAGCGAATCGCCATCCTGGCCACGGACGGGGTCGAGCAGATCGAGCTGGAGAAACCGCGCAAATCGCTGGATGACGCCGGCGCCGTCACCATCCTGGTGGCGCCCAAGGACAGCGAGATCCAAGCCTTCAGACATCAGGAAAAGGGCGATCGCCTGAAGATCGACGCCAAGCTGACCGCCGTCAGCCCGGACGAATTCGACGGCCTGCTGCTGCCAGGCGGAACCGTCAACCCCGATCGCCTGCGCATGATCCCGGAAGCGGTCGAATTCGTGCGCGGTTTCAGCCGCGGCGGCAAGCCCATCGCGGCCATCTGTCACGGGCCATGGTTGCTGGTGGAAGCGGACATCGTGCGTGGCCGAAGGGTAACCTCTTGGCCGTCGCTGAAGACCGACCTGCGCAACGCCGGGGCGCGCTGGCTGGACGAAGAGGTGGTGGTGGACGGTCGTCTGGTGACCAGCCGACAGCCGGACGACATCCCGGCGTTTTCGCGCGAGATGATCAGGATCTTCGCCAAGCGGGCTTAGGGCT
The DNA here is from genome assembly GCA_964535465.1 of uncultured Myxococcales bacterium. Lineage (GTDB taxonomy): Bacteria > Myxococcota_A > Polyangia > Fen-1088 > Fen-1088 > Fen-1137. The sequence goes on from CAZHUY010000038.1 coordinate 23,866, forward strand.
ATCGCGGTTGGCAGCGGGCGCAGTAGAAGGTCGAGCGTCCGCCGTCGACCAACCGGCGCACGGGCCTGCCGCAGTCGTGGCAGGGCTCGCCCTCGCGGCCGTAGATGCGCAAGGCCGGCATGTTGGTCCCGCTTTCGCCGTCGGCGTCCACGAAATCGCGCATGCTGGTGCCCCGGTTGGCGAGCGCGATGTGCAGCACCTTGCGAATGGCGCGCAGAAGCTCGGGGGCCGCCTCTGTCGCCCGACGCGCGGGCATGCGCGGGTGCAGGCGAGCGCGAAACAGGGCCTCGCACACGTAGATGTTCCCCAGACCGGCAATGCGTTTCTGATCGAGCAGGAATGACTTGAGCGGGGCGGTGGACGCGGCCATTTGCCTGCGCAGACCCACCAGGTCCAGCTCGCGGAGGGCGTCCGGACCCAGGCTGGTCACCTCGGGCAACTGGTCCACGTCACGGCTGACGGCCACCCAGCCAAAACGCCGCGGGTCCACGAAGCGCAGCTCTTCGCCGCTGGCCAGCGACCACACCACGTGGGTGTGCTTGACCCTGGGCGCGTCGCTAGCCTGCACGCGCAGGCGGCCGGTCATGCCCAGATGAACCAGGATTCCCGCCCCACCGCGCAGATCGATCAGGATGTACTTGCCCCGGCGACGCACGTCGTCCACGTGAGCCCCGACGGAAAGCCGAGCCAGCGCGGACGCGTCCACGACCCGCGCCATGCGCAGACCGAGCCCGCTGCTCCACACCGCTCGCATGGAATTGTCCAGCAAACGCGGCCGCAACGTACGAACCACGGTTTCGACTTCAGGCAGCTCGGGCACGCTGCAAGTCTACCCGGCGCTCATGACTTTGCCGAAGGCATCGGACAGGCGTGCGAACTCCGCCACCGACAGCTCCTCCGCGCGCCGCGTGCCTTCGATGCCAGCCGCAGCCAGTGCCTCCGTCGCGCCCTGGGCTCCAGCCAGTGGTTCTAGCGCCCGCCGCAACATCTTCCGTCGCGCGCCAAAGGCTTGCTTGACCACCTGGGCGAAGCGAGCGGGATCGCGCACGGGCGCCAGAGGCGTGGGGCGGGGCCGCAGGCGCAACACACTGGAGGTGACCGCGGGGCGGGGATGAAACGCGCCAGGGCCCACGTGGAACAGAATCTCGCCCTCCACCACCTGTTGCACCATGACCGACAAGCGCCCGTACACCTTGTTGCCTGGAGGCGCCAGCATGCGCTGGGCGAATTCCTTCTGCACCATGAACACCGCCCGCCCGATGACATGCCCGCCCGCCGCCGCCTCACTGACCGCGAAGAGAATGGGCGAAGTGATCTGGTAGGGCAGGTTTCCCACCACCACCAAGGGTCGGCCCGCGGCGCGTGCCGCCTGGGCGAAATCGAAGCTCAGAGCATCCACCGGCTCGATGCGCAGATTGGCGTGCGACCCCAGCTCGTCGCGCAGCAACGCCACCATGTCGGGATCGGGCTCGATGGCGATGAGCTGGCCGGCCTGCTCCACCAACCAACGGGTCAGGGCGCCGCAGCCCGCGCCGATCTCCACCACCACGTCACCGGGCTCCACCTTGGCGGCGGCGACGATGCGCTCCTGCACATTCTTGTCGGTGAGAAAGTTCTGACCCCAGGACTTCTTGGCACGCAGCCCGCGGCTGCTCAGGATATCGCGCGTCGAGCGCCGTGCTGGCTGGTCGCTCACAGGGGTAAACCTGGGTCCACGCTGAGATCCCAACCGGCCCGCTGTCCCGCCTGAAGCGCCCAAGTTCCAGCCTGCGCGATCATGGCGCCGTTGTCGGTGCATAGCTTGGGCGAGGGAATGTACAGACGAAAACCGTCTTCCGCCGCCGCTGCCGCCAGACCGCTGCGCAGCCCGCGGTTGGCCGCGACACCGCCGCACACCACCAGATCGTGAAGATCCTCGCGCAGCAGAGCCCGCCGTGACTTGCGCACGAGAACGTCGACCACCGCTGCCTGAAAACTGGCGCAGAAGTCGGGCAGTTCCTTTTCGGAAGGTATGCCCGATTCTCGCACGCGCGTGCCCACCGCGGTCTTCAAGCCCGAGAAGGAAAAGTCCAAATCATCGCGCGCCGGCAAGGCCCGGGGAAAATGGATGGCCGTGGGATTACCTTGGCTGGCGAGGCCGTCGATGACCACGCCGCCCGGGTAACCCAGGCCCAGCAGCTTGGCGACCTTGTCGAACGCCTCGCCCGCCGCATCGTCGCGCGTGGAACCCAACTCCTTCACCCGCCCCGGTCCATCCACGCGCAGAAGCAGGCTGTGCCCGCCGGAAACCAGCAGTGCGAGGTGCGGGTAGGGCGGCGGCGCCGGATTGTGCGGATGCTCGAGAAACACCGCGGCCAGATGACCAGCCAGGTGATTCACCCCGACAACAGGTTTGTCCGCGGCGTAGGCCATGGCCTTGGCCATCTCGACACCGACCAGCAGCGGCCCCACCAGGCCGGGCCCACACGTGGCCGCGATGCCGTCGAGGTCGCGCGGCCGCACGCCCGCCTCGGCCAGGGCGCGGCTGACCACCGGCACCACGGTGGCCAGGTGCTGGCGCGAAGCCACCTCGGGCACCACACCCCCATATTCGGCATGCACCAACACCTGAGAGGAAACCACGTCGGAGCGCACACGGCGCCCGTCCTCCACCACCGAGGCGGCGGTTTCGTCACAAGATGTTTCGATTCCCAGGACCAACATGAGGCGTAGGCGTCGCGAACTTCTACAGGCTGTCCAAGATCGCGCGCAACTCACGTGCATAGCGCCCTGAGGGGGCAAGCTCCAGGTACTTCTTGTATGCGGCCTTGGCCTCGCTGGCGTTCCCTGCTTCTTGTTCGGCGCCCCCTAAAAAGACGTAGGCATCCGCTAGATCGGGTTTGGCCTGAACGGCTTTCTTCGCCCAAGAACGCGCCTGGGAGGCATTGCCCCGGTCCAGCTCGACACGCGCGAGCAGAACCAACACGTCGATCGCTTCGGGATCGGCCTGATTGGCTGCCTGGCAAGCGGCTACCACGCTCGCTGGCTTGCTTCGACTGCCGGCAGCCAGCTTGCGACAGCGTTCGACGGAATCGGACGCGCCCGCCGGCGCTGGAGTTTCTGGGCTCTTGGCGGCCTCGGCCACCGCTTTGGCGCGACCGACCGGCTTCGCGTCGACCGGTGCGGCCAAGCCAGAGTTCGCGTCGGGCGGCGCAGGTTGCTGAAGGGCGACGGCCTGGCCCGCCCCCGCCTCCGCGGCCAGGGCGGATTTCTTGGCCACCGGCGGATCCGCAGCGGGCGCGGCCTGCTTGGACCCGCCCGTACGCATCTGCCAGACCAGCAACCCAGCAGCCACGATGAGCCCCAGGAAGAACAAGATCGGAAAGAGCCGTCCCTGGCGCACCGGCTGCAACCTGTCGTGCATTACAAAGGTCTCGCGCGGCACCGGACGAGAACGACCGGGGTCTTTGGGCATCTCCGACGCCGAGGGGGACAGCGTGGCGGCCGGTGGCTCGAGGGGCGCCAGCGGTTTAGGCGCCAGCGGTTCTTGCGCGGCGGGCATCCCCTGATCCGCGTGGGCTTGTGCCGAACCTCTGTCGGTCTCCTGCGGTGCCTCGGCCTCAGCGTCGCCCGGCGCGGCGGGTGCGCGCTCGCTCGCGGCGAACTCGAGAACGGTTGGGCGCGATCGCGGCGTCGACGGTGCACCCACGTCCGCGGCGGTTTCCAGCTTCCGCTCGTCTTCCGTGGATGACGCCTGCTCTGGCGGAATGGGGATGCCACGCAAGGTACCCTTGAGCGCGTCTGACTTCTGCGGAGCGGCGTCTGGTTGCAGAGGCACCTCGGGCTCGACCCCGGACGATGGCGCGGACGACAGCTCGGCGAGCCTGAAGGCATGGTCCGCGGAAAGCTCCGCTGCGGCCTCGCCCTGTGCCGTCGGCGCGTTGGAGACGGATGGCTCCGGAGTCGCGGGTGCGGTCAGCCTCAGGGTGTTGCTCTTCTTGATAGGGATCGCCTGAGGGGTCGCCTCGTCCGGAATGCGACGGGAAGCCGAGGGCTCGTGCGACGGAAACGTGAACTCGCCGGTAAAGGTGCGAACGTCCTGGGCTGCCTGCAGCGGCTCCCGGGAAGTGACCGCGTCGGCGCCGAGGCCAACGAGCGTGCGGGTGCCCATCGTTCTGTCTGGCGCGGGTGGGTCTGTGGCATCTCCGGCGAGCGCGCCGCCTTCCTCCAGCCACCGCGCCAACTCGCCGCTCGGCTCGGACTCGTGGCCGTCCAGCTCACGCACATAGAGGATGTGTTGAGCAAACAGGCTACTGGCGACAGTCAGGGCCTCCAGGTCGGGATAGTCGCTGTCGTCAATCACCGCGAGCAGCGAGCGCGAGCCATCGCACAGTCGCAGCAGACCATTGACCTCGTCGGGCAGGTCGGCCAATTGGTCGGCGAGAACGCGATAGTCCACCTCGACCAGCTTGTCGAGCCCGGGCAGAGTTTCGAGAAGCCGCGTCCACTCGTCGAGCCGCCGCATGCCTTCCATGAGCAAGGCCGCCGTGGGCAGCTCGATGACGTCGCGACGGCGGATGGGCTTGAACTCGACCTCGAAGCGGCCTTCCGACCAGGAGAAGAGACGGTACATGGCCTCCGTCCCGGCCAGCCGCCCCACCTCGGCGTCGATCACACGCCCGTCGCGAAAGAACACGGCGCCGCGGCGACCCTCACGGTCGGCGATGTGAATGATCCCCGACTTGCGGTTGAGATCGATGGTCTGCACCAGGTCGACCACGCCGATGTCCGCTAGATCGCCCGAGAACTTGGTGCGCGTGTCCCGGCGCGATTCGAGCCGCTCGCGTTCGGCCCGCTGCAAGGCGGTGCGCACGCGAATACCTATCTCCTTTATATAGACGGGCTTGGTGAGGTAGTCATCCACGCCCAACTCGAGGCCACGGATCTTGTCCTCGATGGACTTGCGGCCCGAAACGAAGAGGAAGGGAAGCTTGGCCCATTCGGGTTTCGATTTGATCTGACGGCAGAGCTCGAAGCCGTCGGTGCCGTCGAGGTCGGTGTCGGAGATGATGAGGTCGGGGGTTGGGCCCGCTGCCATGGCGGCCAGGGCCTGGTCGCCGTTGCCAGCCGAGATCACGCCGAAGCCAGCTTTCTTCAGACTGACTTCCAGTACTCGCAAGCTCTTGGGATCGCCGTCGACGAGGAGGAGTCGATTCTTGCTATGCCCTGTATCCATGCGCGGCCTTCGACGTAGTCGGGGCATTGTAGCCTCCATGCGCGGCCCGCACTAGGGTCCGCGCCGCGCAAGAGCGCTTTCCGCGGGCGCGAAGAAGTGTAAGGCGGCTTACAAAAGCGGACGAGCGTGCAGAACCTTGTCTCGGGACCTTGCTCCCAAGTGCTCTATACTAGGCGCGTTTTGAGCGAAGAAGCTGCCTGTCTCGACAAACTCTCTCGAGAGTTGAAGCTGCCGTTATCCGAAGAGGTCTCCGGGCGACTTCTTGCTTTTGTTTCCCGCCTGCTCGCATGGAACGCGCGCATCAACCTGACTGGTGCGCGGTCTGGTGCCGAGCTTATCAGCGAGCACCTGGTGGACAGCTTTGCCATGACCCGGTTTCTGCCCCTGAACTCCTCATTGGCAGACATCGGCGCAGGCGGTGGGCTTCCGGGCATCCCGCTTGCCATTCTCCGCCCGGATCTGCGCATTACGATGGTTGAACCCCGCGCCAAGCGAGTCGCCTTTCTCCGGTCAGCCGTACACGAGCTTGGCCTGCAAAGAGCCAGTGTCCTCCGCTGCAGAAGTGAGGAGGTGAGCGCTTCCTCCTTCGACCTCTGCTCATCGCGTGCGACTTTCCCGCCTGGCGAATGGCTTGAGGTAGGCCGGTCCCTTGTGAAGCGCGACGGTCTGGTCCTCGTGTTCGCGAATGCGCCCTGGGCTGCGGCGGATGCGACGGCCCGCCTCAAGGACTCCATCCTCTACGCCAGCGGAAGCGGACGTTCCCGGTGGATGGGGGCCTTCTGTTTCACGTGAAACATTGAACCGAGCGAACCCGCCGCATTCTCCTCCTCTGAAGAGACGATTGACACCCTTGCCCTCGCTTCCTATGGTCCTCGCGTGCTGCCGTCCCTGGAAGACCAGATGGCCCGCGACCTCGGCCTTCTCGAACAACGCGACCGAGGCCGCTCTTGCCCGCCTGCCTCCGGCTCGGACAAGACCAAGCCCTCTCTCCACGACCAGGACTTCGTCTCCTTTTGCTCCAACGACTATCTAGGCCTGACCTGCCATCCCGCCCTGGCCAACGCCGCCTCCGCCGCCATCGCCCGCTCTGGTCTGGGAGCCGGCGCCTCTCGCCTTGTCTCCGGAGATCTCGACGAACATAGACAACTCGAACTCTCCCTCGCCCGCTATCTCAACACCCAGGCTGCCCTTCTCTTCCCCACCGGCTACCAGACAAACCTCGGCGTCATCACCGCCCTTGCCGGCCCCGGAGACCTGGTGCTCTCGGACCATCTCAATCACGCCAGTATCCTTGACGCCTGCAGACTCTCCGGTGCGCGTCCCGCCTTCTACCGCCACCTCGATCCAGCCTCGGCCGAGTCCCGCTTCAGGACTCTGGGCCCCAAAGCTCGCCGCCGCATCCTCGTGACCGAGTCTCTCTTTGGAATGGACGGCCATATCGCGCCGCTCGCCGCTCTGGCAGACCTAGCCAAACGCCACGACGCGGCCCTGGTGGTCGACGAAGCCCACGCGCTCGGTGTCCACGGCCCGCAAGGTCGAGGCCTTTGCGCCCAATGCAAGGTCGCCCCTGACGTCCTCATCGGCACCCTGGGCAAGGCCTTCGGTGCGTCAGGGGGGTTCGCCGCCGGCTCCCACACCCTGCGCGACTATCTCGTCAACCACAGCCGCACCTTCATTTTCACCACGGCCCTTCCTCCTCCCATAGCCGCCGCTGCCCTGGCCGCTCTCAAAATCATAGAAGCCGAGCAAGGTCAGGCGCTCCGCGACACCCTCGCTCACAACGCGTCCCAGCTGGCAAGCGCTCTTCCCCTCGCTCACCGGCCCTCCCCCAGCACCGCCATCTTCCCAATCGTCCTTGGCCCGGACGCGGCCGCGCTCCAGGCCTCTCGCCATCTCCACGACAACGGCATCTTCATTCAAGCCATCCGCCCTCCGGCGGTTCCCGAGGGCACTGCCCGCCTCCGCATCACTCTCTCAGCCGCTCACAAGCCCTCCGACATCCAGGCCCTCGCGGCCGCCCTTGCCCCCATTCTTCCCCCATGACACTCGAAGACCTCGACCGCCAATACCTCTGGCACCCCTTCACCCCGATGCGCGAATGGTTGGCCGAGCCCCCTCTCGTCATCGATCGCGCCGACGGCAACTATCTCATCGACCGGCAAGGCAACCGCTACCTCGACGGGGTCTCCAGCCTCTGGGTCAACGTCCACGGTCACGCGCACCCTGCCCTCAACGCCGCCATCTCCGACCAGCTTTCCCGAGTCTCTCATTCCACTCTCCTCGGGCTCTCCAGCACCCCTTCTATCCTCTTGGCTGAGAGACTGGTCTCTCTCGCCCCGCCTGGCCTCACTCGGGTCTTCTTCTCGGATTCCGGGTCCACCGCTGTCGAGATCGCCCTCAAGATCGCCTTCCAGTACCAGCAGCTCCGCAGCGCCCCCGCCCGCACCAAGTTTCTCGCGCTCAAACACGCCTACCACGGCGACACCATCGGTTCCGTCTCGGTCGGCGGAATCGATACCTTCCACAAGATCTTTCATCCCCTTCTCTTTCACACAATTCATGTCGAGCCCACCATCTCCGCCCTGCGAGCGGCCTTCGCCCAGCACGGCCCCGAGCTTGCCGCCTTCATCCTCGAGCCCATGGTGCAAGGCGCCGGCGGCATGCTCCTGTCACCCCCCGGCCTCCTCGCCCAGGCCCGCTCCCTCTGCTCAGACTCCGGCGTCCTTCTCATCGCCGACGAAGTTGCCACCGGCTTCGGCCGTACCGGCACGATGTTCGCCTGTGAACACGCAGGCGTCACCCCAGACCTCATGGCCGTCGCCAAGGGTCTCACCGGCGGCTACCTCCCCCTGGCAGCCACGCTGGCCACCAATGCCGTCTTCGACCAGTTCCTCGGCACACCCGGGGAGCGACTCACCTTCTTCCATGGCCACAGTTTCGGCGGCAATCCCCTCGGCTGCGCAGCCGCGCTCGCTTCTCTCGACCTCTTCGAGAAGGACCAGGTTCTCGCCAATCTCCCTCCCAAGATCGCCCGCTTGCGCACCCGTCTCGCCGACAAAGTCGCCCCTCTCCCTTCCGTCTTCCAGATCCGCCAAAGAGGTCTCATGGTCGGCATCGAGCTACGACGCTCGCCTTCGCAGCCCTACCCGCCCGAAGACGCTATCGGCGCCCGTGTCTGCCGTCTCGTCCGTCGCCACGGCGTCATCCTTCGCCCGCTTGACTCCGTCGTCGTTCTCATGCCACCCCTCTCCATCACCCCGGAGCAGATCGATCTCCTGGTTGACGCAACCGCCACCGCCATCCTCGAAGCCACCTCCCCATCACAGCCCGTGTCTTCTCCTCCTTCCTCGGGCTTCTCTCCCTCTTCAGCACCCTCAGCCCCGCGCGGTCTCTTTCTGCTCGCCACCGACACCGCAGCCGGCAAGACCACCGTCGGCACCGGCATCCTCGCCCTCGCCCGAGCCCGCGGTCTCTCTCCCGTCCCCTTCAAACCGGTCGAAACCGGCGCTACCCCCGCCCCCTCCGATGCCCTTCGCCTCCGCGCCGCAGCCGGCCGGGAAGATATTCCCCTCGACCTCATTTGCCCCCATCCCTTCCCTCTTCCCGTGGCCCCAGCCCTGGCCTCCCAGGCCGTTGGCCAGCGCCTCACATCTGCCTCTCTCCTCTCCTCCGCCAGGCGCCTCTTCCCCTACGGCGACTACCTCTTGGTCGAGTCTGCCGGTGGCTTGCTCACCCCCTACTCCGAGGATCTCACAGGGGCCGACCTCGCGGCTGCCTTCGGACTGCCAGTCCTCCTCATCTCGCGCAATTCCCTCGGCACCATCAACCACACAGCCCTCGCCGTCGCAGAGCTTCGCAGACGTCAGCTCCCCCTCGCCGGCGTTCTCCTCGTCTCCACGTCGCCGGACGAGACACCGGACCAGAAGGACAATCCGCGCTTGGTAGAAGCCCTGACGGGCGTGCACCCGCTCGGGGTTCTACCCTTCCTCCCCCTGCCCACCCCAGAGAATCTCGCGCACGCGCTCCTGAAGGCGCTTCCCCCCGAGGTTCTCTTCCCCTGAGACTTCCGCCTCCCTGCCTGGAAGGCGCAGCCTGCTAGCTTTCTTCCCCGACTCCGGCCCTCTCGGCCGCCTTACCCCTCGGGAAAATCACCACGCGGCGAGCAGGACCTTCACCCTCGGATTCCGTGGTGACGTCAGGGTGCTCCGCCAGCGTCGTGTGCACAATCTTCCGGTCATGCGCGCTCATGGGCTCCACCGGCACGGGCCGCCCGGACCGGACGACCTTCTCTGCCAGTCGCCTGGCCAGGTCCACCAGAGAATCTTCGCGCCGGCCACGATACCCCTCCGCATCAACAACGAGAATCCCGCCTTCGCCCGGCTTCCTAAAGACGATCCGCCCCACCAGATACTGCAGCGCATCCAGGGTGGCGCCCTTCTTACCGATCACCAAGCCTGACTCCGAGCCATGCGCGTCAAGAATGATGCGTTCTCCATCGTCGAACGCGCTCACTTCCGCGTCGACGCCCATCCGCTCCAAGACGTCGCGCAGAACCTTGGCCGCTTCTTCGCGCTTTTCGCCCAACGTTCCCTCTTCGCTCATTGCTTCTTCCTCTTCAAATGGTGAACGTGGCAATTGGAGTGGGCAGCGCCGGCGGAACGCCGCGATTCTCACTTGTTCCACCCGTCCCTTGGCTCCCCGAGACTTTGTTCCCGGCTTCCTCGCGGTCGCCCGTATCTACTATCTTCGTTTCCTGAGCGCCATGCCCGACCGCCCTGCGTAGCTTCCCTTCTGCCTTCGCACCTTGCGACCCCGCTCTCTTGGCACGCGAGCTACCACCTTGCGCGGCGCGCTTGACGTGCCTGCTGGCTCGTGGCTTCTTACTTCTCGAGTTCATGCTCGCGTGGGACAACACCCTACCTTTCGGCATTGCCCCTTGTCAACTCCGACCCTTGATTCATCAATACCTTCGCCCACTTGTCCGAGGATGCTAACATTGTATAGATCAAGCAATGCTCCCTCCGCCCTTTCGCGTCAATCCTCCTCGCTCCCCGTTAAGTAGTCTCCAATACGAAATCATGTTGACGGGTGAAGCCTGGTTTGGTAGAGTGCGCGCGCTTCGGATTCCGAAGCGCCCTCGTTTTCAACAGCAAGAGAGGACCTAAATGGAGCCATCTTTCCGCGTGGGAGATTTGGCGGTCTACCCGGCACATGGGGTGGCGCAGATCATCGGTGTTGAGACCCGCGAGATCTCGTCGAGCAAGCAGACGTTCTACATCCTCAAGATTCTCGACAACGGGATGAAGATCATGATTCCGACGAAGAACGCCGGCGCCGTCGGCTTGCGGGAACTCATCCGCGCGGATGAGGTCGATGAAGTCTTCGAAATCCTCAAGAGCCGCGAGGTCTCTGTTGAAGGGCAGACCTGGAACCGGCGCTATCGCGAGTACATGGAGAAGATCAAGACGGGATCGGTCTTCGAGATTGCCGAGGTCCTGCGAGATCTCCAGCGTCTCAAGGGCGACAAGGAGCTCTCTTTCGGCGAGCGCAAGATGCTCGACACGGCGCGTACTCTCCTGGTCAAGGAGATTGCCGTCGCCACCAAGTCCAACGAAGGCAAGATCGAAGAGAAGCTGAACCGCATCTTCGCCTGCTAGCCCGTCCTAGAAAGCCCCGGCTGGTCTCCAACCGCGGCTTTTTGTTGTCTACGCCCTCGCACTACGGCGTCCCCGGTGACCCGTTGCACGCGCTGCCCGGCCGCCCGCCTGGGCCCTTGCCTCTCGCGCTCAGACGTCCAGGTTGCGAACGTTGAGAGCGTTTTGCGCGATGAACTCTCGTCGCGGCTCGACCAGATCGCCCATTAGCGTCGAAAAAAGGCGATCCGCTTCATAGGCGTCCTCGACCCGAACCTGCAGCAGCGTGCGGCTAGCCGGGTCCATGGTCGTTTCCCAAAGCTGCTCGGGATTC
>CAZHUY010000039.1:0-34932 GCA_964535465.1 uncultured Myxococcales bacterium
CAGGCGCCCGCCGGGCAAGGCCGTTGGCGGGTCTCATTCCAGGATCAGCGGGCCTGGGACGGTCAAGCCATCCCGATGCTGATCCGTTTCGCCGAGCCGGGCCGCAGCTTCGACGACGGCGTGGAGATCAAGGTCAAGGAACGCATGGTGAACCCGACCTTCCCGCCCGATGCCTTCGTCATGACGCCCCCGCCGGGCTACTTGCTCCAGACGCCAGGGCGCTGAGCGCGCGCTAGCCTTCGATTCGGATAGTCACGCCGGCGTGCTCACGAGCCAGATCTTGCACCAGCGTGAAGAGGTTGACGCCTTGGCCGCGGTCGTCCATCCACTGGCCTTGCGCACTCAAGTCGAAGCGCCAGGCACGGTCGCGGAACGCCGCCCAGATCTGGCGCACGGGAGTCTGCGGGGAGAGAATCAGTCGAAGCGTCTCACGGAATACGATGGTCAGCGTGCCCTGCCCGGGCGTGCTCTCGGCCAGGTCGGGATCCACTTTTTCGAAGGCCGCATCGATCCGGTGAAAGGTCTGGTCGACCAACTGGCGGAACAACTTCTCTTCCATGGAGGCGAAGTCTACCCCTACTGGCGGGGCAGGGCGCGCCAGAAGTCCGCGCCGTCCCGGCGCAACAGCAGGGGTACGGGGCGGCTGGCAGGGAAGGCGTCCAGGGCCTTGCGCAATTCGTTGGCGGTCCCCACCGGGGTTCGTCCCACGCGCAGGATGATGTCGTCGATCTGCAGGCCCGCGTCCACCGCCGCGCCGCCCGAGATCTTGGAGACGCGAAGGGCGCGGTTGTTGGGCAGGCCCTTGTTGCGGCCCGCGGCCTGCTCCACCACGTCGAAACCGTGGGGCAGGATCGCGGGGCGGGTGGCGTTGCGACAGAAGAGCGCGGAGGTCGCCGCCGGGCTCTCCGGCGCCGGTCGCATGGTCAGGATATGGTCGGTCAGCTTGCCGCCGCGTAGCACCGAGAGGCGCACGCGCGCGCCCGGCAAGGTGAGTTGGGCGTAGATCTTGAACTCCTCGGCACCCTGCATGCGGTTCCCATCCCAGACCGTGACCACATCGCCAGGCTCCAGTCCCCCCGCCTCGGCGGGTGAGCCGGCGTCCACCCCGGCGATCAAGGCGCCGCTGGCCGAGGGCAAGCCCAGGCCACGAGCCAGGGCGGAGTCGACGTTCTGGCTCTGCACGCCCAGGTACGATCGCGGGGCCTCGCCCTGTTGTCGCAGACGGGGGAGGAGCAGCTTGACGATGTTGATGGGAGTGGCGAAGCCCACGCCCTGCGAGGCCTGAGCTCGACCCCAAAAGGCGGCGTTCACGCCGATGACCTGACCTGATTGATCCAGCAGGGGGCCGCCCGAGTTGCCGACGTTGATGAGGGCGTCGGTCTGAATGAAGAAGGCGTAGCCGCTGTTGGGCATGGACGCCGCGTGACCGCCGCCCGGGCTGTCGGCGCGTTCGATCACCCGCTCGGTCGCGGATACGATTCCGGCCGTGGTGCTGTGGGAGAACCCAAAGGGGCTGCCGATGGCCACCACCGGATCGCCGGCGCGCACCTTGTCGGAGTCACCCAGGAGTAGCTCGGGGACGGGGCGGCCGCTCTTGATGGAGAGCAGGGCGATGTCGGTGAGAAGGTCCAAGCCGGCCACGCAGGCGGGCAACTCGCGGCCGTCGAAGAGTCGCACGCGGATGTCCACGGCGTCGTGTATGACGTGCTCGTTGGTGATGAGGGTTCCCCCGCGATCCACGAAGAACCCCGAGCCCACCGAGAGGACGGCGTTGCTTGCGCTGCCGCCGCGCCCGGCATCCGGCACCACCGCGCGAACGTGTACCACCGCCTGACGGGCGGTTTCGACCAGCTCGCTCAGCGACGCTGGCGTGCCCGCGGCCGCTTGCTCGGCGTAGGCCCACAGCGCCCCGACCAGCAAAACCTCCCACACACGCCGTGCCACGGTCGTCTACTCTCTGGGCTTGATGCGACCTTGCCCGATGATGTTGCGTAAGGCCTTGCGATCCTCGGGCGATACGTTCTCCTGCGGGGGCAGACTGGGAACCGCACTCTCTTCGGTCGTCCCATCGCCGCGCATGAGCACCTTGCCTGGCGCGTGCTCGGCCACGCCTTTGACGACCCTGTCGGTGGCTTCGTCCACCAAGCCGCCCACCTTCTCCTTGGTTCCACGGCGCAGCTCGTCGGTTTCCTTGGTTTCCCAGATGGCGCGCAGGTGCTGGTAGAAGGTCCGATCCCCCAGTTTCACCGTGGTCCCGTAGTACACGCCGGCCCCTATGAGGCCCAAGAACAGGACGAGCTTCAGCAGGCGAAACACCCTGATCCTGTTATCACCACCCGCACGAACGCGCCAGTTTCTGCCTGGCCCAGACCCGCGAAGCGCCACGAGAGCCGCCGCCGCCCTTGGTCGTGACACCAGTATCAGCTTGGGCATGCCGGTCAGATGGCGGGGAGGCGCGGTAAGTGACCGGGGCTACGGTCCGGAGGGAATCCCGCCGAAGCATGAAGAGAGATGCATTTCTCGCGTGCCGCAGGCGTTCAGTCCACGTACTCAAGCCTTGCCCATGGAGGTGGCGCATGCGTCTGATGACCACTTTGTTCCTGCTGCTGACCACGAGTTCCCTGGCGTTCGCCGAGTCGAGCGCGGGACAGGTTGTTCCCCCTCCCATGAAGGCCTCGATCGAGATCAGCAAGGCTCTCAGCCCGACGCAGAAGATCGCCGCGCTGGAGGAGCTCTTGAACAAGGAGACCGATCGCCGCGTCGAGATGGGAGCCAAGGTGGAGTCGCTCAAGGACGAAGTCACCCGACTGCAGGCTGCCCAGCTCGTGCTCAACCGCGAGAAGGCTGGCTTGGAGAGCGAGCTGGGCAAGACCCGAGAGGCCCTGGGCCGCGCCCAGCGCGATTTCGAGGCTTTGCGCTCTGGCTACACCGTGGTGACCAGGGTCATCGGTTACTCGTATCCCGTGATCGCGGCTCTGGTCCTGCTCATCCTGGCGCTCATCGGCTGGCTGCTCTTCATCACGCGCCGACTCGCCGTGCGCGTGCACGACATGCCAACCGTGGATCAGATCAAGGGTTACCAGGGACACCTGGCGCACTTGCAGGATCAGATCACCGCCGAGAAGCACCGCAACACCCAGCTCAAAGAGCGCCTCGCCCTGCTGGGCGTGGTGGACTGAGCCTCTCTACCGACGGGGATCGCCGACGCGGTAGTTGTCAGCGCGCAGCAGCAGGTTGGTCAGGCGCTCGCGGTTCTCGTCGTCGATGGGCGCCAGCGTGGCCCCGAAGCCAGGGGGACGCTTGCCCGGGCTACCCTCGTCGATGCGGATGATGGTCGCCTGGCAGGCCACGTTGAACTCGGGATCGTCACCCGCGCCGTCCTCGGTCCCGAAGATGATCATCCCGATCTCCGCGCCCGGCCTCAGTTCGGGGTACTGCACGGGCGTGCCCACCAGGTAGACGCCACCGGCAGAGAGGTTGCGCACGTCCATGATGTGGATCTCGTGGCTGCGCACCTCGGCCTGGGCATAGACCTCGATGCGTGGGCTCCTGCGGCGGGATTCTTGCGGCTCGGGCTGCACGGTTTCTTGTTATAGCTCGACGCTAAGCAAAATGCGCGACTTTGCGCGCTCAATCTCGTGACATGCGCCACAGGATTTCCGTGCGACCTTGGCACACCAGATCGGCCAAACCCGCCACTTTGACGAAACCGACCTTCTCGTAGAAGCGGGCCGCGGCTTGGTTGAGTCGGTCGCACGAGACGTAGAGCCAGCGGTGTTTGGCGAAGCTCAGGCGCTTGGCCTTTTCGACCAGGGCACGGCCCACCCCGCGCCCGGCATGGGCGGGGGACACGGCCAGCAGCGCGATGAAGTTGCCCAACAAGAAGTCGGGTTGCACAACCAGCACGGCCAGCACCGTGTCGCGCTCCACCGCCACCCAGGCCCATCCCGCGCGCGCCCGGCGCCCCAGCCAACGCCCGAGTGGCGCGGCCTGGTAGCCCATCGATGACCAGGGTTCCATGGCCACGATCCAAGCGGCCTGACGGCGGGCTTCGGCGGGGCTAGCTCGGCGAATGCGCACGGGCGTTTCCTTGGGGTTTGGCATTCTTGCGGTGCGGGGCTCGGTAGCCCAAGGGGCCACGAGGGGCGGGGCGCAAGCGGGCCTCGGGTTGCTGTAAGAGCTGCGAGACCTTGACGAACCCCAGGCCCTTGTGGCGCAGCCCGCGAATGATCTCGGGCAGGGCGTCCTTGGTGCGCGGGGCGCGCCCGTTGATGTGGAAGATCACGATCGAGCCGGGGCGTACCGTGGGAATGACCGCCCGGGCGATGCGTTCGGCGGAGGTGTGTTCCCCGGGATCGCCGGACACCACGTCCCACAGGATGGTGGGCAGGTTCTGGCGCGCAGCCTGCCGTACCATCAAGCGGTTCCAGGCGCCAGCCGGCGGACGGAAGCCCACCGATCGTCGCCCCAGGTGGCCTATCAGCTCCTCGGTTTGGGCGATCTGCATCGCGACCTTGCGGCTGGGAGCTCCGACCATGCGCGCGTGCGAGTAGGAGTGGTTGCCGAACTCGATCCAGGGCTGGGCCGCCAATTCCCTGGCCTCCGCGGGATGGGCCTCGAGCCAGCGCCCGGTGACGAAGATGGTCGCCGGGATCTGCTCGCGCTTCAGGATCTCGAAGACCTCGCGATCGAAGGTATTGGCCTGGCTGATGGTGGCGCAGGCGTCGAAGGTCAGGGCGACCACCCGCTGCTGTGAGCGCACACTGGCGATGGCGAAGCGGGGCAGGGGTGCAGGGGCCAAGGCGTCCGGACCAGGTGGGCCAGCCTGCGGCGCGCCCGAGTCCAGGGTGTCCGCGTCGGGCGGTGGTCCTGCATCGGCGGGCGCTCCCGCATCGGGGGCCGCCAGCCAGAAGAGAACGAGAAGGGCGCGCATGCTAGAGCTTCAAGGTCATGAGGATGGCGTCCTCGTCGTTGTCTTCGTAGTAGCGTGGTCGCATGCCCTCCACCTGGAAGCCATGGCTGGCATAGAGCGCCTGGGCCGCCAGGTTGGACCGACGCACCTCCAAGTCGATGCCTTTGAAGCTGGCGCTCCTGGCCTGCTCCACGATGTGGCGGAGCAGCTGCGCCCCGTGACCCTGGCGGCGCGCCTGTGGGTGGGTGGCGATGTTCAGGATGTGGATCTCGTCCGCGACCAGCCAGTAGTCGGCGAAGGCGAGGATTCGTCCCGTGTCGGTGTCGCGCACCACCTCCAGGCGCGACCAGGTGTGCGCCATCTCGCTTTCGAAAGCCGGGCGCTGCCAGGGCGTGCGAAAGGACAGGCGCTCGATCTCCAGGACCTGGTCGAGGTCGGGGGCTGTGAGCTTCTGGATCTCGGTCGTCAGAGACGCGGGTTTTGCTGCCACGGGGGTGTCTCGGTCAGCTTACAACGTCCTTTGCGCGAGCCACGTCGACTTTCTTCGCGAGCCGCGAACATAGGCTCGGCGGTCAGGCCTTTTCACCCTTCGTGTCTGGGTTGGAGCGCATGCCCGTCGCGAACGCCAGCGCGGCCCACAGCGCTTCCAGGCCCTCGCCGGTTTCGCCTGACACCAGGGTGACCGCCGGCGCCTTCGGGCCGAAAGCGGCGCGTATCGTCTGGCGGACCTTCAACTGCTCCGCGGTGCGCAGCTTGTCTATCTTGGTCACCACCACGTGATGGGGCACTTGCTCGCTCGCCAGCCATTCCACGAGTTGCAGCTCTTCCTCGCCCGGCGCGCGGCGCGCGTCCACCAGGACGAAGAACAGGCGCAGGGTCGGGCGCGCCTTGACGTAGCCCTCCACCAGGTGTTGCCACGAGTTGCGCTCGTCACGCGAGACCTGGGCGTAGCCGTAACCCGGCAGATCCACGAGGCGCAGGTCATGGCGCGCCTCGCTGCCGGGCCAACGCAGTTTCAGATCGTAGAGGATGATCCCGCGTGTGCGCCCCGGCGTCTTGGAGACCCTTGCCAAGGCGTGGCGCCCGGCCAAACGGTTGAGCAGGGTGGACTTGCCCACGTTCGAACGGCCGGCGATGGCCACCTCGACCGGGCCGGATGCGGGAAAGGCGCCGGCGCGCACCTCGGCCAGATAGGCAGCCTCGAGGACCTCGGGCAGGGGCAGCTTGGACATGGCGCGCAGTCTACCCAACCAACGCCAACGGTCTAGCGACACGAACGCCAGGGGTCATGTGGTTTTTCGATGTGATCCCGGGACAGGGTGCTGGATTTTTGAGGGGGGGCCGTGACCCGGCGCGGTTTTGGGCCCTTGCAGGGGCGCGGCACGGACCTTGCTACCTAGCGCGGACGGAGGCTCACCATGCGCTCACTCTCACGCCCAATCCTGCTTGCCCTGATGGTCGGCGGCTTGACCGCTGCCTGCGACGATTCGTCCGACCCGACGAGCGAACCCACCGACCCCAACCTGCCGGTGGGAACCACCGACTTCGTCAGCGAATCGGGCGGTAACGGGACCTACGGCGGGGCAGAGGACGGCACCAGCAAAGGTGGGAGGGCCAACGGCGCCCCCACCGTGGCCGTGGATAGCACGACCGGGGCCGGTGGGGCCACGGGCACGCAAGCGCCCGGCGCGCCGGCCGGTCGCGACGCCACGGTCGAGGAAGCCGACATCTACCGCATCGACAACGATCGGCTCTTCTACTTCAACACCTACCGTGGCCTCATCATCTACGACCTGAAGGATCCCAAGAATCCCCAGCAGCTCTCGCACCTGGGCGTGTACGGCTATCCCATCGAGATGTTCGTGTCGGGCAACACGGTGTTCGCCTTGCTGAGCGACGCCCTCTACCTGACCCAGGCCAGCGGCAAGCTGCAGTTCGAGCGCCACTACGTCTCGCAACTGGTGGCCATCGACGTCAGCGACGTAACCAATCCGCGCGTCATCAAGACCGTGGACATCATCGGCGAGCTGCGCGAGGGCGTGTCGCGCAAGATCGACAACACCATCTACGTGGTCTCCTACATCTCGCAGTACTACTACTACGGTTGGGGTTACAGCCGGGGCGACGGCGAGCAGAAGCCACAGGCCTGGGTGTACTCGTTCGACGTCAGCGATCCGAGCGAGCCCAAGCAGGTGGGGCAACTGCAGATCTTCGAGGGCGGTGACGTCCAAATCAGTGATCCCAACGGCCAGTATTCCTACAATCGCAACTTCAACAACGTGGCCATCTCCGCCACCTCGAACGCCCTGATGGTGGTCGAGAACTGGTACGTGTACAACTACGTGTCCAAGGGGACGGACCGCAACGGGTACATGGGCTGCTACGACTACAGCTACAAGAGCTTCCAGCAGTCGGTGGTGTCCATCATCGACGTGAGCGACCCCAAGGGCAGCATCCGTCGCCACACCAGGTTCGACACGCCGGGGACCATCGGCGACCAGTTCAAGATGACCTATGTGTTCGACGAGACGACGCAGAAGGGCACCTTCTACGGAATCTTCGCGCGCCAGAGTTGGTCCTCAACGGGCTGCACGGGGACGTCGTACGTCGCCAACACGCTGGAATCGTGGGACATCACCGACGGCGCCAACCCGACGCTGCTGGATGTCCTGGAGTTCGGCAAGCCCAACGAAACGGTGCGCGGCAGTACCTTCGACCCCGAGCGCAGCGTGGTCTACGCCATCACCGCGCAGAACATGGATCCGCTCTACGCCATCAGCTTCGCCGACCCCAAGAACCTGACGGTGTTGTCGGCGGTCGACGGCCTGTCGGGCGACATGAACGTGTTCCGCCTGATCGAGGACAAGAAGTACCTGCTCGGTATCGGGCAGGACAACACCAGCACCTGCACCGGTTTCCAGGGCAGCGAAGGACGGCAAGGCACCAAGATTGCGGTCAGCATCATCGACGTGCGCGACCTGTCGAAGATCCGCCTGGTGCAACGCCAGTGCGTGGCCGTGAAGAACGCCGAGTGGGTAGGCTCGGCCATCAACTGGAACCTGGACCAGGCCCACAAGATGATCGGCATGCACTCGGATGCCGAGGCCAACGTGGTGACCGTGCCGGTGTACTACTGGACGCGCAGCGACGCCAACGACGATTGGTGGTGGTACCAGCACAAGAGCGCCGTCGGCATCATGACCTGGGATTTGAGCAAGTACGACGACAGCAAGCCCGAGACCCAGCAGAACGTGCTGCAGAACTTCGGCACCTTCATTCATCCCAACGGCCAGGTGGTCCGCACCATCGTTTTCAAGCACCAGACCACCGGTCAGCGCATGATGGTCAACCTGTCGCAGACCCATGCCTCCATCGCCAACATCGCGGATCTGGCCCAGCCGAGCTTGCAGTCGGTGATCGAGATCGCGCCCTACTACAGTCAGGTCTTCAGCTTCGGCAACTACGTCGTGACCCAGGTTCAGTCGCAGCCCAGCTACTACGGAAACAGCAACCAGGATTTGTCGCAGTTCAGGGTGCTGGCGGCGGGCGGCAGTCTGGAGCACGCGCCCGTGTTGGCCAGCTTCTCGGTGGGTCAGGTCCAGCAGGCCGTCAAGCACGGCAACCAGCTCCTGCTCTTCCGCTACCTGCCCAGCACCAGCAAGGACGACCCCTATGCCTATCGCAGGGACGTCCAGGTCCTGGTCTATGACCTGACCGATCCGACCCACCCCCGTCGCGCGGGCTCGACCGCCATCGTGGGCGGATTGATTCCGTACTACCCGTACCGCTGCGGCTGGGACGGCTACTGGGGTGGCTACTGGTCGCTGGGCTACAACAACTGGACCCAGGTGCAGGACGGCATCGTGACGGTGAGCCAGAACCACACCTATGACCCGAACACGGCGAAACACACCTACTCGATCGATCTGGTGTTCCTGGACCTGGCCGACATCGACGCCCCCAAGGTCGTGGTGCAGAAGCTGTCCGACGGGACCGATTGGCCCGGCTACAGTCTGCTGGGTGATTCCGCCGATCCGACGGGTTTCTACCTGGGGATGCACGAACAGGTCGGGACACGCCAGGGCAAGGACGGGGTAACTTTCACCCAGCTCAAGCACTATGCCCAGCGCTGGAACCGCTCGGGCACCGGCTTCGTCGCGGCGGAGAAGATCAATCTCCCCGGTCCCCTCGTGCGCACCTGGGTCGCCAACGGCACCCGCTTCTTCCTGACCCAGGACGAATTCCCGGTCTACGTGACAATCGAGACGTCGCCGTCGTACATCGGCTACCAGTACCACCCGCGTCTGCACCTGCTCAATCAAGTGAGCGTGAACGGCGTGCCCGCGGCTTCCTTGCTGGCCAGCCGCATCTTCACCAACATGTACCTGTACGGCTTGACCATGGATGGCACCACGATGTACGTGGCCGGCAATCCGACCTATTACGGCGGTTACAACACCGGAACGGCCGACACCTGGGCGACCACCTCGTCGCGACTCGTGATCCTCGACGTGAGCCAGAACACGCTCAACGTGCTCTACGACCAACCGACCAAGGCCAACAACCTGGGCATCATGGGCGCGAAGCAGGGGCGGCTGTTCCTCAACCTGCCGGGCGACGGCGTGCTGGCCGTGGATGTCAGCAATCCGGCGCAGCCCACGGGCGCCAAGTTCCTGCGCACCTTGGACTACGCCAGCACCCTGGAGGCGGTGGGGGACGATCTCTATGTGGCCTCCGGCTATTTCGGTCTTGACCACATGAGCCTGACCACACCGGGATCCCTGCCCCTCGATCCGAAGTAGCCGGGCCGGACGTTCGCGCCACGGACCGGCGCGACATGAGGAAGAAAGCCCTACCGCCTTATCGGCCTTCCGTCGTCGGGGAACCGCTAATGTTCCGCCGGGGGAAGGCCGATATCGACATGGATGGCGATGGTTGGCACCCCCCAGGTGAAAGAGCGCTTCTTGACCACGGCCAAGGAGCGCATTTCGCGCAGCCTGGCGTTGCTCGGTCGCCCTGAGGGAGGCCGCCATCTCATCGGTGAGCTGCATACCCTGGGCGGCGAGGCTTCGATGGTTGGCCTCGCCGAAGTGGCCCAAACGGCTTGGGAAGGGGAAAGCGTCGCGCGTGAGCTGGCCGGTAAGGGGGAGGGCGGGCGCGTCCAGTGTGCGCGTGTCCTGCGCAAGCTGAGTTACCTCGTGCAGGAGCTGGGCGGAAAGCGGGCCGGCGCGACGCCCGTGCCCGCGCCTTGCGCCGGCGAGGCCTGCCGAGTCTTGATCGTGGATGACAGCAAGGTCGCCGCCCAAGCCCTGGCCGATGTGTTCGAGTTGCGTGGTTACCAGGTTCGCAGCGCCACCAGCATGCAGGATGCCATGCAGGCCTGCGTGAGCTTCTCTCCGTCGGTGCTGGTCGCTGACGTGCAGATGCCTGACCTCGATGTGACCGAGCTGTGCCGGCGCTTCCGCAAGGAGACGCGAGCTCCGCGTGCGGCGGTCTTGCTGATCTCGGGGCGCTCGCAGGCTGAATTGCGCGACTTTCTCGACGCCATTCGCCCCGACGGGTTTGTTTCGAAACTGGCGGGGGCCGACGTGGTGGTGAGCCGCGTGGCCGCGATCTTCCAGGGGCAGAGATCATGACGAGCGCGCAGTCACCCCCGGCCGCCCCGGAATCGGAGGCCGTGACTCCCGATGCTGGGCTGGGCCGATCCTACCTGCTGGTCAGGGTCGGGAACCGGTGGTTGGGCATCGCGGCCCAGAACATCGTCGAGATCGCGGTCAAGGGCGCCATCACGCGTATCCCGACCGCGCCTCGCCACGTATTGGGGATCACCAGTCTGCGCGGCGGACTGATCCCCGTGGTCAGCCTTGCCCAGTTGATGGAGAGCACCAGCTCCATGTCCACCGACTACGGCCCCATCTCGCCGCGTTTGGTGGTCGTGGCCACGCCCGAATACGAGTTGGCGTTGGTGGTGCACGAGGTGGGGGGCTTTGTCACGGGATCTCCGCAAAAGCCCGAGGGCGCCAGCCGCTGGCGTCTGGCGTTTCTTCCCGAGGAGATGGTCTGTGACGGCCGCACCGCGGAGATCCTGGACGTGGTCGCGCTGACCGCCGTGGCCGCCGGAAGCGATGCCCATGGTGACTGAATGTCTCTCCTGAAGAGGTTGTTCGGACTGCACGCCAGGCTGATCGCGGCCTTCAGCGCGGTGATCGTCTGTGTCATCGTGATCCTGGCCGGTTTCTTGGAGCAGCAAGAGAAGCACATGGCCGAGGCCGCCCTGGTCACCCGCGCCAGCGGGATCGCGCAGATCTTGGCCAAGCTGGTCACCCCCGCGGCGGCGGGAGGCGATCCCCAAGAGGTGCAGCGCGCGCTCACCGTGATGCACGGCCATTCCGACCTTCGCAGCATGGCCGTGCTCAAGGTCGACGGCGAGATCCTGGCGCGTTGGAGCCAGACCTCCAGCGCTCCCGCGCAGGAGTTGCTGGAGCAGGCACACGCGTTTCGCGTGGTGATCGGCCAAGGGCCGCAGGGTCTGGTGCACGTTCAGGTCCCGCTGCTGACCGGCGAAGTCTATCGGGGCACCTTGGTGATGGGTTTCTCTCGCGAATCCATCGACCAGACCATTCGCGCCAGCCGAACCGCGGTGCTGACCTTGGCGCTGGCGCTTCTGCTGGCGGGGGTGGTCGTGGCGGGGTTGCTCGCGCGCAACCTGCAGAGACCGATTCGCGTGGTGGCCGCGCGTCTCAGCCAGCTCTCGCAAGATCTGGTGGACTCGGCGCGCAGCCAGGAGATTGCCGGCACACAACAGGCCGGTGGCATCGAGCAAACCCGCCGCACCATGGATCGCGTGCTGGGATCGGCGCAGCAGATCGCCGAGAGGTCCAGCCAGGTCTTGGGCAACGCCGAGCGGACGGTGATGGGCAACCGGGCCGTGGCGGTGCGGATCAAGGAACTGAACGGTCAGGCGGAGCGGGCAGGGGAGATCCTGGCGGCCATCATGCAGGTGGCGGATCGCACCGATCTGCTGGCGCTCAACGCCGCCCTGGAGGGCACCAAGGCCGGAGAGGCTGGGCGAGGGTTCACCCTGGTGGCGGCCGAGATGCGCCGGCTGGCCGAGAGCACCATGGAATCGGTGAACGGCATCCGACAGTTGATGAACGACATGCGCGCGGCTTCGCAGGTGGCGGTGCAGGCCGGGCACGAGGGCGTGGCCCTATCGGAGGAAACCACCCGCTCGGCCCGCGACATCGCGCTGGAAACCCAGCAGCAGCGCAAGGCGACCGAGGAGGCGGGACAGAGCATGGATGATATGGCGGCC
Source organism: uncultured Myxococcales bacterium (assembly GCA_964535465.1). Lineage (GTDB taxonomy): Bacteria > Myxococcota_A > Polyangia > Fen-1088 > Fen-1088 > Fen-1137. Next base: position 12,228 of record CAZHUY010000039.1, read on the forward strand.
TCGGTGGCCGAGACCATGACCAGAACCCGGCGCACGGCCTCCCACGCGGCCGAGTTGGCCCAGGCTGCCACCAATCTGAGCATGCTCATGGGCGGCCGACGATCGGCTTTGTCCGCCACACAGAGACGGTCAGTCCCGGCTCTGCAAGAGGAAAAGACGGAAGGCGGCCGGGAACGTGGTGGACTCTGACGAGCGCCAAGGCAAGCGGCTGGAGGTCTTCCGGGCGCTCGCAGTCGAACGGATCAGCCGGCTCAACCTGGCCTGGATCGACTTCGAAACCAGAGGGGTAGAGCTGACCGGGTTCCTGCGCGAGATTCACACCTTGAAGGGCGAGGCGGGACTGATCGGCTTTGCCGAGGTGGCGCACCTGGCGCATCTCGTGGAGAGCCTGGTCGGCTCCCTGCGTGGCCGAGAGGGAGCGCCCGAGCAGAGCGCCGGGGATCTCGTGTTGCGCGGCCTGGATGTGATGGGCGCCATGATCGCGGTCACGCCCGGCATCCCCCACCCCGAGCAGGCCGCGCTGTCGGCCGAGATCGAAGCCTGCCTGCCCTCCACCGGACAGAGCATCCGCACCCCCCTAGCCGAGGCGGTGGCGGCCAGCGGAGACGCGCCCGTTGCTCCTGGGACGCGCCACGAAGCCTCGGTGCGCATCGCCTCGGAAAAGATCGATCGCATGCGCGGGGTGGTGGCTGACATGCTGTATTTGCACCAGCGCGGTCGACGGGCGGCGCGCGAGCTGCACCAGTTGCGTGAGAGGGGCCTCGAACTGGGCAGAGGTTTCGAAACCATGCAGGACGAGGAGGTCGTGCGTCGTTTCGGGTTGGTGCTGGATGGTCTGGCCGGGGTGGAAGCGCGGCTGCGCGAGGACAGCTACCTGCTGGCGCGCGTGGTGGGCGAGCTCGACAGCACCACGCGCGAGCTGCGCATGACCCCGCTCGGCACCCTGTTGGAGCGTTTCCCGGTCCCCTTGCGTTCCCTGGCGCGCTCGCTGGGGCGCGAGGTTCGTCTGGACGTCGAGGGCGAGCAGGTCGAAGTCGACAAGACCTTGCTGGAGATGCTGGAGGAGCCCTTGCTGCATCTGCTGCGCAACGCTGTGGACCACGGCGTCGAGGATCCCGAGACCCGACGACGTTGCGGCAAGCCGGCGGAGGCCACCCTGCGCATCGTCGCCCGCCTGCTAGGTCCGCGCCTGCACCTGTGCGTGACCGACGACGGGGCCGGCATTGACATGGTCAAGGTGAGGCGTCGCGCGGCCAGCATGGGTCTTCTGGATCCCGCGCAGGCGGAGGAGGCGCCGGACGAGCAGGTGATGCGTACGATCTTTGCCGTCGGCTTCTCCACCCGAAACTCGGTGAGCGAGGTCTCGGGTCGGGGTATCGGCTTGAACGTGGTGCTGGACGTGGTCGAGGGTTTGGGCGGCAGCGTGGAGGTGACCTCCAAGCCGGGGGAAGGGACGCGCTTCGATCTGTATGCGCCCATCAGCGTGGCCATCTCGCGCGTGGTGCTCTTCCGCGTGGGCATGGGGAGCTACGCCTTGCCCGCCGGGTCGGTGCGCGCCTTGGTCGAGACGCGAAGTTTGCCGGCCCTGAACCAGGCCGAAGGTCCATCGGTGCGCTATCAAGGCGCGATCCTGCCTCTGCTGGACCTGGGCAAGATCCTCAGTGAAACGCGCGGGACTGGCTCGCTGTCCCGGATCATCGTCGTGCAGAGCGGGGCCGATCTGGTGGCGCTCTCGGGGAGCAGCGAGCACCTGGAACGCGAGGTGGTCCTGCGTCCCATGGTGAGGTTCTTCGAGCGCCAACGACTCGTCACCTCGGCGGTCAACCTGGAGGATGGGACGCTGGCGGTGGTGCTGAAGGCCACCGAGCTGGCGCTGTTGGCGCGAACCCAGCAGGCCAAGGCGCGTATCGCCGCGACCCAGCCCATGTTGGTTCATGGTGCCGGTCGCACCGCTTTGGTGGTGGACGACTCACCCGTGGTGCGCGGTATTGTGGCGGACGCGCTTCGCGCCTACGGGCTGAACGTCATGGTGGCCTCGGACGGCGAGGAGGCGCTGAGCCTCCTGGATGTGGCGCCCAACGTGGACATCGTGTTGACCGACATGGACATGCCCCGTCTTGACGGGCTGGGGCTGGTGCGCGCCATTCGCGCGCGCGAGCACCAGCGGGATGTTCCGGTGGTCGCCATTTCCACCAGGGGCAGCGAGAGCGAAAAGCGCGTGGCCTTGGAGGCGGGTGTGCAGGCCTACATCGACAAGAGTGACTTCAACCAAGCCATGCTGTGGGACACGGTCAGTCCGTACATGGTGCGGTCATGAAGATCCGTGTGATGATCGTCGACGACTCTCCGCTCATCAGGGCGGTGCTGGGCGAGTGCTTCGCGGCGGTGCCCGATCTCGAGGTGGTGGGCGAGGCCGGCAACGGCAAGCAGGCCATCGAGGTGGCGGCCGAGTTGCGTCCCGATGTCATCACCATGGACGTGCTCATGCCGGTGATGGATGGTCTGGAGGCCACCGAGCGCATCATGCGCCGCTGTCCCACGGCCATCGTCATGGTGGCGCGCGACGGCGGCGACGTGCGCAGCCTGGCAATGGAAGCTCTGGCGCGCGGGGCGCTGGAGGTCTTTCCCAAGCCGGCCACCGGTTTCGATGCGGCTGCGGCCGCCGCGTTGGCCGCCACGGTCAGGCGCGTGGCGCGCGCAGGCTCGCGCACGACCGCCCTGGTCGAGGCTCGGATCGGCAGAGAGCTGGGGCAGTCCCCGCGGATTCGCGTGTTGGTGGTCGACGATTCCTCTCTGGTGCGCGAGATCCTGCGCGAGGGGCTTGCGGCGCAACCGGATCTGGAAGTGGTGGGGGAAGCGGCCGACGGCGCCGAGGCGGTCGCGTTGGCCGCGCAGTTGCGTCCCGATCTCATCACCATGGATCTGTTGATGCCCATCATGGGCGGCACCGAGGCCACCTTGCGCATCATGAAGGAGACCCCATGCCCCATCCTGGTGGTGGCCAGCGCCAGTGCGGCCAGCGAGCCGCTGGAACGAGAGGCTTTGGCGGGGGGGGCGCTCGAGGTCTTTCACAAGCCGCAAGCCGGTTTCGACGAGGACAGCCTGCTCACTCTGGTGAAGGCCATCCGGCGCATGGTGCAGGTGGCGCGTGCCCGCGACCTGGCCAGGCCGGTGGTGCGGCGATCCTTCCCGGCGCGGCCCAGCGAGGTGGCGGTGGTGGGCATCGTGGGCTCGACCGGGGCGCCCAGGGCTCTGCGAGAACTGCTGGCCGGCCTGCCTGCGGACTTCCCCGCGCCCCTGGTGCTGGTGCAGCACACCGAGCGAGGATTCTCATCGGCCCTGGTTTCCTGGCTGGCCGCTGCCAGCGACCTGAGGATCAAGTTGGCCAAGGACGGCGATAGCCTTCAGGCCGGCGAGGTGGTCGTGGCCGGCGAAGATGCCCATGTGGAGGTGACCGCCAACCGCTGCCTGCGCCTTTCGCCGGGCGAGCCCGTGGACGGCTATCGACCATCAGGTACGGTGCTGCTCTCGTCGCTGGCTGAGACCTTCGGTCGGCGCGCCCTCGGCATCGTGCTGTCAGGCATGGGCCACGACGGCGCCAATGGTCTGGGAGCCATCTACGCCGCCGGCGGAACCGCGGTGGTGGAGGATCCAGAAACCGCGGTGGTCGCCGGTATGCCGCAACGAGCTCTGGCCCGCGCCACCGGCGCCATCGTGGAAAAGAGCGACCGCATGGCCTGGCTGCTCAACGAGCTGGTTCCCTCGAAGACCTAGGGGGATTCATCACAAAGGACACGGAGGTTACGCCCGCCATTCTGGCATAATGCCGGTCGATGCAGGCGCGCGTTGTCCTCGTGTTGTTTCTCGCCTTCGGGTTTCTTCCGGCGGAATTGCGGGCTGCTGAGTCTCCTCCTCCGACGCCGGCGGCGACGGCCGCAGGTTTGCTTTCGGAGGCTGATGCGGCTATCGAGGTTGGAAACCTGCCGCGCGCCCACTTCTTGTTTCGGCGTGTGGCGGTCGAGTTCCCGGACGCTCCCGAGGCGAACGAGGCCCGGCGCGTGCTGCGCATCTTCGACGTGCTCGAGCGCATGTCTCCGGGCTCGGCCCAGAAGATTACGGCACCCGCCGCCAGTGACGACGAGGTCGTGGTCCGCAACGAGCCTTTCTCGCGCAAGACCTCGGAACGCTTGCGCCTCACGATTTGGGAGAAGGTCGACTTCGGGATCACCTCGTTCCTCTACGGCATGTCGGTCGGCTTGTCCTTGGCGCTCAGCCAGGAAGCGGACAGCGCTTCGGGTGTGTTGACGCCCGTGGCGCTGGGCGCGGTTGCGTATACCCTGGGGGCGGTGGCCTTTCTCAAACTGGCCGATCCCGATCGCGGCGATCTTCCCCTGGCTCTGGCCATCACGTCATACCTACCCACGACCACGCTCCTGGCCATCGCCTCGAGCGATCCGGATGCCAGTGCCGGCACGACCGGCATGGCCACGGTCATCGCGGGTCTGGTGTCGATCCCGGTGGCGGTGCTCGCGGCACGCAGCTTCGATCTGGATCCGGGCGACACCCAACTGGTGCGCGATGCCGGCTTCTGGGGCTTGGCCCTCTCCACCGTCGGGACTCTCGGTTTCGGCGGAAGCACGGACCCGTATTTCGATGAGTACCAGGCCCCCTCCGGCCGCAAGGTCGCGGTGGCTGGCCTCATCGGCCTGTACGGCGGCTTGGGGCTTGGCCTCCTGGGCGCCAGCTTGAGCGAGGTGTCACTCGAGCGCGTGCGCGTGACCACATGGGGTGGCTATGGCGGCGCGGTCGTGGGTCTGCTGTTGGGCGCGTCGGCCTCGGACAACCTCAACCGCACGAAGAACGTCTTTCGCGGCACCGCCATCGGCGCGCTCGCGGGTCTGGCGATCACCTTCTTCACCACCGGCAGCCTGGACGGGATTCCCGAGGAAGAGGGGCAGCGCACCTCGTGGTATCGCCGCCTGACACCCGCGATGGTGCAGCTCGCCGGCCGCAACGGCAGCTTGCAGCCAGGGTTGGGCCTCGCCGGGCCGCTCGACTGAAGCGAAACGCGGTGCTGCTTCATGCGTGATCTCGACACGTCGGCATGGTCCCAGGACGTGCGTAGCGAGCTGGGGAGGCTCTATGGCGAGCCGCGGGCGGATCGGCTGCTCGCGCGCTTCGCCGAGCTCGTGGCGCGCTATCAGAACGCACGACCGGAACGGCTCAGGCAGCGCGACCACAAGCTCGCCGACGATTGGTATCGCGACCCGCGCAACGCGGTCTACGTGCTCTATGCCGACCGCTTTTGTCCCGAGGCTCCGCCCGGTCAGAAGCTCTCGGCGCTGCGCGAATCCTTGCCCTACTTCCAAGAGCTGGGAGTCAACATCCTGCACATCCTCCCCATCCTGGCCAGTACCGGCGACGACGGTTTTGCCGTGAGTGACTACCGCAAGGTCGACGAGGCTCTGGGCAGCAACGAGGATTGCGTGGCGCTGATCGAAGCAGCGCACGCGCGCGGCTTGTGGATCGCGCTGGACTTCGTGCTCAATCATGTTGCCGACGAGCACGAGTGGGCCAGGCAGGCCAAGGCCCGGCATCGCGACTACCTGGACCACTTCATCTGGGACGAGTCCGGGTCCGGGCAAGCCTGGGAGGGCGTCCGGGACGTGTTCAGCGAGTTTGCCCCGGGTCATTGGGACTATGTCCCGGAGCTCGGGTGCTACGTGTGGGCCACCTTCTACAAACGTCGGCCGGTCGATGCCCTGGGTCGCCAGGATGCGGGTGGTCGCCATCACCCGTTCGCGCAGTGGGATTTGAACTATGGCAATCCCGAGGTTCTCCTCGGCATGATCGAGAATCTGCTCTTCCTGGCCAATTGGGGCGTCGACGTCTTTCGTCTCGATGCCATACCCCATATCTGGAAGCAGCGGGGAACCCCCTGCCGGAACCTGCCACAGGTACACACCATCATCCGCCTGCTGCGCGCCGCTCTGCGGGCTGTCGCGCCCGGCGCGGTCCTCCTGGCGGAGGTCAACCAGCGGTACGAGAATGTCCTCCGCTACTTTGATCAGGGCCGTGGCGTGCACATCGCCTACCACTTCGGGCTCATGCCGGCCCTGTGGCAGGCGGCCATCGAGGGGAACGACGAAGCCGTGCAGCGCGAGCTTGCGCGCATGGCGAGTGCGCGAGAGGCGAGCGAGGCAAGAGCGGCTGATGACCCGCCCTGTTGGTGGGTCTTCTCCGAGTGCCACGACGAGGTGGGGTTGTCGACGGTCGACCGTGCAACCCTGGAGCGGCTGTGGGAGTATTTTCGCCAGGGCGACGGCGGGCTGCCCTTCAAGGTCGAGCCCGGGAGTCGCGTGCCGCGCGCTGTCTCAGGCACCACCTACTCTCTGCTCCACGGCGACCTCGAGAAGGTCGTGCGTCTGTGGGAGCTGAAGCTCCGGGTAGCGGCGCTCCCCGAGTGTCGAGGCGCGCCTCTCTTCTTCATGGGCGAGGAGTTGGGGGTCGAGAACCTGCCGCTCGAGATGGGCGCGCTGGCCGACACACGCCTCGCAAAACGCGTCCCCCTCACCCAAGCTATGAGAGCGCGGCGTTCGCGTGAGGGGAGCAAAGAGCACCTCCTCTTCCAACGGCTGCGCGCCATGCTTGCAGGGCGGTAGCCAAGCCGCTCGCTTGCCCACGAGCCGCGACGGGACCGCGACAGCGGGAGGCACCCGCCGTCACACCCCTTCGAGAAGCCAGAGTTGTGCTTGGCGGGGGGGAATGGCGAAGGTGAACGTGTCGCCTTGTACCTGCATGACGTGCTGGTGGAGCTGACAGCGGTAGGGACCTTGGCGCAGGCCCCAGGTCCAGATGGTGGGGGACTGCCATGAATCGGTCTTGTTGATGGCCACGATGCCGCGGTCACCGCGCGCGAGCACCAGGAATCCGTCGGCTTCATAGAGCGGGCGTTGCCGGCTGCCATGGACGGCGTTGTGGAATCGGATCATCTGCACGATGTCGTAGCGCTTCCATGATTCCGCCCAGCGATCCTTGTCGCCTTGGTACTGTCCCGCGCTCTCGTTGTTGTCCGAATAGACCAAGGGGACACCGCCGTCGCGGCCCAGGACATAGGCGTTGGCCAGGTATTCGTCCTGGGCCCCCAGCATCATGCCGCGAAAGGTATCGTTGTTGGGGATGTCATGGGTGACCGCAAAGGTGAGGGCGCGCCGCCAGGGGAGGGCTTGCCCGTAGGCGGCCGGGTCGACCAGTTCGCGCATCCGTCCCGAGGGCGAGAACACCCGCCGCAGGGTCTCGTGCAGCACGAAGTCGTAGCAGGGGAATTGGCTGTGCTCGATGACAGGCCAGAGAAACGTGGTCTCCTCGCGATCGTTGGTGGTCAGCACCTCGCCGAACACGAACTTGTCGTCGACAGCGTCGATGGTGAAGACCCGGATCAGGTGTTCCAGGGGCAGGTGTTTCATCGCGTCGATGCGATAGCCAGTGAATCCCAGATCGCACAGGGCGCGCAGGCAGGTGACCTGCTGATCCACCACCCAGTCGGTCAGGTCCAGATCGGGCAGACCCTTCAGCCACTCCTCCTCGACGCTGTGGGGGTTGTTCCAGTCCGAGATGTCGCCCTCGGGGTTGAAGTCCCTGGCCTGAAAAAGCCCATGGTCGAGGTTTCCGTACAGACGATCCTTCATGAATTCGGAGCGCTCGCTCTTGTAGCGATCCAGCTCGAACTGTCCGGGGAAGTCGTAGAGATCCTTGTCTCCCCGCTTGCTGCGCATCTCCTTCTCGTTGGCCATGTGGTTGAACACCACGTCGGCGTAGGCGCGCACCCCCTGCTTGCGCAAGGCCGCGAGCGCCGTCTCGAGATCGGCTTTGCGTCCCAGAAAGGATCGAATGATCCGATAATCCTTGGGCTGGTAGCGCTGCCACCAGTATCCGCTGTCTTCCTTGCTGTACAGGATGGGCGGGAACAACACGGCCCCGTACCCTGCGTTGGCGATCTCCTCGGCACGAGCCGCGATGGTGGAAAGCTTCCAGTTGAAGGCGTGCAGGACCACGTCGCGCATGTTTCCCTCCTCTGTTCCGGTGAAAAGCGGAAAGATGGTATCACCATAACCGGGCGCTGGTTGGCCACGGGCCACTTTTCTTCGAGGGCGGGTGAGATGGGGCCTTGCGCGCGACTTTTGGACGCGATTGACATCCTAGGGGTAGGATTCTCCCCCCCCATGCGTCGCTCCCTTGTCCCTTTGATTCTCTTGCTGGTCGGCTGCTCCGACGAGTTCGAGGCCTATTCCAAGCTGTCATCGCTGCGCGTGCTGGCCATGCGCAGCGAGCCGGCCGTGCCCAGACCAGGCCAACCAGCCAGGCTGCAGGCCCTGCTGTACTCACCCGGCGACATCAGCTATCGCTGGAGCCTGTGCCCGGTGGTCGCCCAGGCCAAGGATGCCTATGCATGCCCGGTCGGCCCCGAGGCGGCCGCGGCGGTCTTCGGCGCCGGTTTGCCGGCCTTCGATCTGGGCAGCGCGCCCGAGGCGAGCCTGACCCACGGCCTGGCGCCCGCGACGCTGGCCGCCCTGTGCGCGCAAGGCATCGCCACCCCGGGGTACGCCGGCAGCGTGGATTGCGATTGGGGGTTCCCGGTCAGCGTGGTGTTGGACGTGCAGAGCGGCGGGCAATCACTGCGCGCGGGGTTCGTGGTCTACTTGCCCATCAGCGAGGCCCCGGCCGCCGACAACCAGAACCCGGCCATCCTGGGGCTGACGGCTGACGGCGTGCCGGTGTCCGATTCGATGCCGGCGCTGGCGGGGCAGTCGACCGGCGTGGTGGCGTCTCTGGCCGCAGATGCGGCGCAGACCAGAGCGGCCTTTCCCTTCGAGAGCGGCACGGAGTTGCAGCTCGAGCGGCTGACCTTCAGTTGGTTCGCCGATGCCGGATCGTGGGACAAGGATCGAACCTCGTTCATCGATGGCAAGACCATCTTGGCCGAAGCCGCGGCCAACTCGTGGAAGGCGCCCGATGTCCTCTCGGCCCAAGCGACCTTCGCGGTGGTGGTGCGTGACGATCGCGGCGGCGTGGGTTGGATCGAGCGCAAGCTGCCCATCGGAGTTCGGCCATGAGGCGGCTGGTGATCGTGACGGCGCTGCTCGTGAGCGGCGTCGCCCAAGCCAGTGAAGAGACCGCGCCGTCGGCGCGACCCGACGATCGGCGCACCCTGGATGCCACCCACCTGTCCAAGCCGCCGGCGGTCGTCCACAAGGCCACGCCCGCATACCCAGCCGAGGCCTTGCGCGAGCGAGTCACCGCCACGGTGTCTTTGTTGGTCGACATCGACGAGAAGGGGGAGGTCAAGGGGGCCACGGTGGACGCCAGCTCAGCGCCCGGCCTGGGTTTCGAGGAAGCGGCGCTCACCGCCATCTACGCCACGCACTTCACACCCGCCGAGATCGACGACAAGCCGGTGGCCGTGCAGGTGAGCTATTCCTTCACCTTCCGCCCCCCGCGCGCTTCTATGCCCGACGGTGGCGTTCCCGATGCGGGAGGCGTCGACGTCTTGCCCGAACAAGACGCGCTCCCCGAGCCGCAAGCGGAGCCCAGCGGGCCCCTGGGAACCTGGCGTGGCATGGTACGCGAGCGGGGGACCCGAACCCCCATGTCAGGCGTGACGGTGTGGCTTTACCAGGAGGTCGGTGATGGGGGCAGCGCCTTCGAGCGCGAGCTTCTGACCGACGAGAACGGCCGCTTCGAGCAGACGGATCTGCCCCCAGGCACCTGGCGCCTGCGCATCGAGACGCCTGGCTACTACAGCTACCAGACCAGCGAAGCCGTGCGGGTAAACGAGGCGTTGAACACGACCCTGTTCCTCGAGCGGGAGTCGGGGTCGCCCTTCGACGTGGTGGTGACGGCGCAGAAGCCGCGCAAGGAGGTCAGCCGCACCATCATCGACCACACCGCCATCGAGAAAGTCCCCGGGTCGGGGGGCGATCCGCTGTTGGTGGTGCAGAACCTGACCGGCGTGGCGCGCGTCGCCCTGGGCAGCGGCGATATCATCGTGCGCGGTTCGGCGCCCCGGGACACCAGGATCTACGCGGCCGGCATGGAGATCCCCACGGCCTATCACTTCGGCGGCCTGCGCTCGGTTTTGCCGCTGGCCATCGTGGAGAACATCGATTTCCAGCCGGGTAACCAACCGGCCTTTTACGGTCGGGGCACGGGCGGCGTGGTCGACGTGACCCTGAAGCGCCTGGCGCCCAAACGCACCTCGGGCTACCTGGACGTGAACCTGCTGGATGCCGGGCTCTTCGTCGAGACGCCGGTGGGCCAGCACACCGTGGTGGCACTGGCCGCGCGACGCAGCTACATCGATACGCTGCTCAAGGCCTTCTTTCCCAGCGACGCCTCCATCGGCTTTGCCACGGCGCCCAGCTACTTCGACGGGCAGCTCATCGTGCAATCACGCCCGCGCCCCGGACACGACCTGCGCTTCATGTTCTTCGGCTCGGACGACCGCGTGGCCATCCTGTTCAAGCAGCCGGCCGACTACGATGCCAACGCCGGCGGCGACCAGTTCGGTCTGTCCACGTCCTTCTATCGCTCGCTCTTCTCGTACACCTACACGCCCAACGAGAGGTGGAGCAACACCCTGCGCCTTTCGCAAGGGCGCGACTGGCTGGCCTTTGGCATCGGCGTGCTCTCGTTCAGCGTGAATTCCTACACCTCGCAAGTGCGCGACACCCTGCGGGTGAAACTGGCCGATTGGGTGTCTTTTTCGGTGGGCGCGGATTTTCAGTTCCTGAGGGGACAAGGGACCATCGCCCTGCCCCCGCGCGCCAAGGAAGGGCAGCCGCCCAGCAATACCGACTACACCGCCGTTCGCCGCACCAGCTTCGACAACGTCGACTACTGGACCCCCGCGGCCTTCGCCGAGCTGGAGCTGCGCCCGTTCTCGTCCCTGCTGGTGGTGCCGGGACTGCGTGCCGAGTACTTCGGCCGCACCAAGGTCGGTTCGCTGGAGCCGCGTCTGGGCATTAGGCAGTCGCTATCCAACTCGGTGAGCTTGAAGGCGGGCGTGGGCCTCTTCAGCCAGCGGCCCGACTTCGGCGAGGATTACGCCGGCTTCGGCAACCCCAAGTTGACCACGGAGAAGGCGTGGCACTTCTCTGCCGGGGCCGAGTGGCGCATCACGCGCACGCTCAGCCTCGACGGATCGCTGTTTTACAAACACCTGTACGATCTGGTCAGCCCCACCGACCGCGTGAGCAACGAGGGCGGGAAGATTACGCCTTTGACCTACGACAACGGGGGGCGCGGGCGTGTACGCGGGGCCGAGGTGTTGCTGCGCAAGGAGCTGGGTGGGAACTTCACCGGTTGGCTGGCCTACACCTTGTCGCGCAGCGAACGCATCGACTCGCAATCCTCCAGCTACCGCCTCTTCGACTTCGACCAGACCCACATCCTGACCATGCTCGGCTCGTACGCTTTCAAGCGCAACATCACCCTCAGCGGGCGTTTCCGCTATGTCAGCGGCAACCCGCGCACCCCGGTGGTGGGCAGCGTGGTCAACGCCTCCGCCGATCGCTACGAGCCGCTCTTCGGTGCCGTGAACTCCGCGCGCAACGCCGCCTTCCATCAACTGGACCTGCGCGTGGACAAGCGCTGGATCTTCGATCGCTGGATGCTCAACGTGTACCTCGACGTGCAGAACGTCTACAACCACAAGAGCCCCGAGGGCCTGACCTACAGCTACGATTACAAGCAATCGAAGGCGCAGGGAGGGTTGCCCATCCTGGCCCTCTTCGGCGTGCGCGCTGATTTGTAAGTCGTCCACTCGATTTGCGAGTCGCAGGGTCACGGCCCATCCGCATCTGAATCATTGCGCCAGCTTGCAGGCGATGCTGCGAGCCGGAAAGGATCGTTGGGGTCACTTTCACACGCGCGGCGAGCAGGGAAATGCGCTAGGGAGGCTCTTGGGCGCGCGTATCCTGCGGAGGTCCCATGAAATCGGCTCTTCTGTCCGTGTACCGGGCGTCGCGCGGCCATAAGCGCGTGCTTGAGGAGTTCGATGTCTGGAAGGTGAACGTACCCACGCTGCTCATCCACGGCAGCAAGGACGTGGGAGAACGTTCATTGACGGATACGGCGCCGCTCATGACCGGCCCGTACCGCGTGGTGAGACCAAGCGGCGGGCACTTCATCGTCGACGAGCAACCGAAGGTCGTGGCCGACGAAACGCTCGCCCATTTGCGGGCCTATCCCCTCAAATAGCTTCTCCGCCAGCGTGTTGCGCAACGCGGGCGACCCGCGGTGTGAGCCGATTCCTGACCTTCCCGCCACTTTACAACCACAGGTTCGAAGCCAAACCGCCGGGTGATCACCGCGCAGCAAAGTGCGCCACGGAGGCATTCGATGATGTCATCTTCACTGAAGTCATGGGGCCACGTCACAGCCGCGCTGCTGGCGATGCACATGGGATGCAGCTCTGGGAGCAATGGCGCGAGCACGGGCGGGCAAGCCTCGGGGGGCGACTCGGGTGGCGGCGGGATGTCGTCGAGTGGCGAGTCGAGCGATACCGGCGGTCAGGGCGGCACGTCCGCTTCGAGCAGCACGAAGAGCGGCGGCTCGAGCGCGACCCAGAGTGGCGGCTCGGGCGGAACCCAGAGCGCCGGCGGCGGAACCAGCAAGGGCGGCACGGGTGGCGGCGCGGTCAAGGGTGGCTCGGGTGGAAACCGGAGTGGCGGCGCCGGCGGTGCGACCGCCAAGGGTGGCACGGGTGGCGGCACGGCCAAGGGCGGGACGAGCGGCAGCGCGGGTGGTTCTGTCCCGACCAACCCTCCGCCTGGCGAGGACTTCACGGACAAGGTGGGTAGCGCGTCCGTCGACATGGTTTCCATACCGGGCGGCACCTTCACCCTGGGGTGCGAAAGCGATACCTGCGATCCTGATACCGCCCCGGTCGAGAACATCACGGTTAGCCCCTATCACATCATGAAGGCCGAGGCGCCGAGGGCTCTGTGGAGCGCCGTGGGTCTCACGGAAGGCACCTGGTACGACTGCATGGCCTTGGCCTGCGAGTTGGGCAAACAGACTGGCCATGCCTACCGCATGATGACCGAGGCCGAGTTCGAGTACGCGGCCAAGAAGCACCTCGACAAGTTGAGCCAAATCGATGGCAGCGAGGAATGGGCGTTCAACTCCTGGGAGAACAAGTACTCGTGCAAGCCAGGCGATGTCGATCCCTTGGGGCCCACCCCCGGGGCCCACACCCAGAAGACACGCCGGGATAAGGCCAACGGCGACAAGATCGCTGGGCGCCTCATCCGTTCCATCGACGGCATTGGCCCCAAGTGCCGCTTGACCATTTCCGACAAGACGGAATACCCGCCGGGATACCCTCCGGCGTGCAACATCAAACCCCCGGTGAGATGCGACGAACCGGAGAATTCCTACCGCGATCCCCGCTGGGTCACGGGCAGCGATTCCAAGTGGACCACGGGTTCGATAGCGATCGGCAAGTTCGATCTCCAGGTATGGGACGATGGGAGCGCGAGGATGAACAACAAAGACGGTCAGTGGTTCACCTCGAACAACATCGCCTTCGTGTTTGTTCCCAGCACGGGTACGGCCGTGAAGTACGCGTACATGTTCCTCGACTGCAACCAAGGCTCGGTCATTTCCGATGCGGGTTTCACCAACGGTTTCGTCGGTAGGTTCCAGAAGGCGGCGGCGACCAGCGCCACCAAACCGACCCTGTCCGGTCTGAAGAGCGGCGAGGAATTGGCCACGGCGGCGGGGGCTGACTTCAAGATGATCGACATGGTCAACATCCCGGAGTCGGCCAAGAAACAGGATCCGCGCCTGCTCGACACCACCAGCGATTGTTGGTTCCAGAACAACCAGAACGCGGGCGGCACGCACAACTACAGGAAAGACGTCGACGCTGACGAGTTCCGGTTCGCGGTGATTGATAAGGGGAAGGCGGTCATGCTCGCCAACGGCAAGTGGTGGACCATCAACAACACCTTCCTGCACATCGAGCACCCCGACGGATATGTGGCCGAGTACCTGTACGCCATCTCCTCGGATGGGTCTTTCTACCACGACTCATTCATGGGGTATGAACGCGCTGACTTCCGCATGTTCCAGAAGTACGACAACGCCACGGGCAAGTTCCCCGCCACCTGCCTCGAAGACAGCTGCAGCAAAGAGCTGGCCAAGGGTGCCGCTCAACCGTTCTATGCCACCATGGCGGACGGAAAGTCGACGTTCGTACCGGCCCCTTGTCCGGCGGCCGGCTGTCAGTAGAAGGCGCACCCCACAATCCCGGGGCAAGGGTGGCTCCCAGAGAGCAGCCGCGCGGGCCTGTTCCGGCCTCGGTGCCTATTCAGGCCGGGTCACCTTGTTGATCCTGCCGAGGCCGAAGAGGGGGACTTCCTTGTTGGGCTCGCGCGGATCGTTGGTTTGAATCAGCAGCTTGCCGGTGGCGGAGCGGGCGTCGTCGGGGATCTCGTGGTTCTTCACCCGAATGGTGATGGGGACGCGGCCGTCGGGGTGGGGCTTTTCTACGGTGGCGGTGAAGGGGCCTTCGCTCACCTTGGCCGACTTGACGGTGAAGCCAGGGTGGGTGCTGCTGACCGTGAGGGTGGTGGCGCGCGCGCCGCTCACGCGCAGGTTGAAATAGGGATGGGAGGGCTCGACCTGCAGGGTGGCGGGGACGCGGCAGCCCCATGACAGGGTCAGGGTGGGGGACTCAGGCAGGCCGGTCGCGACCACCAGGCTGCCGGCGTGCATGCCGACCTTGTGGCCTCGGCAGGCGACACGGAAACCCGGGACGGCACCCGCGTTGGAGGGCAGCGGGGTGACGGTCACCAGGTCGCCGCCGGTGGTCGTGACCTTGGGGCGGGCCTGGGCGGCCCGTGCTCCCACCAGGCGAACATCCGCGGACTGCGTCTGACCGAAGGCGGGGCGCAGATCCAGGAAGGTGGTGTCGAAGCCCACCAGGGGCTCGACTTTGCCGACGATCCCCAGCGTGGCCAGGACATCGCCGTCCAGCAGGAGCAGTTGTTCCTGCAAGGGGCCCAGCAGATCCGATTGGCAGATGACGGTCAGGGTGGCGGTTTGCCCGGTCGCGAGGCTTTCGGGGAGGCCCTGTGCTCGGCAGCGGGCGCTCGAGGCCGCGAGCGACGGGCGCACGAAGGGGCCCAGGTTGCGTAGCTGGACCGAGGCGCGCGCCGGCTGGTTCTGGGTCAAGGTGCCGAGGTCCAGCTTGGCGGGGGCGAGCTCGAGCGCGGGTTGGCGGACCGGCGCAGGTGGGCTGGTGCAGGCTTGCGGCGCCAGGGCCAGGGCCAGGGCCAATCCCAACCAGAAACGCCGGGCCAGCTTCACGGACAGAACTTGGGTTTGCTCAGTTGACCGCGGATGCCCGCGATGGTCGAGCCCCAGTTGCCGTTGGGGTTGTACTGGGCGATGGAGATCACGCCGTCGGCGATGCGCGCGTTGATGTTGGTGGCCACGTCCCAGTTGCCGTCGTGGCCGGCCGACATGCCGTTGGCCCCGTAGCCGGTGTCGGCCAGGATGGGCTTGCCGGCGGCGGCGCTCAGGCCCGCCCAGGTCATGCTGTTGGCCGAACGAATCTTCGCCGTGTTGGCGTTGGTGCCGCCGCCCGAGGTGTTGACGAAGGTGAACAGGCTCATGTTGAAGTTGGAGTACCAGGCCTTGCCGTGGTCGGCGCCGTTGGCCCCGACCCAGGGCGAGACGTCGAGCGAGAAGTGGGCGTTGGGCAGGCTGGCCTTGAGCGTGTTCACCAGCTCGGTCATCTTGGATCCGGCCTGGGCGGCCGACCACGCCTGGGTCTGATTGCTGATGGTGTACTGATACCAGTCCGGCTCCATCTCGAACACGATGGGCCGCGTGGTGCCCCAGCAGTTGGCGTACCCGTTGGCGAAAGACTTGTACTCGGCGAGGATGGCGTTCCAGTCCTGGGTGATGTACTGCGCGCCATTCTTGGCCAGATCGCCGCCCGGGCAGCCGGACACGTTGGCGTCGCACAGTTGGTGATGGCGCTTGACATACCCGGCGGCGATGTACGACACGACCACCGGCACCAGCTTGCCCAGGACGCCACCTTGTTTGCCTTCCTCGCACACGTAGGCCTGGTCGAAGGTGTCGCCGTTGGTGCCCATCCATCCCGGCGTGAAGTAGTCCAGTTGGTCGATGAGCGCGGCGCCGCCGCTCTTGGCCTTGGCGTCGATGGTGCCGAAATGGAAGCGGCATTGGCTGAAGACCGAGCCCGTGGCCCCGGTCGAGGTTGTGCCCCCGCCCGAAGCGCCGCCTCCGGAGGTGGTGCCGCCCTTGCCTGAAGCGCCGCCGGATGCCGTGCCGCCGGACGCGACGCCTCCGGCCGAGGCGCCGCCCTTGCCAGCCATGCCGCCCGTTCCGCCGGAGCCAGCCACGCTGCTCGAACCGCCCGTGTTGGCCGTGGCGCCCGCCGTGCCGCTGCTTCCGGCCGACGAGGACTTGAGCGAGCTCGAACCGTCGCTGCTTGCGCTCCGTCCGGCCTGTCCGCTGTTCCCCGCCCGGGACGAGGCCGTCGATGATGTTCCGCCGCTGCCGGCCGAGGCGCTGGTGCTGCCGCCGCTGTCACCCGAGTGGCTTTCGCCGCCGCCATCGCAGCCGAAGGCCAGCAGGGAGAGCGTGGCGACGATGCAGAGGAGATTTCGAGGAGTGGAGTGCGCGTGAGGGTACAACCGGTGCATCACGGTCAGGTTGACATATCCAGTCTTCGACGCCCGAGAAAAGCCAACGTGAGGCGATGACGGGTGGTGGGGGTGCGGGGAAACACGCTCACCGTGATTTCTGGGAATGAGGCGCCGCGTGTCAGGCGGGGGAGTAAAATGTTCGCCAGGATCGCAAGACCGGGCGCGGTCGCGACATAAGAGCAAGGCATGACCCTCAGGCTCGTCAAACCCGCTGGCACGGCGGGGCCATCCAAGGCGCGCACTGACGCGCTGGATGAGCTTTACGACGCCTATGCGGGCGACGTCCTTCGCTGGGCGCGACGTCTGGCGGGACCGACGGTGGACGCCGAGGACATCGTGCACGACGTCTTCGTGGTGGCGCTGCAGCGAGGGTTTACCTTTCAGGGCGGGGCCACGGTGCGCACCTGGTTGTTCCGCATCACCCATCATGTGGTGGGCAACCGCACGCGACGCAGCTTTCTCAGGCGGCTGCTGTTCGCGCGGCGCCGCGACGAGCTGGCGGCCGGACTGCCCGTGCCGGCGACGCCCCTGCAAGAGATAGAGCGACGAGAGGATCACGAGCGGCTCTACCGCGCCTTGGATCGGCTGCCCGAGCGCTACCGCACGTCGCTCATTCTCTACGAAATCGACGGGCTCTCCAGCGACGAGATCGCCGAGCTGACCGGGGTCAGCGTGGGATCGGTGTGGGCGCGTCTGCACAGGGGACGCGCCAAGCTTCTGGGTTTTCTGGCCGAGGAGGGCCAGACATGAAGACTCCGCCCTTCGAGCCCACCCGCTTCCTCGATCAGCCACCGCACAACGATGCGGGCAAGGTGGGGCACCTGATTCGACAGGCGATCGCGGCGCCCGAGAAACCGCCCCTGGTGTTGAAGGGCCGCATTCGGCAAACGCTGCGCAGGCGGTCGGCCTCCCGCCGGCGCCACATGCGCACCATCCTGGTGGGCGCGACCATCTTCATCAGCGGGGGCGTGGTGGGCGCGGTGGTGCAGCCCATTCTTCGCCTTGGTTCGCAGCTCACGGTCGAGAGCGTCGAAAAAGTTGGCCCGGCGCCGGCCGGTCGTCGTGGCCGGTCCGGCCGTTCCGCGCGAACACCGCCCATGGTCAGCCCAGGCGAGGCAGCGCCCGCGCCATCCGAGCCGATCCACGAGATCCCGGTTCCGACCTCACCCGCGGCGCCAGCCATGGAAAAGCCTGAAGGGCCGGCCGTCGCGCCCGCGCCCAGCAGCATTCCGCCCGCGCCCACCAAAGCAGAGACCGCGCCGGCCCGCTCGTCTCGATCGCGAGTGGTCCTCGAGAAACCCGAACGACCCGCGCTGCCCGTCAGCGCGCCGAACCTGCAAGCCGAACATTCCATCCCTCTGGCCATGCGCGAGGTGGTAAGGCCCGCGATCCCCGCACTGCCGACACCCCTGCAGCCTCCGGCGTTCATCGCCACGAGCCCGGCTCCGTCCCTGGCCATGGAGAGCGGGGAGAGTGCTTTTCGCCGCATTTCCCCTGCCAAGGCCGCGGCTCCGGTCGCGCAACCGCCGGGTGAAGTCGCGACCCCTGCCGGGCCTCCCCCCAGTGAACAAGCGCTGGTCGCGAGCGCCATCAGCAGCCTGCGCACGCAGCGCCGGCCCGCGGCCGCGCTGGCCGCCCTGGACCAGTACGAGGCGCGTTTTCCCAAGGGGAGTATGCTGGCCGAGGTGGCTCGCCTGCGCGCTGAGGCGCTGCTCTTGCTGGGTCAAAGGCGGGCCGCGCTGGACGAGCTGAGCCGAGCACCCACAGGCATATCGAGCGACGAAGAGAGTCGCCTGGTGCGCGGCGAGCTGCGCGCCAGCGCCGGACGATGGCGGGAAGCGCTTCAGGATTTCGATGCCTTGGTGGCCGCCTGGCTGACGCGGGATCGTGCCGCGGGCATGTCGACCAAGTTGCAGGGCCGCCTCGAGCGCGCCCTGTGGGGACGAGCCTGTGCGCGCAGTCACCTGGGAGACGAAAGCGGCGCACGCGCGGATCTTCAGCAGCTCCGGCTTCGCTTCCCCCAGGGGCGCTTCGCGGTCCAGGCGGTCGAGCGACTGGGTGGGCCGCGCTGACCATGGAGGTGCGGGCATCGGCGACGGCGGCGGCCGTGTTCCTGGGCGGGCTGCTCGCCACGCCCCCGCCGACGCTTGCTCAAGACGCGTCGCCTGTCACCGCCGATGCGGCACCCCCGTCCACGCCCCCCTCGCGTTTGAGCATCACGAGCGATTCCGAATGCCCGTCCGGCCAGGCCGTCAGGGCCGAGCTGGAGGCCATCGGTCCGCCGGATCAGGAAGCGAGCGGCACGGTGAGCGTGCGCGTGGTGGACAATCGGCTGCTCGTGGATCTCGTCTCCGGCACGGCGACGCGGCGGGAGCTGGCGGCGACCGGGGACTGCGCCACGCGCGCCACCACCGTGGCTCTGGTGATCGCAACCTGGACGGGCGAGCTGGCCGTGGCCGGCGAGCCGACCCTGCGCCCGCCGAACGACCCGCCTGCTCCCGAACCCGCGCGGGTTTCGCCGGTCGTGGCTCCTCCGTCCGCCCGCGAGCACGAGCTGGGTGCGGGCCCTGTGCTCACGCTATCAGACGGTCTCGCCCCTGGTGTCGAGGTCGATTACCTACAGACGAGAGCCCCGCGGGGGCTGGGGTGGCAGGCGGGGCTGCTGCTGCCGGCGCGGCGCGATCGTTCGGATCACGGCCTGGTGACCCGTTGGACCCGACCCGCCGTCAGCGTGGCGCTCAACGGCCGCATCACCTTGCGGTCCGTGGCGCTGTCGGCCGGCGCGGGACTGGTGGCCGCCTACACCCTCATCTCGGCACGCGGATATAGCTTTCAGCACGACGCGCGGGCGCTCACCCTGGGCACGATGGTGGAGGCGCGCGCGGCCCTCCCGTGGGGACGTCTTCGCGTGTGGACCGCCCTGCGCGGTGGTCGTTGGCTGATCCCCCAAGCCGTCATGATCGAAACCCAAGACGGCGATCGCGTGGCCACGATCGATCTGCCGTCCTGGGATCTCCAGTGGGCTGTCGGGCTCGGCTACCTGTTGCGCTGACGCCGTCGCGAACGCCAGGCCAGCAGGCTGGCTCCCAGCAGGGTCCACAGAAGGGACGGGCTATACCTTGTCTCGGCCTGGCCCACGTCGCAGCCACAGCCTCGACTGCCGAGCTTGCCCACCAGGCCGCCATCAGGCGCGCCGGCATCGCCGGCATCGGGCGCGCTTCCCGCGGCGTCCGGGCTGGCGCCGGCGTCTCGCGCCAGGGTGGCGGACCCGGTGGAACTGGAGCCGCCGCTGCCACCTTGGTTGGAGGAACGGGAAGATACGATGCCCCCGCCGCCGCTGCCGCCGCTGCGGGAGGAAGAGGAGACAATCCCGCCGCCGCCGCTGGAAACCATGATGCCGGCGCTGCCCCCCTTGCTGGAGGAGGTGATGCCGCCGCCGCTGGAGCTGATGCCGCCGCCGTTGGAGCTGATGGAGCCGCCGTTGGAGCCGCCGTTGCCGCCCTTGCTGGAGGAGGTGATGCCACCGCTGCCGCCGGAGCCCGGGATGGGCTTGGTATAGCTGGAATCCTTGCCACTGTTGCCGCCCGAGCCGCCTTTGCCGCACGACGGATCGTCGTGCGTGCACGCGCCGAGACCGTCGCATGTCAGGCAGGTGCCGCAGGTGAGACCGAGCGGGTAGGCGCAGGCGCCGGCGCCGTCGCAGCTCTCCTTGCACACCCCCGTGCCTTGAGAGCATTCGCCGCGCGGATCGCTGCCCGCTGGCGAGGGTGTGCAGAGGCCGAGGCGGCCGGGCAGGTTGCAGATCTTGCACGTGGGACCGCAGGCGCTGTCGCAGCAGATGTTGTCCACGCAGAAGCCCGAGGCGCAGTCGGTGAACGAGACGCACGCCTGGCCGTTCTTGCTCTTGCAGGCCCCGGTGCCGTCGCACGCTTGTCCGTCGGAGCAGCTGCCCGGGACCTCGGTCCCGGCCTGCGCCAAGACACACTTGCCTTCCGAGCCGCGAACGTTGCACGACATGCAGGCCCCCGTGCAGCCCGCGCTTTCGCAGCATACGCCGTCCACGCAGTGGCCCGAGGCGCAGGTCGCGGTCGTCTCGGCGGTGCAGCCTTGTCCATTGGCCAGGTTGCTGACTCTGTATTCCCAGGTGTCGTTGATCGGGCCGCCCGGCGCGGTGTTGAGTTGTCCACCGAACACGACGGCGACGCGTCGGGCGCTATCGAAGACCATGCCCGAGCGGAAGCGCGGTCCGGGTGTGACCTCGAGCGAACGCGTGTACCAGGTCTCGCTGTTGGCATCCAGCTCCCAGGTCTGCAGGACGGAGTTGACGGTGGCGTCGGTGAAGAAGACGTGGCGCCGGCGGCTCGGGTCGTAGACCGCGTAGGCGTTCGAGGTGGTGGGCAGGGTCTCGCCCGGATCGTGTAGGCTCCAGCCACCGCTCGTGACATCCCATTCCCAGTAGGCGCTGGTGGTCTCTCCCTCGACAGATGGACTACGAGCGCCGTCGTAGAGCACGAGTCTGGCGCGGGCCTCGTCGAAGCTCATGACGGGATAGTTGCGCCCCACGGGCGTCCTCTCGGTGGGCGCTGGGGTTCGGTCGGTCCAAGTGAGGGTGGCGCCATCCCATTCCCACACTTCCTTGCCGGCGTTTTGGTTGCTGCCCGAGCCGCCGTAGAGCAAGACCTTCTTGCGGGCCATATCCGTGACCATGCCATGCCCCCATCGTGGGCTGGGGCCGGCAGCGGACAACTGGGTCCACATCCGCTTGTCCTCGCTCCATTCCCAGGTCTCGTTGCCGATCTTGGTGCCCATCCACGAGTTGCCGCCGAAGAGGATCAGCGATTGGCGAGCCGGATCGTAGGCCAGGGCCGCGTCGACACGCGCCGCGGGCGGCTCTCCGTCGCCAACCCGTTCCCACCGCGAGCCATCCCACGCCCAGAGATCGGTGAGGCTAAAGCCCTTTCTCGTCTGGTCGGCCCCACCATAGACGTAGGTCTTCTTGCGGATGGGGTCGTAGGCCATGGCGTGGTAAGCGCGGGAGTCCGGTCCCTGAAAAGCGACCGTGCGGTTGGTGAAGGCCAAGGTGCTCGAGGGGTCGATTTCCCAGATCTCGTTGGAGGCGAGCACGCCTTTGAACCCGGTGTCGGGGTTGCTGGTGGGCACGAGGCCCGCGAACATCGTCAGGCGCGCGCGCGTGCCGTCGTAGAGCAGCGAGGAGTAGGTCCGTATTCCGGGAATGCCGGCCTCGGTGCCGGTCAGGACCTGGGTCCAGGTGCCGCTTTCGCAATCCCATTCCCACATATCGTTCTTGATGCCCGCGGTCTGCATGTCCGAGCCGCCGAACACCACGACCTTGCCGCGGCCGGCGTCATAGGCCATGGCGTGACCATAGCGCTGGACGGGCTTGCTGCCCGTCGTGGCCCGTTCGGCCCAGGTCTGCGCGCTGGGATCCCATTCCCAGGTGTCTTGCTTGAGCACGCCCGTGGCGCCTGGGATGTCGATCTGCATGCCGCCGAAGAGCACGGCCACGTTTCGCTTCGAGTCCCAGACCAGGCCGAAGTCGTGCCGCACGCTCGGTCTGCTGGTAGGGGCAAGCTCGGTCCATGAGCCGGTCGCGGGATCCAGCTCCCAGGTGTCGTCGAAGGAGGCCGAGACACCCATTCCGTCCGTAGTAAGATTGCTGCGGCCACCACCAAAGAGGAGGATTTTGCCCGTGGACTTCTGGTACAGCATCGCGTGCTGGGCGCGGGCGGCCGGGTGCTTTCCGGTTCCGCTGCGCTCGGTCCAGGTCCCCGTCGTCACATCCCACTCCCACAGATCCTCGTAGTTGTAGCCGCTGGCTGCTCGACCGCCGAAGAGCAGCATCTTGTTACGCTCAGGGTCGAAGACCATGGCCGCACCCGCGCGCGCGGCGGGCATGGTCTCGCCCCCTGGTCGTAGGGTCCAGGTGCCCGTGACCG
>CAZHUY010000040.1:0-34886 GCA_964535465.1 uncultured Myxococcales bacterium
CGACATCTAACACCCGCGAGGCGCCGCTCACAACCCCGCTGGACAACCTCGCCGCGACTGCGCATAACATGTCCGTGACTGAAGCCGCCGACATCGTGGTCCTCGGGGCAGGGGTGAGTGGCCTCACCTTCGCCCATCACCTGGCCAGGGCGGGGCGACGCGTGTTGGTGCTGGAATCCGCCGCGCAGGTGGGTGGCTGCGTGCATTCGGAGAGGCAGCCCGACGACTTCTGGTTCGAGATGGGGGCGCACACGCTCTACAACTCGTATGGCTCCTTGTTGGGCATCATCGATGATCTCGGCCTACGCGATCGCATGCAGAAGCGCAGCAAGGCGCCCTTTCGTTTGCTGGTGGCGGGCAAGGTACGCAGCATCCCCTCGCAGTTGAGCATGGGCGAACTGTTCGTCTCCGCCTGGCACGCCTTCAGCGAGCGCAGGCAGGGACAGAGCGTGGCCGACTACTACGGCAAGCTGGTGGGCAAGCACAACTACCGGAAGGTGATCTCGCCCCTCCTGTCCGGGGTTCCCCTGCAGCCGGTGGACGGCTTCCCGGCCGAGATGCTCTTCAAGAAGCGGGCGCGCCGCAAGGATACCCCGCGCAGCTACACCTTCCTGGGCGGTCTGCGGACCCTGATCGACGGCATGGCCCAGCAACCCGGCGTGACTGTGCAAACCTCGGCCCAGGTCACCGCCCTGGCGCGCAGCGAGGGCGGCTTTGCGCTGCGACTTCGGGATGGAGAGAGTCTGTCCGCCCGCCACGTGGCGCTGGCCCTGCCGCCGTCACAGGCCGCCACCCTGTTGGCCGAGGCCGCGCCGGCGCTGGCCTCGGCCCTGAAACGCGTGCGCACGGCCGCCGTCGAATCGGTGGGCGTGGTGGTCGAGGCGGCCGCGCTGGCCCTGCCCCGCCTCATGGGGCTGGTGCCCATCGACGACTGCTTCTTCTCCGTGGTCACGCGCGACGTGGTTCCTCACCCAAGCCTGCGTGCCCTCACCTTCCATTTCCACGCCGGCATCCCGCTCGAACAACGCATCGACCGCATCTGCGCCGTGACCCACCTGGATCGTGACAAGTTCAAGTGCCTGGTCACCCACGCCGTTTCCCTGCCCGCCCTGGCCCTGGGTCACGCCGACGTGACCAGGGAGATCGATCAGAACCTGCCAGACAGCGGGCTCTTCATAACGGGGAACTACTTTGGCGGTCTGGCTATCGAGGATTGTTCGTCACGCTCGAAGAACGAGGCCCAGCGCTTTCTGCGCGTGGGCTAACCCCCGCGGCTACTTCGTGTAGATGACGATCTCGTTGTGACCCTCGGCGTTTTTGTGAAGCACGGCGATGCGATCGCCACCCGCTGACCAGGGCGCGGGGTTGCGATCGGCCAAGGGAACCTCGCCCAGGACCGAGACCTTGGCGCTGCCAGGTTCCAGGCTGAAGAAGGCCAAGGCGTAGCGACCGGCTTCGCTGCTGCCCTTGCCGGCCGTCGGTCGGTCCGCCAACATCGAGAAGACCACGCGGCGACCGACCTGCATCTGCTGCAAGGTCGATAGATCGTAGTCCTGCAGCGAGATCCCGGGCTCCAGGCTGCGCACCTTTTCGCCGGGCCCCACCAACTCGAACCCCACCTTGCCCGCGGCCAGCAGGATCACGGCGTCCTGATCGGGTTTCTCGGCCCGCTTGTGAATGTAGTCGAGGAAGGTGTCGAGCTTGGGCGGGGTCTTTCTCGAGACGACCTTGCGCGCGGCCAGGTCATAGATGCCGAACTGGGGCGGATCGCGCGAATCGGTGCGCCGGTTGTAGGCGCCCGGTATCTGCACCATGGCCTGCAGATGGCTGTTGCAGAATCCCAAAAAGGTCGCCGAATCGGCACCCACGATGGTCCCGTTGGGGGTCACCACCAGGGCCCGCACCGCCAAGGTGCCGCCATCGGGTCGATAGACCTGCACCGAGGTACGCTCCCCCTCGGCCTCCCGCGTCTGGCGATACGCGACAAAGGCGGGCGGCGAATGCGCCAACTCACAATCGTCGAAAGGACTGGTCTTGTTCTTGATCTTCCCGGCGGGATCGATGATGACCGCTCGCCGCGTTCCCTCGTTGCTGACCACGAACCAGTACCCCCCCAGGGCCAGGATCTTCTCGGGAGCGCCGGAGAATTCCGCCAGATTGGTGGCGGTCCCCTTGCCGCCCGGCGGCCCCAGGTGCAGCTGCACCTCGCCTTGCGCCGTAAACGTAATGTACGCCAGCTTGGCGCCGGTCTGGTCCAGGGCGAAGGCCTCATGCAGGGTGGCCTCCTTGGCCGCAACACGGCCGGTCTCCCTGAGCACGCGCGGCGCGGACCAAGCGACTCCGCCAAGCCAACCGAGAAGGGCCAGAGCCAGGGGTACGGCCCCAACCGACATCGAACGCTTCATGCCTACGTGGTTCACGCCACGGATGATACATCCACTCACAAGGGGTGAGAACCGCGCCCATGCACCGCCCAAAGATGCGAGAAAGATGCGAGGCGTGAGTTTCCGCGCACAAAAAATTGTAAAACGGCTTATAATCGGCGCGCGATTCGATTCGAGCAAGGGCCAGCAAGAGCGTGTAACCCAGAGGGGCGACTCGAAGCTTCGCAAGGAATGACCAGGCTCGCTTCACCCAGAGCAAAGCGTGCACACCAGGGCGCCGACAAGAATGCCTCTGGCTCGCCGCATAGCGGACGCGAAAGCGCGACCGGCAGGGCTCTGCGCGGGCTGAGGACCCCTGCGCCCCTCACGGAGAAGCTGAGCCGCGCGCAACGCCAAGAGCTGGACTGGCTGCGCAACTCGCTCTTCCAAATCGAGACCGTGATGGACTCGATGGCCGAGGATATCTACTTCAAGGATCGCGACGGTCATTTCACCAAGGTCAACCGCGCCCTGGCCACCCACCTGGGACTCTCCGAACCGTCGCAGGCCATCGGGCGCAACGAGATGGATTTCCTTTGTCACGAGGAGGCGGAACGTCGTTGCCGCGACGACGAGGAGATCGTGCGCCGCGGTCGCATCTTGGTCGACGTCGAGGAGAAATGGCACCTGCCAGGGCGCAGCGAGCGCTGGTTGTGCACCACCAAGATCCCCCTGCGCGACTCGTCGGGACTGATCGTCGGCACCTTTGGCATTTCGCGCGACATCACCGAGAAGAAGCGCTTCGATGCCGAGCTGGAGCAGAAGGGCTTCTATGATCCCTTGACCCAGCTTCCCAACCGCTCGATGTTCGACAAGCGCGTCGAACGGCTGGTCACCAGGGCGCGCCTGCTGGGCCCCTCGGGACCGCTCTTCGCGGTGGCCTGGCTGGATCTCGATCGCTTCAAGTGCATCAACGAGAGCCTGGGCCACGGGGCCGGGGACGAGTTGCTGGTGCGCACGGCCCGCCGCATGGAGGCGTGCCTGCGCCCAGGCGACGTCTTGGCGCGCGTGACCGGCGACCAATTCACCATCCTGCTCGATGATCTGCACAGCGAGAGCGACGCGGTCCGCGTCGCCGAGCGCATTCAGAACGCCATGTCCATGCCGCTCGTGGTGGGGGGCACCGAGGTCTTCACCTCGGTGAGCATCGGCATCGCCCTCTCCAGCTCGGGCTACGCCCGCCACGACGACATGCTTCGCGACGCCTACACGGCTCTCTACCGCGCCAAGGCCGCGGGGCGAGCCCGTCACGAGGTCTTCGACGTGGAGATGCACCGACGGGCGGTCGACCAGCTGCAGCTCGAGACCGATCTTCGTCGCGCCATCGAACGTAAAGAGTGGCTTGTCTACTATCAGCCCATCATCGATCTGCAGGCACGTCGTCTGGCCGGCTTCGAGGCGTTGGCCCGCTGGCGCCACCCATGCCGCGGCTTGATCATGCCCGACGTCTTCATCCCCGCCGCCGAGGAAACCGGGCTCATCCGCCCGCTGGGCATGTGGGTGCTGCGCGAGGCCTGCCGTCAGATGCGAGCCTGGCAGGATCAGTATCAGTACCTGCCGCCTCTGGGCGTCGCGGTCAACCTGTCCCCTCGCCAGATCAGTCAGATCGATCTACCTGGCCAAGTGCGCAGCGTCCTGGAGGAGACCGGCTTGCCCGCCAGCAGCCTGACCCTGGAGATCACCGAAAGCACGCTCATGCAGAGCATGAAGGCCGGTATGGCGATCCTGCAGGAGCTGCACGAGATGAACGTCCATTTGGACATCGACGATTTTGGCACGGGATACTCGTCCCTCGCCTATCTGCAGTCCTTCCCGGTGCAGACCCTGAAGGTCGATCGCTCCTTCATCAGCTGCATGAACTCCGGTACCCAGCAATCGGAGATCGTGCGCGCCATCGTGGGGCTGGCCCACAACCTGGGCATGGACGTGACCGCCGAAGGGGTGGAAACCCCGGAGCAGCTCCAATCGCTGAGCGCGCTCAACTGCCGCCGCGTACAAGGCTTCTACTTTTCGCGCCCCATGCCGGCTGCAGACGCCGAGCGGCTCATCGCGCAAGGAGCCCCCGCCTATTGGGACGAGGCAATGGCCTCGGCCAGCACCGCTTCCGATTCCTAGGGCGCGCGTCTTTAACGGCGCCCACCGCCGTGACCGAAGCCGCCTCGGCTACCGCCGCCGAAACCGCGCGAGGGGCCGCCACCGCCGCGGAAACCGCCACCCATCTGGGGACCGCCACCACCGCGGACAGCGCCGCCCATCTGGGGGCCGCCACTGCCACGGAAACCGCCGCCCATCTGGGGGGCGCCACCACGGAAACCGCCGCCCATCTGGTGGCCGCTACCACCACGGAAACCGCCGCCGTGGCTGGGAACGGCGGGACCGCCACCCCAGGCTCTCCCGCCACGAGGACCTCCAAAGTGGCCTGGGCCAGGCCCGACACGGTAGTGGCCCGCAAAGCCCGAACCATAGTAGCCGGGCCGGTGGTAGGGCCGATAGCCGCCCCATCCGTAACCGGCATGGTAGAGCCCGCGGTACCACGGGTAATGCCAAGGGCCAACGGTCCCGAAGTAGGGATACGCGCCCCAGCCCCAGACCCAAGGCGCTGCCAGCCAGGTCCAGCCGTAGCTTGGATAATAGACATAGGCGTACGGGTTGGCGCTGCCTGCCACCCCTTCATAGACGTACTGCTGGCCGTAGGGCATCCACACCCAGCCGTACTGGGCGGTGTAGACCCACTGCCCGCTCGGCCCCCCACCCTGAACCACGACTGGGGTCGGCTGCTGCGGTTGGACCACGGGAGCGAGCTGCTGCTGTTGCGCCACGGGAGGAGGAGGAACCTGCTGCGGAGGCGCGGGAGGCTGTCCCTCGGGAGACGGCGTGGGAGGCGCAACCGATTCAGGAGGGTTGGCGGGGTCCGCGTAGACCCCCTCGGTCGCACCCGCGGCTGTCTGAGCCCAGGACACGCCCGAGCCCAGAAGGAAGAGACTCAACATGGTGACAAGAGCGGTTTTCATGACGACCTCATGCCCTTTGACGGACGAACCAGCAGTTTAATTTACCGCCGATCTCGCAGGGGCGCAGGCATGACGCCTACCTTCTGGGCTGGCACGGCACGAACGCACGTCGCCAAACGAGGCCGCCAGCGCTTCGCGGCCCCCACTCGGTGCGACGGTTGGTCACGGGCTCGCGCCCGCGCCGTCGTGCTGGCCATCTGCTCCCAGGCGACGCCGCACACGAAACTGCGGCTTGCGGTTCACGTTGAGGTGGAGGCGCCCGACGTACTCGCCGATGATGCCGATGGCCAGAAGCTGCACGCCGCCCAGGAAGAGCACGGCCGTGATGGTGGACGCGTACCCCGGCACCGCGATCCCTCCCAGCAACGCCAGGCCGAGGTAGTACGCACCCACGACGAATCCCACGCAAGCCGAAAACAACCCGAGCAAGGTCGACACCTGCAAAGGGAGCAGCGAGAAATTGGTCAGGAGGTTGAAAGCCAGTGTCGCGAGCTTGCGAAAGGTGTAGCCCGAGCGGCCTTGTTGGCGCTTGGCGTGTTCGACCGTGCAACCGCCGATGCGCCGCGTGTTCCAGGCCAGCAGCCCGTCGATGAAGGTGAAGTTGAGATCGTAGGCCAAGGCGGCCTGGACGATCTCGCGCCGGATCACGCGAAAGGCGGTGAACTGCCCCGTGACGCCGAAGACCTTGCGGTAGGCCAGATTGAGCACGCTGGAGCCGAGGTTGCGCCAGGGGCCGTGCTTCTTGTGGTCGTAGCGGCCATAGACCACGTCCAGGCCGGTCTGCTCGATGGTGTCGAGCAGCTTGGGCACCTCCTCGGGCGGGTGTTGCAGATCGTCGTCCATGGTGACGACATAGCGGCCGCGCGCGTGATGGAAGCCGCACATGATGGCGTTGTGTTGGCCAAAGTTGCGGGTCAGCTCGATGGCGACCACGCACTCGCGGTAGCGGGCCTGCAGAGCCTCCAGCTCAGCCCACGCCTGATCCGGGCTGTCGTCGTTGACGAAGATGACCTCGTAGCTGCGACCGGTCTGGTCGAGCACGGCGCACAATCGTTCGGCCAGCGGACGCAGGGTGCCCTGTGAACCGTAGACGGGAATGACTACCGAGACGTCCATGCATCCTCCTCCGTGGCGAGCATGAAGTGATAATAGGCCCCCTCGACCATTGCCTGGTAACCGGCCCACCGGTAGAGGCGGCAGGCGCCCTGATTCTCGCTTTGCGTGACGACCTCGGCGCGGTGCATTCCCTGGTCGCTCATCCGACGATGGGCCAAGGCGAGCAGCGCCCGGCCGACGCCGCCGCCGCGCGCCCCCTGGGCGATGGCGACGAGGCCAATCTCGCCCCGCCCCGACTGGCTGTCGTAGGTGATGAGGCCGATGGGCGCCTCGTCTCTCCAGGCCACCAGTGTCTCGTCCGCCAACTCTCCCGCCAGCGAGCGGCGGGTCCACACCTGGTAGAGCTGGTCGCACTTGCCCGGCGGCAAGCGATCGTCTTGGCGAAAGCGCGACAGCCACCCCGCGCCCACCCCCAGCTCCAACAGCCGCGGGTCGTCGCTGGGGCCCGCGTAAGGCTCCAGCACCACCGCCTCGGGCGAAGCAGCCGCCGTCTTCGCCGGCAAGGACAGCGCGAAGCGGACGTAGCCGGCCACGCGTCGACCGCCATAGCCCCCCAGAAGCTTCTCATCGATCATAAAGGGCCGCGTGTGCAGAAAGTACACCAACCGGGCGCCATCCGCCTTGGCCTGTGCGAGCAGCCTGGCCAGCGTAGCGTTGTCGCCCACGTCGCCCGCGATGCGACCCACCGCCATGCCGAAGTGGTCGCTGTCCCAAGGCAGCCGCTGGTAGCACGGCAGTGCGGCGGCCGCCATGCTCAGGCCCGCGCTCGCAAGAAATCGGTGATGCGCTGGATGACCTCGTCCTGATCCCGGGGGGAGAGGTCGAAGTAGAAGGGCAAACGCAGCAGGCGCGGACTGATATCTTGGGTGACCGGCAAATCCCACGAGGCGCACCCCAGCTCCTCGCCCATCGGCGAGCTGTGCAAGGGGATGTAATGGAAGACCGCGAGGATGCCCTCCGCCTTGAGGTGCGCCATCAGGCGGTCGCGCAGATCCGGGGTGGGCAACAGGATGTAGAACATGTGGTAGTTCGGCTGGCACTCCTGCGGGATACGCGGGGTGCGCAGCAGACCGGCGGCCTCCAAGGGGGCGAAGGCGTCGCTGTAGCGCTGGAAAATGGCGCGCCGTCGCTCCGTGATCATCTCGATTTGTTCGAGCTGCCCCCACAGGAAAGCCGCGCTGATCTCGCTGGGCACATAGGACGATCCCACGTCGACCCAGGTGTACTTGTCGATCTCGCCCCGGAAGTACTGCTGACGGTTGGTCCCCTTGTCGCGGATGATCTCCGCACGCCGCACAAAGCGCGCGTCGTTCACGCACAGGGCGCCGCCCTCGCCACAGATGACGTTCTTCGTCTCGTGGAAGCTGTAGGCTCCGAAGTTACCGATGCTGCCGAGCGCGCGCCCCTTGTAGAACGAGTTCACGCCCTGGGCGGCATCTTCGAGCACGCGCAGGCCGTGGCGGGCGGCGATGTCCATGATGGTGTCCATCTCGCAAGCGACGCCCGCGTAGTGCACCGGCACGATCATCTTGGTGCGCGGACAGATGAAGTCCTCGATCTTGGTCTCGTCCAGGTTGAGCGTGTCAGACCGCACGTCGACGAAGACGGGGTGAGCCCCCGTGCGCACGATGGCCGCGGCGGTCGAGACGAAAGTGTAGGACGGCATGATGACCTCGTCATCCGGACCGAGGTCGCAAAGCAGCGCCGCCATCTCCAACGCGGCCGTGCAGGATGGCGTCAACAACACCCGGCTGGAACCAAAGCGCTGCTCGAGGAAACGACTGCACTGCTTGGTGTAGAGGCCATCCGCCGCGATCTGCCCCTGCACCACCGCCTGGGCTATGTAGTGGAGCTCCTTGCCGGCGATGAAGGGGCGGTTGAAGGGGATGCGAATGGTCACGGGACGATCCTCGGGCAGACCGGCCGGCGCACAACGAAAGCCGCCAAACTGCCGAGTGTCTATCCTACCACGCGCGTCGGGCGTCCCGAATCTTTGACCGCCCGTCCCGGGCTACCACCCTTCGATGACGTTCGCGTCGGGAATCGACGAGGTCAGCGGAACGGTGTCGATGCCGCGGGCCCCCAACTTGGCAAGTTGGTAGCGAACACGCGCCAGCGGCAACTTGGGGTTCGCCGTGTCGACCTCGATGCTGTACTCGATGTAGCCCTGGCCGCTGATGCGGCTGGGCTCGTCAGCGAACAGGTTGTTTTCAGCCAGGAACTTCTCCACGTCGGCCGCGCTCTTGTTCGGCACGTTGAAGAGCAGCAGGACCTTGTTCTCGGCATTGATGGCGCCGTACAGGTTGAGCAGGAACATGCGCAGCAGCTCCAGGGTCTCGGGCTGCTCGCGGATCCTGGGGTTGACCCAGATGGACGTGCCCGATTCCATGACCTGGTCGATGATGCGCAGGCCGTAGTTGCGGATGGCGCTGCCGCTTTGGGTTATCTCCAGCCCCAGGTCGGCCCCGCCGTTGCGCACCTTCGATTCGGTCTTGCCCCAGGTTTCGTAGATGAGCACGCCGCTGTCGATCTTCGACGGCGTGCTGTACTTCTGCACCGCGAAGCGCGCGTAGCGATCGAACAGGCCCATGGCCTTGAGGCGCCCTTGAATCCACTCCAGGGCAAGGTAAGGCATCTCGGCCACCGCGGTGATCAAGGGCTTGCTGCTGGTCAGCTCTTGCAGGAATCCGTTGATGCCGTCGTACTCGCGATCGGGCCGCACGATGCCGACCAGGCGCACGCTGCCGCGCTTGAGCGACATGACCCTGCGCAGCTCGACCTCCTTGCCGTACTCGTAGCGCAGCTCGAGCACGCGCTCGCGGATCCAGTCGTCGCCCGCGATGGCCACGTCCAGCTCGCCAATGGCCAACTGGGTGGCGAACTCCTGCGGCCGACCGTCCCAGCCGTACAGGTAATTGACCATGGTGAACTTGGTCGGCCCGCCCGATTCGTAGCCCGAGACCTTGAATCCGGCCTGGTCGAGCAGCTTGATCAGATTGCCGCCGCGGTTGGGATCGGCCAGCGATCCCGCCGGCATACCTATTTTCAAGACTGGGGTGCTCATGACAAGGGGCGTATCCTGACCAAAAACCTGGTCGCTGTCACCCTAATCCCGCGATAACCACGAAGGTCGTGGTCGTAGACCTGGTCGTGGCCGTGGCCGTGACCGAACATTCTCAGATCGACCACGGCCACGACCACGGCCACGACATTACCCCGCGGAGCCCGTCATCTCTACGGACGCCAGCCGGGGAAGGCCAGGCGCAGGTTCGCGGTTGACTCCCGGATGGAGAATTCGCCCCAGATGGGCGCCAGGTAAATGAAGAAGGCCAGCGCCAGGCCGACGAAGATCATCACGTACTTGGGGCGCTTGCGCTCGAAGTAGGCGGCCAGACCACCCAGGGTCAGAAGACCGAAGGCGTAGGGCGGCAGGTAGTAGTGCTGGAACGAGTACTTGTTACGCAGGATGGTCCACGGCGCCATCATCGCCACCCAGCCCACCATCACCAGCACGGCGGCACGGCCCACGAACTTGCCCACCAGGAATTCCTTGGCGCGGGCCAGGCGAGCCCGCAACGTGCCACCGCCCGCCGTCATGCGCGCGAAGGACTGAACCAGGGTCCACAGGATCACCAGGTCCAGGGAGATCCAGAAGATGGGATTGCCCAGGGTCGAGCTGTAGAACTTGTGTATGCCGTGGGTGGTGAACTTGATGACCACCGGGCGATAGAAGATCAGCCAGGCGTACCAGGACGAGTTGAGCGGGTTGGAGTCCTTGTTCATGTCTACGTGCTTCTTGAGCAAGTAGCGGATCCAATCCCACAGCGCCTTGAGTGTGGTGGGCTCGCCAGTCAGCCAGAAGGCCAACATCCAGATACCGAACTGGATGAAGGGCACCACCGCGAAGAGCAGCAGCGACCACAAAGGCACGCGCCCCACCACCAACATGGTCACCACCGCAGGGACGGTGATGAAGACCGCGTTCCATTTGATCCCGGTGGTGATGCCCACCAGCACGGCCGTCATCAGCACCCCGCGCCAGGTGCGCGCGCAGATGGCCGCGAACATGATCCACAGCATCATGCTGGTGAGCACGCCGTCGATCAGGCCGACGCGCGAATAGGAGATGAAGAACCCGTCGGCCGCCACGAAGGCCGCGGCCATCAACCCGGCGCGCGCCGAACGGAAGTAGGCCTTGCCCAGCCAGTAGGCCAGCACGATGGAGAGAATGCCGAAGCACAGGGCCGGGAAACGCCAGCCCGCCCCGTTGAAGCCGAAGATGAGGATCCCCAAGGACACCATCATCTTGAAGAGCGGCGGGTGGTCGTTGTTGTCCTTCACGCCCAGCAGGTAGTTGTGCCCGTTGGGGACGAAGAAGGGCTCGTCGAAGGTGAAGATGTTGGGGTAGGCCACCTCGCGCACGCGCAGGAACACGCCGCCCACGATCATCAGGGTGAGCATGATGGTGGTGGCCCGCTCCACGGGCGTGGACAGGTTCCATGCCGTGACGATACGCAGGCGGAGCAA
The DNA here is from genome assembly GCA_964535465.1 of uncultured Myxococcales bacterium. Lineage (GTDB taxonomy): Bacteria > Myxococcota_A > Polyangia > Fen-1088 > Fen-1088 > Fen-1137. Next base: position 11,078 of record CAZHUY010000040.1, read on the forward strand.
CCGGATCGAATCGGCGAACCGGACGGTGAGGGGCCGCGAGGTCATTGCGGTATCACGCAATCGGTGAGTGTGCCGACCGGGAGGCTCTGCTTGGCGGGATCGAACTTATCGGTGGTGTTCCAGCGCAGCGACACCGACTTCACCACGCCCACCACGTTGTAGTTGCACACCACCGTGAAGCGTTCCGAGGGTAGTTGAGCGGGGAGGCCCGGCGAATCCCACAGCCCGGCGGCCAGCAGGACATCGTTCTTGATGTTGCAGTAGGGGTGCAACGTCTTGTCCTTGGGCTGCTGCGCGCGCGGCTGCGAATTGGCATCGTAGGCACAGCCGAGTCCCTCGATGGCGATGTTGGAGGCGCAATCCAGCTTGCTCTTGTCCTCCTTGACCAGGGTGATCTCGACCATCTGCTTGGAGCCCTTGTGCCATCCTTGCTCGGTCTGACCCGAGTACTTGTCGTACTTGCTCCAATGGTTGAACACGAAGACGCCGAACCCGATCACGAAGAGCGCCAACAAGACGCGCAGGGGGCCGTCAATCTCGCTGGGGCGGAAGTACTCGGCGGGAATGGGGTTGATCTCGACCGGCTCGGGCAGCGGCGCCGGCGAAGGAGCGGCGGGCGCGGCCGCGGCGGCTTCGCCCTCGGGCGGCGCGCCTGACGCGGCTTCGTCGCCCTTGGCGGGCTCGGCCGAAGCGGCGCCTGGCGCGACTTCGCTGGCCTTGGCGGGCTCGACCGGCGCGGCGGTCTCAGGGTTGGCAGGGGGAGCGGCGGGCGGAGGGGCCGCGGCCGGGGTGGCCTGGGGCGCGGGCGGCACGTCTCCTGGTTTTTCCGAGGAACTCATGGCTTGGAGATTCTTCGATCGGAACCTGCCAGTCAACGGAGAACCCGTGACACCCCATGATCCGGGTCACAGGCTTACCATTTGGCGCGTTTAGCAAGTTCGAGGGCGTAGTGGGGCCACCAGGCCCCGGCGCGCGGACCACGGTTGCAGGTGCCATCGGATTCGCCCGGCGGCTTGATCCAGTAAAAGGCATCCACCAGTGGGTCATGGGTGTTGCTGGTCGGCGGCACGCCCAGGGCCCGACCATCGGGGTTGCACCAGGCGGCCTCGCCCGAAGCCTCCGGGGCGCCGTTGCCGTTGCGGCCCGTGTCGATGATAAAGTGCTTGCCGCCCACGCGGCTGGAGATCTGGTGTCCGTAGCGCAGCAGGTCCGCGGTCGCGCGGTAGTTGGAGGTGTTCAAGGCGAACCCGGTCGCGTCGGCGATGCACGCCTTCTTGAGCAGCTCGGCCATGTCCTCGGCCGGCAACCAGGCGTCGTGACCCGCGTCGATGTACACCGCGGCCCCCGGTGTGGACTCCAACGTGTGAACCGCGTAGCACATCATCTCGAGGCGCGCCTGCTGGTCCTCGGGCGTAAGGCATCGGTCGAGCAACCCCAGTGCGTCGGGTTCCAGAACGACCACGGCGCGCATGGAGCCGATGCCCTTCTTGGCGCGATCAATCCATGTCTTGTAGCGCGCGGGTCCGCTGGCCCCGCCGGCCGAGTACTGCCCACAGTCGCGGTTGGGCAGGTTGTAGAGCACGAACACCGGCAGGGCGTCCGAGCGCGCGTGCTTTCGGACGTAGATCTCCAAATCGTAGTCGATGCGTCCGTTCCAGTCACCGAACCAGGCCGCCGCGGGTTGGTTGGCGATCTTGTCCATGGCCGCCGCATCGTCCGGCCGCGAGCCACGCCATGAATCCGCGGTGCGACGGGCATTGGACACCGGGTCCACCAGGAAACACGCACCGGCAAAGGGGTTCTCGCCCTTCTTGCGCGGCGAAGTCACGGAGGCGCAGGACGAGCCCGCCACCCCGGAGGCCGGCACGGTCTTGGCCTTGGGGGGCAAAACGCAGGTGACACCGGCCAAGGCCACCAGCAGACAAGGGGGAAGCGGCTTCATGCCCCCACCCTATCAGACCCACCGAAGCGAAGCGCCCGGCACGGCCTGACAGGCCCACGCTGTTGGCCACGACCATCACCCGCTGCGTGAAGCGAGATGGGCGACGGATCGCGGGAGTCCCGCAACAAGCCCGGGATCGTGCCGGGCATCGAGAAGGCGAGGTGACAGCTTCGCGGGCCGCTGGTGTTTTTCAGAACAAGCACCCGCAAACAAACCACGGACTGAAAGGAGCCTCCATGCGATCCGCCATGTTCTTTTGCACCGCCCTCTTCGCTTCCTCGGGCACCGCGCTGGCTGATGAGACCACCGTGCCCGCCCCGACGAGCGAAAGCACGGCCGTCGCGGGCGAAAGCAACGTGCCCGCGCCGTCCCCCCAGCCAACGGCAACGCCCATCCCGGAACCCCCGGCCCCGGTCGTGGTGGCCGTTCCCGAAGGCCCCGAACCCGCCATCGGGTGGGGCCGCGGCCGGCGCGCGCCCATGTACGCCAGCCTGCTGGTGGGCGCCGGCCTGTTCGGCGAAGATGGCGACAACCGCCTGACCACGCGCGATTCCAAGGCGCTGGAAGGGGTGACGGGAATCCTGCGCGTCGGCGCCACCCTGAGCGAGCACAGCCGCGTGGGCGCCCGCCTGCAATCCTTCGTGAGGCCGACCAAGAAACTGATCTACGACACGCCTCCCGCCGACGGCCGGACCGACAAATGGGGAGCCGTGAGCTTCGGCTATGCCGGTCCCGAGTACATCTACACCACGGACTTCGGCCTGTACGTCGCCGGCTCGGTGGGTCTGGCGGTCGCGGCCTCGAACCGCGACATTGATCACGACGATGACAATAATGACGACGACAAGAACGATGACCTCGAGCGCGGCGCGGGCGGGCTAGGCGCCATGCTCTCCGTCGGCTACGAGATGCGCGTGAGCAAGTGGTTCGCCATGAGCGCGGAGGTGTTCGGCGGCGGCTACAGCGCGGTGGACGACGACGACAACAGCATGAAGGGCGGCATCTTCGGCTTCGCCGTGGGCGCCGGTTTCTAAAGACACGGGGTCTCTCCCCACGGCGCAAGCTCACGGCTTGCGCCGTTTTGCATTTCCGCCGTGGCGAATGCCAGCAAGCCCTGCGCGCCGGCGGTTTTCACGGGATGCGGTGGGCGGCTGCGCACCGTCGTGGGGTCGCGCACCGCCATGACAATCACGCGGACGGCGCTATCCTGTGCAGGCGGACAGGAGGAGATGGGGATGCAGGGGGCCATGGGTCGGCTGGGAGGGCGCGCGCGAAAGGGCCGGGCATGCTGAGCACACAGGTCCTGAACGACATCGCGGAGCTTCGTGCGATGGCCTCGGAGTGGAGCGATCTGCTGCAGCGGAGCCGCAGTGACGCGCCCACCGTGAGCCCGGGATGGTTGCTGCCATGGTGGGACCAGTTTGGCCAAGCCGACCATCGGCAGCTCCGGGCCGTGGCGTTTCGCGATGGTGCGCGCCTGGTCGGACTGGCGCCGCTGTCCTCGCGCCGTTGCCCGCGGGGAGGGCATCGCGGTCTACGTCGTCTCGAGCTGCTGGGATCCGGCGAGGACGAAGCCGACGCCATCGTCTCCGACTACATCGGCATCATCGCGGAGACCGGGGCCGAGGTGTCGGTGGCCAGATCCCTGGCCGAGTTGTTGGCGGGCACGGCGCTGGGCCGGTGGGACGACGCACTCTTTGATTCGATGAGCGGCGACGACCTGATGCCGGTGTTGTTGGCCCGCGAGGCGCACGCCCGGGGCCTGCACGTGGTGGCCGAAGTGACCGGTGCGTCGCCGCACATCGTGCTGCCCCAAAGCTGGGAGGCGTACCTCGCTTCCCTGACCCCGCCTCGCCAAGCCTCGCTCAAACGCACCCTTCGCTATTTCGAGCGCTGGGCAGGCCAGGACTACGTCTTTCGTCGCGCGGCTTCGCCCCAAGATCTCGCCGAGGGGTACCGAATTCTGGTGGACCTGCACCGCGCGCGCTGGTCCCAGGCCGAGCAACCCGGCGTGTTTGCCTCTGCTCGCTATTCGGCCTTTCATGAGGCCATCATGCCCTGGCTGCTGCAAAGGGCCGCGCTGGACCTGACCTGGCTCAGCGTGCGCGACAGGCCCGTGGCCGCCTCCTACAGCATCGAGTGGAACGGAAAGGTCCACTTCTACCAAGGGGGCCGCAGCCCGCAGGTACCGTCCAACGTGCAGGTGGGTCTGGTGCTGCAGGCCCACAACATCCGCAGCGCCATCGCGGCCGGGCTGCGCGAGTACGATTTTCTGGGTGGCATCAGCCGCTACAAATTGGACCTGTCCACGGCCACCCGTCCGCTCATGCGCGTCCGCATCGTGCACCCGTCCCTGCGAACCCATGTGCGGGAGGTGGGCAGCCTGATCCGGCGTCAGCTTCGCGCGGCGGCCGCACATCCACACTCGCACCCCATCGTCAGCCGGATCTTGCGCGCGTTGATTCGCCGCAAAAGCTGATCGAGCGGGCTACGCGCGATCCTTCGCAGACCGGGTCTCCGCCTTGGCCACGCGCGCCCTTGCGACCAGATCCTTCATGAGCGTGGTGGCCGCGCTCACCATGGTGCCGGCCAGCGGATCGGCGGCCAAGGCGTTCATGGGGGCCTGCCCGAACATCAACCCGGCCGGGGTCAGGAGGTTGATGCGCATGTGACCGGCGGGTGGCGGCTCGGGGCGCTCACCCTCCCAAGGACCGATGGCCGCGGCGATCGGCCCACCGGCGTCGAGCACGGCGCGAATCTGGGAATCGAGAGAATCATCAGGGTGCTCCCAGACAAGCCCCGCGCCAGAGAAGTTGTAGTACCTCGCCGACAGATCGGCATACGCGGCCAGGAGATCGAGCCCGCGTGGCAGCGCGACCTCGACCACCACCCCCAACAGCTCGGGTGCCGCCCCGCCCTCCGGCGCGACGCCGATTGACCGAAGCACGTGCCAAGCCTGCAAGTAGTGGCGCGACTCCAATCCCGGCATCGCGAGGATCTCGCGCAACACGCCCGCGGCGCCCTGGTGGTCGTCGCGTTCGATCATCGCCCGCGCGCGCACGAACGACAACCACGGCTCCGATTCCTGCCCTCCCCCGCACCAAGCCCGCAGCGGCATATCGCCAAACAAGGTCGCACGAACGGGTGGTTCCGTGAGGGGAGTCTTCTTCTTGCACGACTGACACATGGGCCCGCAAACCTAGTCTCCGCGTGAGCCGGACACCAGCGCCAAGAGATGCCTGCCCTTCCCACGTCACGTCTCGGTGATTCGCGCACAGGGCGTACTCGGTGGTGTGACCCGCATGCTCCGGCGGGGCGGGTCCTGTCACCGAGGGAGCCCTTCCCACGTCACGTCTCGGTGATTCGTTTCGCAAAGGTGTCAAAGCGATCATCCCGGAGTGCGCCCGCAGCACGGGCGGCCCGCACCGAGCCGCGCCGCGGGCCCCCGTTCCCTCGGCGCCACCCGCCCCGCCTCCGCGTGCTGGCCCTCCCGGCAACGAAGGGCCAAGAACTGGTGAAGGCCTTGCAGGCGCACCCTTACGTCGACTCGAAGCAGTCTCGCTGCCAGCCAGCGCCCCGCTCCCCTACTCGTCGGCTCCGGTGACCACTTGGATCCCGTGCGCTTCATTTCTTGCCAGGCCTCGATGTGCCGCTTGAGCTCAGGATGCCTGCTCCCGGAGGTGCATGGCGATGTCATGCAGGAGGGTCGCGCCAATGAGGACGGCCGCATCGGCATCACTTAGCAGGTGCGAGTCAGAATCCTTCTTGCTCTGTTCCCAGACGTTCTTCGGAACCAGGTCGACTTGTTATCCGCAAGGATCACTCCCACTCGATCAGCCAGCCTGCGGATCGGGGCTTCGAGGGGACCATATGACATCCCAGCTGACGCGAGCGTACCCCATCCTGGTAGACCCAAGCCTGAGAAATCCCCTCGACCACACCGGCTGAACCAGAAGCTGATAATCCAGTAAAAGGAAGCGGGGCGCGGCAGCGGGGGCATGTGTGCCCGGCGGGGCGGAAGGAGCTGCTCGGCAGGCCGTCTGCGGGCTGACGATGCCAAGCGACGATCGAGTCCATCATGGACGGGCGCAACCGACAGCCAGTCATCCATTAAGGCGACGGCGCCCGGCCGGAGATGGACGTCCCCCGCTGGGCATACATGCCACCGCAGCGGCCCGCGGCCGCTTTCTCAGGAGCCCCTTCGGGCCTTTCGCCCAAGCGTCGACCTTGGCCCCCCGGGGTACCGGCCATCAACCTACGGGTAGGGCCGATCGACCTTGGGGTGTGGCACCGTTCCTCTATGGTGTAGGGGCCGTTGACGCGTGGAGTACCGGTGATCGGCCCAGGCGTGTGGCCCTGTTCCTCCTGGGGATAGGCGTCAACGGACCATGCCGCGCCGGCCATCACGGCATGGGGGTGGCCCTCATTGGGCCGCGCGGCACCATCATCACGATGGCGCCATGGGCCCGTTCCTCTTCGGGTGGCCGGCCGTTGGCATGAACGGACCGGCCGAGACTGCGCGGAATACCAGCCATCACGGTGCGGACGTGGCACCAATCCCTGACCGGGCACCGATCATCAAGACCAGGATGACCCATCAACAGCCTTCCCGTGACCCATCGGCATCGATTCTCCGCCCCCTCGTTGCCGACCTGGTGCGTGCCTTTGGGCGCGCGGTGCGGGCGCACTTCGAGGACGAGGTGGCGAGGGAGCGCGAGCAAGCAAGCACGCGGCGTGCAGAGGTGTTGCCGAAAGTCCGCGCAGGCCTGGCGCGCGCCCGTGCCGAGGGACTGTGTGGCAACGCTTGGCTCTTCGGCTCGTACGCCTGGGGCGAGCCCGGCGAACGATTCGGTGCTGTCCGGGCTTGCGAGCGGGTGAGAGGACGCACCGCATTCGCTTGAACGTCGTCAAGCCCATCATGCCTCTTGCCGTCGGGGAGCAGAAAGGCCAAAACAGTGCCTTTCGAGGCTGAAGTACATGTCACAAGAGAAGTTCGAACGCCGCTTGGCTAGCGGTAATGAAGCCGTGGCGCAGGCCGCGTTGGATGCCGGGGTTGCGTTGGGCACTGGCTATCCGGGGACGCCATCAACGGAGATTCTGGAGGCGTTCGACTGCATGGGCGGTCGGGCCCAGTGGGCGCCCAATGAAAAGGTGGCGCTGGAGGTGGGCATCGGGTCGGCGTTTGCCGGCGGCCGCACCCTGGTCACCATGAAGCACGTGGGGCTGAACGTGGCGGCCGATCCGCTCTTCACCGTGGCCTACACCGGTGTCACCGGGGCGTTGGTCATCGTCTCGGCCGACGATCCGGGCATGGCATCCAGCCAAAACGAGCAGGACAACCGCCGCTTCGCCGTGGCCGCGGGCCTACCCATGTTGGAGCCGGCGGATTCGCAAGAGGCGTACGACTTCACCTTGCTGGCCATCGAACTGTCCGAGCGCTGGAAGACGCCGGTGCTTCTGCGCATGACCACGCGCGTGTGCCACTCGGCCACCGTGCTGCAGCCGGGGGCCAAGCGCCCGGCGCCCGCGCCCCATTTCGTGCGTGACGTGGCGGCCCGGGTGATGATCCCGGCCTATGCACGGCCGGCGCACGTTCGTTTGCGCGGCAAGCTGGCCGAGATGGCGGCGTGGAACGAGGACATGGGCCCGCACATGACCACCGAGGGCGACAGCAGTCTGGGCATCATCACCTCGGGCATCAGCTTTCAGCACGTGCGCGAGGCCGCGCCCAACGCACGCGTGCTGAAGCTGGGCATGACCCATCCCCTGCCCGTCGAGACCATGCGTGCCTTTGCCGAGAGCGTGGACTGCTGCATGGTGATCGAGGAAGGCGATCCCCTCCTTTATGAGGCGGCCAAGACCGCGGGCATCGACGTCGAGCAGAAGCCCGAGATGTACCGCTTCGGCGAGCTGAACGTGAAGCGCGTGCAGCGCATTCTGGAGAGCGACGTATCGCCCGAAGGCAAGCCGCCCGCCGGCAAGCCGCCCGAGCTGTGCCCCGGCTGCCCACACCGCAACGTCTTCGAGACGCTGCGCGACCTGGGCTGCATCGTGTCGGGCGACATCGGCTGCTACACCCTGGGCGTGCTGCCGCCCTTCTCGGCCATGGACAGCTGCGTGTGCATGGGCGCCTCCATCGGCGTGGGCCTGGGCATGCGTCACGTCTTGCCGGCCGAGGAGGCGCGCAAGGTGGTCAGCGTGATCGGCGACTCCACCTTCGTTCACAGCGGCATCACCGGCTTGGTCGAGATGGTCTACAACCCGCCGCCCACCGGGCACGTGCTCATCATCCTGGATAACGGCACCACCGCCATGACCGGCCTGCAAGAGCACCCGGGCACGGGCCGCAAACTCAACCACAACGCCACCGGCAGGGTGAGCTACGAGGATCTGGCGCGATCGGTGGGCATCAAGAACATCACCATCATCGACCCCATCGCGGACAGCGCCAAGATCAGCGCCGTGGTGTCCGAGGCCCTGGGGCGCGACGAGCTGTCGGTCATCATCACACGCCGACCCTGCCTGCTGGCCGCGGGCGCCATCAAGCTGCGGGAGAAAGCCAATGCCCAGTAATTCGGTCACCAACGTCGTCATCGCCGGGCTGGGCGGGCAAGGCGTGCTCAAGGCCGCCGCCATCCTGGCCGACGTGGCCTTTCGCGCCGGCCTGGACGTGAAGAAGAGCGAGATTCACGGCATGAGCCAACGGGGCGGCTCGGTGTCCAGCGACGTGCGCTTCGGCCCAGAAGTGTTCTCGCCCATGGTGCCGCAGGGCCAGGCCGACTTTCTGGTGGTCCTGGCCGCCAGCCAGGTCGAGGTGGCGCGGCCCATGCTGAAGGCAGGTGGCGTGCTCATTCAGCCCGCGCAAATTGATGAATCCAAGCTGGCCAACAAAAAGAGCCTGAACGTGGCCCTGCTCGGATCGCTTGCACGCCGCCTCGATCTTGCCGACAATCTCTGGCACGCAGCCATCACGGCCGCCCTACCCGACAAATTGCACGCCATCAACCTGCAAGCCTTCGCCATGGGGAAGAACGCATGACCAATCCCACCTACCATCCCGCGAGCGCCCCCGACTTCGTGCCCGTTCCTCTGCTGCGCAAACTGCAGCTGGAGCGCATGCGCGCCATTCTGGCCCGCGCCTACGAAAAGGTCGCCCTCTTCCGGCAACGCATGGAAAGCCGCAACCTCAACCCGGACAGCGTGCGCTCGCTGGAGGACGTCGCGCTCTTGCCCTTCACCACCAAGATGGACCTGCGCGACACCTATCCCTTTGGCCTGTTCGCCTCGCCCTTGCAGGACGTGGTGCGCGTGCACGTGTCCAGCGGGACCACCGGCAAGCCCATCGTGGTCGCCTACACCAAGCAGGACGTCGACGTGTGGACCTCTGTGATGGTGCGCAGCTTCGCCGCCTGCGGATTGCACGCGGGCGACATCATCCAGAACTCCTATGGCTACGGGCTCTTCACCGGCGGCTTGGGAGCGCACTATGGACTCGAGGGCCTCGGCGCCACGGTCATCCCCATCTCGGGCGGCAACACCGAGCGCCAGTTGATGCTGCTCAAGGATTTCGGCGCCACCGCCATCTGCTGCACGCCCAGCTACTTCCTGCACCTCATCGATCGCGCCGGTCAACTGGGCATGGATCTGAAGGCGCTGCCCCTGCGCGCCGGCGTGTTCGGCGCCGAACCCTGGACCGATTCCATGCGCCACCACATCGAGAGCGTGACCAACATCAAGGCCTACGACATCTACGATCTGTCGGAGATCATCGGACCGGGCGTGGCCATCGAGTGCGCCTGCCACGAAGGCTTGCACATCTTCGAGGATCACTTCTATCCCGAGATCATCGATCCCGAGACCGGCAAGGTCCTGCCCGACGGGCAAGAGGGCGAGCTGGTGCTGACCGCCATGTCCAAGTGGGCCATGCCCACGATCCGCTACCGCACGCGCGACATCACCGCTTTCGTGCCCGGAACCTGCGCCTGTGGCCGCACCCTGCGCCGCATACGCCGTATCGGCCGCCGCAGCGACGACATGATGATCATCCGCGGGGTCAACGTGTACCCATCGCAGATCGAAGCGGTGTTGCTGGAAGTGGAAGGCACCCTGCCCCACTACCAGATCCTGCTGACCCGCGAGCGCGGCCTGGACCAGGTCGAGGTGCAGGTCGAGGTCACGGCCCAGGTGTTCAGCGATCGCGTGGGCGCCCTGGAGGCCCTACAAGAGAAGCTGTGCGACACCATCGAACGCGTGATCGGCATTCGCATGAAGATCACCCTGGTGGAACCACAAACCATCCAACGCAGCGAAGGTAAGGCAAAGCGAGTCATCGACAAGCGAGGCCAGTCATGAAAATTCATCAGCTCTCGATTTTCGCCGAGAATAAGCCCGGTCACATCGCGGCCCCCTGTCGCCTCCTGGCCGACAAGGGAATCGACATCCGGGCCCTATCCGTCGCCGACACCCAGCACTTCGGCATCCTGCGCGTCATCGTGTCGGATCCCATCGCGGCCACCAAGGTTCTCGAGGCCGAAGGGTACGTGGTCAAGCCCACGGAGGTCCTGGCGGTCGAGGTGGAAGACCGGCCCGGCGGGCTGGCCAAGATCCTGGCGGCCTTCGAGCGCACCACCATCAACATCGAGTACATGTACGCCTTCCCCTTTGGCGAGGGACAGAAGGCGGTGCTCATCTTCCGCTTCAACGATCCGGATGGCGCGGCCTCTGCCTTGCGTGCGGCGGGCGTGAACATGGTCACCCGCAACGAGCTGTTTGCCCGCTAATGCCAGTCGCAAAGCACATCGCCTCGCAGTTGGAGCGCGCCTCGTGGATCCGACGCATGTTCGAGGAAGGCGCGCGCCTGAAGAAGGAGCGCGGCGCCGAGAACGTGTTCGACTTCACCCTGGGTAACCCCGAGGTGGAGCCGCCCGAGCCGACCTTGCGCGCCTTGCACAAGGTGGTGGCCAGCGGCCGCGCGCACAGCCACGGCTACATGCCCAACCCCGGATTTCCCGAGGTGCGCGCCGTCGTCGCCGACCAGCTGACGCGCGAGGTGGGCCAGCCCTTCTCGGCCGAGCACATCTGCATGACCGTGGGCGCGGCCGCCGCGATGAACGTCATCCTGAAGGCCATTCTGGATCCGGGCGACGAGGTGATGCTGCTGGCCCCCTTCTTCGCCGAGTATCCCTTCTACGTGGGCAACCACGGGGGGACGATCAAGGTCGTCGAAACCGATGACCACTGCCTCCCCGACGTGGACCGCATCGCCGCGACCATCACCCCGCGCACCCGCGCCATCATCCTCAACACGCCCAACAACCCCTCAGGCCGCGTGTACCCGGCCGAGCTGCTGCGCGATCTGGGCGTCCTGCTGGATGGCTTGCCCAACCCGCCGCTGGTCATCAGCGACGAGCCCTACAAGAGCCTGGTGTACGACGGCCACAAGCAGCCCGAGGTGGCGGCGCACATCAGGCAATCGGTCATTTGCTTCTCGTGGTCCAAGTCGCAAGCCCTGGCCGGCGAGCGCATCGGCTATCTCGCGCTCTCGCCGCGTCTGCCCGACGTGCAAGCCATGGCTGCGGCCTGCGCCTTCGCCAACCGCACCCTGGGCTTCGTCAACGCCCCAGCCCTGTGGCAGTTGGTGATGACCGAGGCCGCCGACGCCTGCGTGGATCTGGCCGCCTATCAGAAGAAGCGCGATGTCCTGTGCGACGGCCTGGCCGCCGCCGGCTACCAGGTGAACAAGCCCGAAGGCGGCTACTACGTCTTCCTCAAGACCCCCATCGCCGACGACGTGGAATTCGTGCGCCTGCTGGTGAATCAGGGCGTGCTGGCGGTTCCCGGCACCGGCTTCGGCCGCGCCGGCTACCTGCGACTCTCCATCACCACGTCGATGGACACCATCGAACGCTCGCTGCCGGGATTCCGCAAGGCCAGGGAAGCGGCACTGGGCTGATCCCTTACAGGTACAGCCCGTACCCCAAGAGGAGCGACAGGGCTGCGATGTTGCTCGAGCCCGTCGCCTTCTGCGACACCGGGGTGAAACCGAAGCGCAGCTCGCCCAAGATGGCCCCTGGCCCCAGCCGGAAGGCCGCCCCACCCAAGGCCACGCCCCCGACCTGGGTCGAGGTCTCCGTCTGGTCGCCGAAGAATGCGCAAGGGGTCGAACCGCTCACGCCAGACCACAGGAAATGAAGCTGCAACCCCGCGCCCGCGTAGGACGTCATGCGCGGATGGGGCAAACGGAAGAAGTACGCCGCCCCGAGAGTGGTGGTGAAATCGCGCACGGTCAACGTCGAGGAGAACTCGGTCCCCGCACCCACCAGCCTGGGATCCGTGTCGCGGGTGGTGTGCGAGGGCTGGCTGTAGGCGAAATCCGCGAAGACCTGCAGGCGACGATCGAGGGCCACGCCGTAGCCGACCTTGAGAATGACGTCGAAGTTGCTGTCCAAGCGATTGGCGATCTGGGGGAAATGGCCCCCCGCCTTGAGCGAAATCTCCCAGGTCGGCAGAGCCAGGAGGGTCTGCGGGGCCGCGCTTGCGTCCGGGGCAGGGGGCGACTCCACGACCGTCTCCAGCGAGGTGTCCGTCGGCGCCTCCGCAGGGGTGACGTCATCTTGGGCAAACGCGAGGGAGGAGAGCGACAAGCACAATGAAAGGACTATCGCGATACGCATGATGTTTCCTCCCATTACCAGAGACGGTATTCGGTGCTGTTGGTGACGACCGGCGGCGTCCCCGCGCTGGTGACCCCACCCACGACGTAGAAGTAGGCGCCCGACAAGACGCCGCCCATCTGGTAGCGAGCCACCTGCATGGACTGTCCAGCGTTCCAGTTGGCGATCCCGGGCGGCACCTGTTTGGCCACCGGACCGCACCCGTTGACCCCTGGCCCGCAGATCTCGCCGCTCACCACGCCGGTGTCGGGGCCGGCGTTGCCGCCGCCAAAGGCAAACACGAAGTTGCCGGCCACCAGGGTGGCGTACCCAGCGCGGTTCAGGGAGTTGCCGAGATCGATGAACGCGGCCAGCTGGCCGCCTGCCGTGATGGGCGCGGCCTCTGCCTTGGTCACCAGCGTACTGTCGGCCGCCACACCGGACAGCGCGTACACGTAGGTCGTCCCCACCGGGATACGCGGAGAGAGATCGTTGGTCGCGCGGCTCGCCCCGAGCTGCCAACGGGCCGCTGACAACGGCGTCGTCGAGGCCACGAAGGCAGCGGCGGGCGTTTGCGCGCCGCCCTCCGCCAGGGTGATCGGCAGGATCTCGATGCTGTCGAGGGCCGTGGTGGCGTTCTGCCGTCCACCAAGCACATAAATGTAGGCCTTGCTCGCGTCACCCGGGTCCATGCCCCAGGTCATGGCGGCACCTTCGCGAGGCGTGGCCAAGGTCGCCGGCAAGACCTGCCAGGTCCCGAGCGATCCGATGGCTAGAGGCTCGTCGGTCGAGATGGGTGCGATGCCGTTGTCTGTGAAGGTGGTGCCGGGCGCGGCGACTTCGGCGATCACCTGTTCGGTCCCCACGGTGGCGCCTGCGACCGGACTACGATACACACGGTACTTCGTCGCGCCTGGCTGGGCCTTCCAAGTCAGGTAGACGTCAAACTTGGTGTTGCCCAGGTCGGGCAAGCGCACGGGGAAGGGATCCGAGGGCAGACTCTCCCCACCCGGATTGACGGCGTCGCTCGTGTCCATGATGGCCGCGACCCGGTAGTACCAGATTCCCGGCCCCACACCCGCGGTCTTGTCGATGTCGACCAGGAGATTGGAGATCTGCCCGCGGCTCTCGGGATCGAGAACGTAGGCCCGCTCGATCGAGGCGAGCGCCACACCCGCCGCTTGCCCGCCGGCCACATAGAGGAAGCGACCAATCTGAACGCCCGCAGCGAAGGCACGCGCCTGCTTGAGTTTGTTACGCTGGGTGAAGAAGGCATTGGGCACACCCAGCAAGGACAGGGGCGCGGTCTCGACGGTGTCGAAAGCGGTGGTATTCCCGTCGTCGCCACCGATGACGTGCAGATAGCGGGCGGCATTGGAGGCATCACCACCCAAGGCCACGGGCGCCCGTCGCGCCGAGGCGAGTGTGGGGCCGCTCTTGGCAGGATAGAGATTCTGCGCGGGGTTGGTGACAACCAGGGCCGAGAAGTCCCCGTAGGAGGTGTCGGCGTTGTTCACGCGAATCACGCAGGCCGCACCGGCCGCGGAACCGTCCAATGTGATGGTCAGGCCGGTGGCGCTGGCGTTGCTGACCGCCGCGCTCGGCGAGGTGGCCAGGGCTGCTCCCGCGGAGTTCACACACGAGAGGGTCACCGTCGGGGTTCGGAAATGGCTTCCCGAAACGTTGACCACCTGTCCTGGCTGGTTCTGCACGGATCCAGGCGAGACCGCCTCCACACGGGGAGGCGGATCCTGCATCACGGTGTAGGCGGAGAGAGCCACGCCCACGGTGCCGTCGGGGTTCACCACGATGAGGTCGTAGGAGCCGAGGGGCAAGCCGGCGGGAACCATGACCGTCAGTTGCGTCTTGTCGATGAACGCCACCGCACCCAGCGGCGTGGCCAAGGTGCCGGCACCGGGCGTCGTGGGGTTCAGATACAGGCGGGGAACCGCGACGAAGCCGGTGGCCGCGGCACTGGCCGTGACGGTGCTGGCGGTGCTGCCATCCTTCCAGCCAAAGGGCGGGTTCAGGACGGGCGTGGCCAGCGTGACCGTGGTGGTTTCGGTCACCACCAAACCCTCCGTGAGGGTGGCCGGGCAGGAGGTCGTGTCGCGCAATTCGATGTCATAGGTCCCGGCGGGCGTTCCCTTGGGGATCACCGCCAACACGCGGTTGGCATTGCTCGCGTCCTGCTTGAAGCCCAGCGGGATAGCAGCCGCGCTCCCGCTCTTGATGCTGACACTCTGGACAGCTCCGGTGTAACCACTGCCGTACAGGGTGCCTTCGATGGAGATCCCGTTGTAGGCAACCGAGGGATCGTAAAAGAAGATCTTCGGGCCGCTGACCACGAGCACCGCCGCGGCAATGGTCGAGGAGCAACTCGCGCCGTTGGAGATGGTCACATCGTAGGGGCCACCCGCGTTGAGCAGACCGCTCAGATCCGCCACAGCGGACGTGCCGTTGGCCGAGACGGTCACGCTGCTGGCGGCGACACCGTTGACGGTGACGGTCGCGGCCTCGGCGAAATTGCTGCCGGTCAAGACGATCGAAGCGGCGCCCGCGCACACGGTGGAGGTGGAGACCGAGGTGAGCTGGGGCGGCGCCGTGATTTCGAGGACGGCCGTGCCGGAGGAGGCGCACCCGATGCCGGTGGGATTGGTGACGATGACCGGCAGCTTGCCCGGGGTCAGACTGGCGGGCGCCACGTTGACCGTCAGGCTCGTGCAGGTCTGGGTCGGCTTGCCCGTATTGGGCACCACGGCGCAGCCCGAGGCGGTGGCGGTGTACACCTGGTCGCCAACCTTCACCGACGGAGCCACGCCGTCGAGCACAACGAAGTTGCTGCCGCTCAGGACCACCGCGGTGTTGCCAGCGTTCTCGCAAGCCGCTCCGGGGGTCACCTTGCTGATGATCGGGCGATCGAAGAGGGTCAGAACCGGGCCAGCCAAGGAAGCGCAAGCCGCTGGCGCGGGATTGGTCACGCTGACCGCCAGGGCGCCGGCAGGCGCATTCACCGGGATGGTCACGTCGACCTGATTGCACAGCATCACCGTCTCCGCGGGCCCTTCCATCGGGGTGCAGTCCACCGCGGTCGAGGGCAAGGACAGCGCTCCCAGCGTGACCACCGGGGCCACGCCGTCCACGGTCAGGAAACCCGTCCCCTTGATCGCGATGGTCCGCGCGCCATCGGCCGAACAGGTTTCGTCCGGAGTGATCGAGGCGATCTGCGGGCGATCGACCAGGCTCAAGGGTTTGGTCGGCAACGAGGAACACCCCACCGGCAAGGGATTGGTCACGATGATGTCCGGTTGCCCAACCGCCGTCTCGCCCGGCACCAAAACCGTCAGTTCGCTACAAGCCTGGGCCACCTCGACGGGACCGACGATGGGCGTGCAGCCGGAGGCCAACGAGGTCAGGGGCGCGCCGGCCACGCTGACGGTGGGGGCGACGCCATCGATAGTGAGGAAACCCAGCCCCGTGAGCTTGATGGAGACACTGCCGTCGGCGGTGCAGGCCAGGTCAGGCTGCGCGCTGATGACCATCGGGCGATCGAACAGCATGATCGGGGTCGAGGCCAAGGAAGAGCACCCCGCGGGCGCCGGGTTCTTGACCACCACCACAGGTTGACCTGCCGCGGTGGCAGCGGGAACGGCGATCTGCAGCCGCGTACAGCTCTGCACGACCTCCCTGGGACCATCCACCACGGTGCACTCCGAGAC
Source organism: uncultured Myxococcales bacterium (assembly GCA_964535465.1). Lineage (GTDB taxonomy): Bacteria > Myxococcota_A > Polyangia > Fen-1088 > Fen-1088 > Fen-1137. The sequence goes on from CAZHUY010000040.1 coordinate 27,391, forward strand.
AGTCGGCGTCAGCGCCACGCCGGCCACGCTGACCACGGGAGGGACACCATCCACGGTGAGGAACCCGGTTCCGGTCAGGGTCACGGGAACGGCTCCCTCCGCCGTGCAAATCATGTCGGGAATCGCGCTGACGACCGCCGGACGATCGAACAGCATGAAGGGCTTCGAAGGCAACGACGAGCAGTCAGCCGGCGAGGGATTGCGTACCACCACCACCGGTTGACCAGCCGCCGTGCTCTTGGGAACGGTGATGACCACTTCGGTGCAGAGCTGCACGATTTCGATGACGTGGGGGACGGGAATGCACGAACTGGGGGTTACCGCCGCGACCACCGGTACACCAGCCACCGTGACGGTGGGCAAAGTCCCATCAACCGTCAAGAAGCCCGCACCCTGGATCTTGATCGCCACCGCGTCCTCGGCGGCACAGGCCATGTCAGGAATGGCTGCCAGCACCAGTGGTCGATCGAACAGCGTGATGGGCCGGGTCGGGATAGACGAGCAGTCGGCAGGGGCTGGGTTCAACACCACCACCTCAGGACGTCCCGCCGCCGTGCCCACCGGAATCGCGATATGCAGTTTGCCGCAGGTCTGGGTGACCTCGCGAACACCGGTGATGGGCGTGCATTCCGAGGCGGTCGAGGTCACCGTCGCACCGGCGATGTTCACCGAAGGTGTCTTGCCGTCCACGGTCAGGAATCCGGTTCCTTGCACGGTCACCAGGACCGCGCCCTCGGCCGCGCAGGCGAGGTCCGGCACCACACTGGTGACCACCGGCGCCGGAACCAGAGTCAACATGACAGCCTCCGAAGAATGGCAACCAACCGGATCGGGGTTGGTCACCACCACCGGCACCACGCTGGGCTGAAGCAGGGACTGAGCCAAGGCCACCACCATCTGGGTACAGGCCTGGAAACCGCCCGTGCCCGGCAGATCGCGACAGCCGGTCATGCTGGTTGGGCTGAGAATCTGCTCGCCGATGGCGACCGTCGGCGTCGCCCCACTGGCCGAGCGGATGAAGAAGTCCCCGGTCAAGGTGAAGGTGTTGGGCTTCTCGCTGCACGCGAGGTCAGCCTCGATTTTGACGAGGGTTGGCGGAGGAGTCACCAGGAGCGACGAGGGGAACCGTCCCGTCTTGCCGTTGCTGTTGGCCACTTCGACGTCGTAGAGGCCGCTCGACAACTGCAAATCGGGGGAGACATCGAACACCATGCTGGCCTGGTGATTCCAGCGAACGTGGCTGGACGCGGGATTGGCGGCGTCATCGGGAATGGCGACGGGCGTGACCGCGGCGAGCGACACGCCGGCCACGTCGGCGACGCGGGTCAAGCTCACCTTCGGCAGCTCCAGCTCGCCGTTGTCGAGCGCACCCGTGTACAAAGGGGCAAGGCCCGATCCGCTCAGTTCGACGGTGGTCGTGAGCTGGGCCTGGCACACGCCCGCCGGAGCCACACCGGTGACGACGGGGGCTGGGCCATCGATGGAACCTCCACAACCAACGACCGTCCCAATCGCGAGAAGGACAAGTGAACGTCGTTTCGACGTAGGGTGCATGCTGAGCCTCCAGGTGAGGAGTCGAAGATGAATGCCTGTTCGATTGTCCTGCTTTTCCAAACAACCGTCTAGAAACGGGACGAGGAAGCTCCCCTATGCCCGGCCTCTCCATGGGCCGGCAAACCTGTCGGACATGTACGTCGGACTCCCGCATGCAGGATAAGGAAGGTTGAATACGCTGCGTTCACTTCCCGCGCCAACAGGGCGGCCTGCGGGGTCGTCGTGACCGCTGCACGTTCGATCCGCGATGTCGCGCGCTCAGGCGTAGCGTGACAGGCAACGGCGGCTGTGGCTGTCCAGCTCTTCGGACTCGGGCACCAGGTAGCGCATGCCCACCGCGTCCGTGATCATGTGGCGGCCGTCATCCAGGCGACGGATGTTGTCTTCCTGGTCCACGATGAAGGTCTGCTCGCCCCGGTCGGTGACCACCTGCCAACGCGTGCTCGTGCCTTGGTTAGAGATGCGCACGATGCGCTCGATGCGCGGCAGGAACTCGCTCTGTCCCAGGGCGGCCACCAGGGCCTGCTGGCTCCCGCGATCGAGCGCCGTCAGATCCTCGATGCACACACGATCCCGGCCCCCGGGGTCGAGCAGGCTGACGAATCCCTCGGGACGGGTCAGCGGGAAACAGCGCCGCGCCACCACCTTTTCGCGCACGCCGGCCGAGCGATTGACGGCCCACAGGTGACCGTCGCCATCGCGCTCGAGGGCCAGGCCCTGCAAGGACAGCCAGGGGCGCACCTGTCGCTCTTCTTCCTCCTGGCGCATCTGCTGGTCCGCGTCCGCCTGCACCGCGGTCGCGGCTTGCGCCTTATGCAGGCGTGCGTACTCGCCGTCCAGGGCCAGCAGCTCGGCGTGCGTGCCCCGCTCGGCCAGCCGACCGTCCTTGATCACGAGGAGCAGATCCGCCTTGCGCAGCGTGCTCAGCCGGTGGGCGATGGCGATGGTGGTTCGCCCGGCCACCACGTTGTCGAGGGCGCGCTGGATCTCACGCTCGGTCTGCGTGTCCACCGCCGAGGTCGCCTCGTCGAGCAGCAGGATGCGGGGATCCACCAGGATGGCGCGGGCGATGGCGATGCGCTGTCGCTCGCCACCCGACAGCGACTGACCGCGCTCACCCACCAGCGAGTCGTAGCCTTCGGACAGCTTGAGGATGAAATCATGGGCGTGCGCCGCCCGCGCGGCTTCGATGATCTGGCGGCCACTGGCGCCGGGCAGGCCGTAGCCCACGTTCTCGGCGATGGTCCCGAAGAACAGGAAGGGCTCCTGCAACACGATGCCGATGTGCTTGCGATAGGCCTCGATGGAGAGCCGGCGGATGTCGTGGCCGTCCACCCGCACGGCACCGGCCGAGGGATCGTAGAAGCGACACAAGAGGTTGGCCACGGTGCTCTTGCCCGAGCCGGTGTGGCCCACGATGCCGATCATCTGCCCGGGCGCCACCTGGAAGCTCACGTCGTCCAGCACCAGCCGGCTGCCATAACGGAACGACACGCGGTCGAATTCGATCTGGCCGCGCACCTCGGCGATGGGCAGGGGATCCTTGGGGTCCAGCACGCTGGGCACACGGTCGAGAATCTCGAACAAGCGCTGGGCGGCGGCCGAGGCGCGCTGGGTGGCGGTCAGCATGCGGCTCATGCTCTCGACGCGCGAATAGAAGCGGCCGATGTAGGCGATGAACGCGGTCAGCACGCCCACCGTCACCTGGTGGTCCAAGACCTGGCGCGCGCCCACCGCCCACACCACCAGGAGGCCGATCTGGTTCAGCATCACCACCGCGGGCCAGAAGAAGGTCCACATGGCGTTGTTGCGGTTGTTGATCTCGACGATGCGCTGGTTGATCTGGGCGAAGCGCGCGATCTCGCGCCGCTCTTGCGAGAAGGCCTTGACCACGCGGATGCCGGGGATGGTGTCCGCCAGGATGTTGGTCATGGCCGACCACACCCGCCCGCCGCGCAGGTAGCCGTGCAACATCTTTCCCCGGATGCGCATGATCAGGTAGGCGATGGGCGGGAAAGAGATCACGGCGGCGGCCGCCAGGGTCAGATCGAGGGAGAAGAGCACCACGCACGTGCTGACGATCATCAGCACGTCGGTGACGAAGTCGACCAGGGTGTCCGACAAGAACGAGCACAGGTGCTCGGTGTCCGAGCTGATGCGCGCGATCAGGTCGCCCGTGCGCTTGCCACCGAAGTACTCGAGGCTGAGTTTCTGCAGATGGGCGTAGGCGCGGTTACGCAGGTCCGCGGCCACCCTCTCGGTGACGTAGGAGAGCAAGGCGCCCTGCGCCCACACCAACAGCCAAGCCAGGATGGCCGCGCCGCCCAAGCCCCCCAGGTACAGCATGACCAGCGGCATGGCCTGCGCGGCGGAGAGCTGCCCGGCCTGGCCCGGCACCAGGACCTTGTCCACCAAGGGCATGGTCAGGTAAGGCGGGACGAGACCCGCCCCCGTGGCGGCCAGGGTCAACAACAACCCAATCAGGACCTTGCCCAGGTGAGGCCGGGCGAAGGCCAGCACGCGCAGCAGGGGAAAGCGCCCGCGCGCTGCCGGCTCGGGCTCGTCCTTCACCTCGTCGGCCAGGGGGGGGCGATGACGGGGTCTGCCCCGCTCGGCATCGAAGACGTCGACGAACGCGGTGGCTTGCTTGGCCACGGCCAGGGTGTGAAAGAAGCGCGCCACGGTGCGCTTCCCGTCGGTCAAGTGCAGCTCGCCCAGCCCCGCGTGCTCGCGGCTCTCCAGCACCAGCGCGTCGTCAAGAGCCACCGAGGTCCACGCCCCGGAAGAGATCTTCCAGTGCAGCCGGGCCGAGCCGAGCGCTACGCAGGTGCTGACGAAACGAAGGTTCTCGTCGAGATCGGAATGAAAGAGGGCACGCAGATGTTCCCCCGGGGCCAGGTTGAGCCCCGCGGGCGGAGTGAGGAGTTGTTCGTTCTCGTTCATGTTGCGGTCAGCACCACCCTGGCCTCGATAGCGAAAGCGCGACCCCGTCGGTTGGGGTCCATGACGGTGCGGTGGCCAAGGCGCTGCACGCGCTATCTATTGCCTATCCCCGAGGCGGAGTCCAGCCGCGCCTGCGCGGTTTGAATGGTCCGCTCAGGGTTTGGCGCACCCGCTTGGGCTAACCGGCGCTACCATGCGGAAGTCGTCCATGACAAAGCCTTGGCCGAACTGCGTAACAACGGCTTCCGCGACGGTGAACCCGGCGCGTTGGTAGGCCCGGATGGCCTTGACGTTGTGCTTGTTGACGAACAGGGACACCTCGCGCAGGCCGGCGGCCCCGGCCGCGGCCTTCACATGGGCCAAGCCGGCCCGCCCCAGACCCTGGCCGTGGCGCCTCACCTGTACGTACAGCTTGTGCAGCTTGCACACGCCCGCGGCACGATCGTGGGTGTACGAGACGAAGCCCTCGGCCTCACCATCGTGACAAATCAGGAACCAGGAGGTACCGGCGGCCAGCTCGTTCGCGATGACGTCGCTGGCGTACATCCGGCCAAGCATGTAGTCGATCTGCTCGACCGAGATGATGGCCGGGTAATGCTCGTGCCAGATCTCGCGCGCCAGCCGCTGCAAGAGCGGGATGTCGGCGGTGGTGGCGGGGAGGAAGCTGATCATGGGCGGATAGTAATCCCATCGGACTCGCCCCGGAGCAACCCGCTACCCGCTATCCGCTCCCCCACACCCCCGCGATGGCCTGACCGCAGAACCCGCACTTGCCTGTCTTCAGGTTGGTCGACTCCACCCGGAAGCCACGGCGAGCGACCACGGTCTTCTTGCACTTGGGGCACTCGGTGTTTTCCCCCCTCAGGCCGGGAACGTTGCCGGTGTAGACATAGCGCAGGCCCTCGGCCAAGCCAATCTCGCGGCAGCGGATCAGGGTCTCGAAGGGCGTGGGGGGCACGTTCTTCATTTGGTACATGGGCGCAAAGCGCGTGAAGTGCATGGGCACGTCCGCGCCCAGGTGCTCCTTGACCCAGCGGCACATCTGGCGGACCTCGGGCTCGCTGTCGTTGGCGCCCGGGATGCACAGGTGCACCAACTCCAGCCAGGTGCCGCTCGCCTTGACCGTCTCGATGGTCTTCAGCACCGGGGCCAGCCTGCCCTTGCACAGCTTGCGGTAATAGTCCTCGGTGAAGCCCTTGAGATCGATCTTCACGGCGTCCAGGACTTTGCACGCCTCTTTCATGGGCTCCACCTCGCCCGAGCCGCCCGTCACCATGGTGGCGCGCACCCCGGCCTGGCGGGCCGCTCTGGCGGTGTCGATGCAGTATTCGAGAAAGACGATGGGCTCGGAATAGGTGAAGGTCACGCAGGCGTCGGCGGCTTGCGCCTGGCGCACCACCTCGGCGGGCGGCATCCAGCGCCACTCCACCTCTTCGGGGCGCGATTGCGAGATGTCCCAGTTCTGGCAGCACTTGCACTCCAGGTTGCAGCCCGCGGTGGCCAAGGAGAAGGCGCGGCTGCCGGGCAAGAAGTGAAAGAACGGCTTCTTCTCGATGGGATCCACGTGCACGGCGCAGGGCTGGCCCCACACCAGGGTGACGTACTCGCCGCCCCGGTTCTCGCGCACACCACAGAAGCCGCGCTCGAGATCCTCGACCAGGCACTGTTTGGGGCACAGTTGGCACTGCACGCGCTTGTGAGGCAGCTTCTTCCAGAAGCGCGCCGGGTGGGCCCGCGGGGGTTCGCCCGCGCGTGCGGGGCGCAAGAAAGCCAGCTTGCCCAGGCTCAGCGCGCACGCCGAGCCCGCGCAGCCGGCAAAGAATCCTCGTCGGGTCAGGCCGCTCATGATCAAACCTCGATGGTCACCACGTCGATGGCGCCCGGATCGGCCTGGCCCAGGCCCATCTTGGCGCTGGTCTGCAGGTGCGTGGGCGCCAGATCCACCTTGTCGAGCGGAGGCAGGCCCCGCCTGCGCCGCAAATCCTCGAGCAACACCAAGCCCACCACATCCACGGCCACGGGATCGGTGGCGAACATCAGGGTGTTGGCGACCTCGGCCATGCCCGGCTGGTAGGTCGGCCCGTTGTCCACCACCACGCGCAGGGCGTCCATCACGATCAGGCGCTGCTTGTTGCGAATGGCGGGGATGGCATTGACCTCGGCGATGTACGGGTCGCACTTATCCAGGTGCATCTTGTTGGGGTTGTGGATGCAGCCGAACTGGTTCTTCAGCGCCCCGGACATGCCGGACAGCATATGTTGCTTCAACACCGGCATGTTGATGACCACGTCGATCTTCTCGGTGAGCACGCGCGCCAGGCGCGAGGCCGACGATGGCATCACGGTGGGCTCTTCCTCGTAGCCCAGGGCATCGTTGCCCGTGCAGCGATAGCCCTCGCCTTGCCGGTTGAGCGCGAAGCCGGACAACGTCAGATCGCGCGCGAAGCGATCGAAGACGATCTGCTGAGGACCGCCGATGCCCATGTGGCGCAGCAGCAGCGACAGCTCGTCCACCAGCTCGAAGTGGGTGGCGGCGTTGCGTCTCGCCAGGCCGTTGACCTTGAGACCCACGCTTTGCCCCACCGAAAGATAGCGACGCAAGGCCGAGACGGCGTCCGGGGTGCCCGCCAGCTGGGCCAACCCCACCCCCAACATGGCCCGCAGCGCCCCGCGATCGGCGTCGTACCCGCTGGTGAGCGTCTTCTTCGCCCGCACCACCACCACGCGCGGCCGCGCTTGCGGCGGGGGCGGCACGACCGCCGGCCTCTCCTTGGCCGCCGCCTGACTCAGGCGACTCGGCCCGCACGACGAGCCGCACCCCGTGGCTACCGCCGCCACCGACCCCAGGGTCAGAAGGAAGCGTCTCCGGTCGGCGTCGATGGAATCCCGAGCCACGGCGGCATTATAGCCTGCGCGTTCCGCCCGTGCCGCCGCTCAGTGACCACTAGCCACCCGATGTCGGTGCCGCCGACGCGAATCGGCTGCTCCCCTCTGCGCGG
>CAZHUY010000041.1:0-34866 GCA_964535465.1 uncultured Myxococcales bacterium
CCGCCCGCGACCGAGTCGTCTATTACCTTGGCCAGATCTTTGAATGGAATCCGGCCAGCAACGAATGGACCTCGAGGATGGCCGAGACGCAACCGGCGTTCACCTCGCCGGCCTTCGTCTACGATTCCGAGCGCCGCAAGATCTTGCTCTTTGGCGGGAATGGCCAAGCAGGGGCTGGCAATGAGACTTGGGAATGGGACGGGACTGCGGGGACGTGGACGAGGAGGACCCCCTCGCTTGCCCCGCCCAAGACGCTCGATCCCTACATGGCCTTCGATCCGGTTCGTGCCCGCATGGTGATGGTGACGTCATCGAACGGCAACCAACAGGCGACCTGGGAGTGGGACGGCGCGAGTTGGAGCGAGCCGTTGCCCGCCGGAGGGGGAACGCCCAACACCATCCACCAGCTCCACTGGGATTCGGTCCATGAACGAATCCTCGGTATCGTCGCCGGTCAGGCCAGCCCGGAGGTCTGGCAGTGGAATCCCACGAACCGCACGTGGACGAGGCTGTCGTTCGGGTGCGGCCCATCGTCGCGTTCCGGGGAAGCCGTCGCCTACCTTCCTGGGAGAGACCAGATGGTCGTTTTCGGCGGAAGCGAGGGCTCGTCCTTGCAGGATCTGTGGGCCTGGGCGCCCGACGGCTCTTCGTGGCGGCAGTACACACAGACCAGCCCATGGCCGGGGCCGCACAGCGGTGCCTCGTTCGCCTACGACTCCACGAGACAGCGCCTGGTCCTGTTCCACGGCTACGGTACGAGTGGCTTCCTGGATGAGCTGTGGCTGCTGAGCTTCTCTCCCTAGCCGTAATCGCAAGCTGCACGATTCGCCCATCCGCTATAATGCGCCGGTGATTTACCGACGCTTTGGACGCACCAATCTGGCCATGCCCGTCTTTTCCTTGGGCGGCATGCGCTACCAGGAATCGTGGGAACGCCAGGCCGCCATCAGCGAAGCGTCCCAGAAGAACGTGAACGCCACGGTGGATCGCGCGCTGGCCTTGGGCATGACCCACATCGAAACGGCGCGCGGTTACGGCACCAGCGAGATTCAGTTGGGGCCGTGCCTGGCGCGCCACCGGCGCGGCGAGTTCATCCTGCAGACCAAGGTGCGGCCCGACCCCGATCCCGCACTGTTCGAGCAGAATCTGGAGGATTCGCTGCGTGCCCTGGGCGTGGACCACGTCGATCTCTTCGCCTTTCACGGCCTGAACAACGCCGAGGCCGTCGAATGGACCCTGCGTCCGGGCGGCTGCTACGAGGTGGCGGAGCGCCTACGCAAGCAGGGCCGCATCAAGTACCTGGGCTTTTCCACCCATGCGCCCACCGACGTCATCGTGGGCGCCATCGAGTCGGGCCGCTTCGACTACGTCAACCTTCACTACTATTACCTGTTCCAGGACAACCGCCCCGCCCTGGCCGCGGCCAAGGCGCAAGACATGGGCGTGTTCATCATCAGCCCGTCGGACAAGGGTGGCCGGCTGGAGAAGCCGTCGCAGCGCCTGCGCGCCCTGACCGCGCCCTTGCCCCCCATGGTGTTCAACGATCTGTGGTGCCTGGCCCATCCCGAAATCCACACCCTGTCGGTGGGCGCGGCCCGTCCCTCCGATCTGGAAGACCATCAGAACGTGTTGCGCCTGCTCAACGATCCCGCCGAGGTCTTGGGGCCCATCGTGTCGCGTCTGGAGTTCGCCTATGCCAAGGCGCTGGGCGACCGCTACGCGCGCCACTGGAACGAAGGTCTGCGCGATTACTCCGAGATGCCGGGCAAGATCAACGTGCGCCGCATCCTGTGGCTGCGCAACCTGGTGGTGGCCTACGACCTGCTCGACTTCGCGCAAGAGCGCTACATGGCCATGAGCCCCGACGACATCTGGGTCCCGGGCGCGCGCGCCGAGAACTTCCGCGACGACGAGATCATCGACGCCCTGCCCGACTCACCCATCCGCGAGCAGATCCCCGACATCCTGCGCGAGGCCCACGGCCGGCTCTTCAACCCCAAGGTGATGCCGCAGCCGTAGCCGAATCTCCCGACAACCTCTAAATAAAGAGACGATCCTGGCCGCACGCGTCGCCTAACGATGGCAGGCTTTGCTGTCCAGGAGGACGTCCATGGTTCGCGCCACCACCCGTTCGAGCTCCCTCATCGGTTGTCTCCTTCTCGTGGCGTGCGGCAACTCAGGCGGCCAGGCGAATCCTCCCAAGGACGCCTCGCCGGCGGCGCGCGAGGATGGTGCGCACGCGCCAAAGGACGCGGCCATGTCGCCGGACACGCGCACCCTGGACAGCGGACGTACCGCGGACACTTCGGCGGTCAAGAGCGATGGAATGCCGCCGAGCGATGCGGCGGTCAAGACCGACACGGCGTCGGTCGCCGATGCACGCCCGCCCCAAAGCGATAGAGGCCTCCCGCCCGACATGGCTTCGGCGGACACGCGGCCGTCTGATGCGGCCAAGGACACGCTGCCACCTCGGGACGCCTCGGGGTCGAGCAAGCCCATCACCTTTTCCACCTGGCCAGGAGGAAACGCGGTGGCCAACGCCAGCGTGAAGAACGCCTTCGGCACCAACCTCAGCGGGATCATCTATCAACCCGCCGCGGGCGCGACACCCGCCATCCTGTGGGCCGTGCAAAACAGTCCGTCCAAGCTCTTTCGCCTGACCTGGAACGGGACGGCCTTCGTCTCCACCAGCAGCGAGGGCTGGGACAAGGGCAAGGCGCTGACCTTCCCGAACAACTCGGCCGGCCCGGACGCCGAAGACTTGACCCGCACGGAATGGGACAAGAACGAGGTGTACGTCGCCACGGAGAAGAACAACGACGCCATGTCGACGGTACGCCTGAGCATCCTGCGCTACGAGCTGACCGGCACGGCCACCACGCTCGAGGCCACGCACGAGTGGAATCTGACTGCCGACCTGCCCAAGGCGAGCGACGCCAACAAGGGACTGGAAGCCATCGCCTGGATCCCGGACAGCTATCTCGTCGCGCGCGGCTTTTACGACGAGGCCAGCAAGTCGCTCTACGACCCCGCGAGCTACGCGGACCACGGCGCCGGGATCTTCCTGGTGGGCGTCGAGGACACCGGGATGATCTACGGCTTCGTCCTGAACCACGGCGCGGGCACCTTCAAACGGGTGGCGACCTTCAGCAGTGGTCAGGAAGGCGTGATGGCCTTGGCCTTCGACCGTGAGACGCAAACCCTGTGGTCGCTGTGCGACTCGGTCTGCCAGAACCGCATGACCCTGTTCGACATCGACACCGGCGAGGGTTCCGCCAACAAGGGGCGCTTCATCCTGCGCGCCACCGTCCCGCCGCCCTCGACCCTGACCAGCACCAACAACGAGGGCCTCTCCATGGCGCCCGAGAGCGAGTGCGCCAATGGCCGCAAGAGCTTCTTCTGGGCAGACGACGACGAATCGAACGGCTACGCCATCCGCCGCGACACCATCCCCTGCGACCGGCTTTTCTGATCGGAGCTAAGTCGAGGCCAGCCACTCAAGCCAGACCGCGTCGGCGTAGCCCACGGTGGCGCGGTCGCCGGCACGCACGATGGGGGTGCGCAGGAGCAGCGGGTCTTGCAGCAGGATGGCCTCGATGCGCGGGCCGGTGGGGGCGGCGTATTTGAGGCCGCGATCCCCATAGCGCCTGCCCTCGCGATCGATGAGTTTCTCCATGCCGCCCACCGCGTTGGCGATCTTGCGCAGCTCGCCCGGGGATGGTGCTTTCTGGGCCAGATCGATCAGCTGGAAGGAAACCCGGCGCTCCTTGAAGAAGCGCTCGGCCTTGCGGGTGTCCGGGCACTTCTTGGTGCCGAAGATCTGCAGATTGGTCACGGCCATGGCCCGTGTTATCGCAGAAGAACATCCTTTGCGCCTGGTCCGTGTCACCTCCGGCCTCCTAGCCAAAGCCCTGGGATTCTGGTATGCGGCAGAGGTGCAGCCCAACCCCGTGAGTTCCTCGGAAGCGAAACGTTCTCACCCGCTCCTCTGGGTGCCCAGCCTGTACTTCGCCATGGGCACCCCCATGATCGCCGTGTCCGTGGTGGCGGCCATCATGTACAAGAACCTGGGTCTCAGCAACGCGGAGATCGCGGCGACCACCGGGCTCATGTACCTGCCCTGGGTCCTCAAGCCCTTGTGGGCGCCCCTGGTCGAGCTCTTCCGCAACAAGCGCTTCTTCGTGCTGACCATGGAGCTGTCCATGGTGGCGACCTTCCTGTGCCTGGCGCTCGCGCTGCGCACCCCCATGTGGCTGCCGTTGACCATCGCGTTCTTCTGGCTGACGGGATTCTCGTCGGCCACGCAGGACATCGCGGGCGACGGAGTCTACCTGACGTCGACCACGGCCAAGGAGCAAGGCCTGTACGCCGGGTTGCAGGGCGCCTTCTGGAACCTGGGCAAGGTGCTGGTGTCCGGCGCCCTGGTCAGCCTGACCAAGGTGCTGTTCGACTGGGCGGCCGAGGGCAAGCCCGCGCCGTCGAGCGGTCCCCATCCCGCCTGGTTCACGGCGTGGACCGTGGTCATGCTGCTCATCGCGGGCATCCTGGCCATGACCGCGATCTGGCACTTCCGCTTTCTCCCGGCGGGCTCCAAGGCCGCCGACGCGGCCACCAGCGTGGCCGGCGCCCTGCGCACCACGGGGGATGCCTGGGTCAGCTTCTTCAAGAAGCCGCGCGTGTGGATGATGATCGCCGTGGTCTTCTTCTACCGCTTCGGCGAGGGCTTCATCGAGAAGATCGGCCCGCTCTTCCTCATGGACAGGCGTGACATCGGCGGCCTGGGCCTGGACAACATGGCGCTCGGCAACATCAACGGCACCTTCGGCACGGTGGCCTTCGTGGGGGGCACCCTCCTCGGCGGGCTCCTGGCGGCGCGCTACACCTTGCGACGGGTCTTCGTCATCCTGGCCTTCGCGCTCAACGTCCCCCACATCACGTTCTTCTATTTGAGCCAGACGCTGCCCACCGACCTGGTGTGGATCACCTGCGTCGTGCTGATCGAGAAGATCGGCTATGGCCTGGGCACCGTCGGCATGATGCTCTACATGATGCAGGAGCTGTCGCCGGGACGTTACCGCACGGCCCACTACGCCTTCGCCACCGGCATCATGGCGCTCAACATGATGCTGACCGGGATGGTGAGCGGTCACATCCAGGATTGGCTGGGCTACAAGGCCTTCTTCGTCTTCGTGTTGTTGGCCTCGATTCCGCCTATCGTGATGGCCTGGTTCGCCCCGTTCGGCGTCAACCGAGAGGAAGAGGCCGCGCAACCCCAAGCCGCCGTCCATTAGCCGAGGAAGACGAACATGCAGAAGCACTTTGGTTTCGCCTTGATCCTGTGCGGCGTCCTGCTGGGGGCCTGCTCCTCCAGCAAGGGCTCGAGCGGATCGTCGCCGGGGGGACAATCGGCGACGAGCTCCAGCTCCAGCCAAGCGGGGAGCGGAGGAGCGAGCAGCAGCCGGACTGGCGGCTCGTCGGCCAGCGCTGGTCGTGCGGGCGGCTCGTCGAGCGTTGGCGACAGCTCCAGCTCGGCTGGAGGCTCAGACAGCGGCGGCTCGAGTGGCGATGGCGGATCGAGCAGCAGCTCCTCTTCGGAATCCAGTGGCGGCAGCACCAGCGTTAGCTCGGGCGGCACCACCGGCGGCGGCGGCTCGTCGTCCAGCAGCAGCTCCAGCGCCCCTCCCTGCGCCAACGGGGTTCAGGATCCGGGCGAGACCGGAATCGACTGCGGTGGGTCGTGCCCGGCCTGTCCCATCGTGTACAAGGTGAATCCGCCCAACCAGTGCCAGAACCGCTACTTCTATTCCCAGTGCAAGAAGGGCGACGCCTCGACGGAGTGCGGGGGCGTGTGCCAGCCGCGTAACGCCTGCGAGAACGCCAGCAGCAAGGACGGCGCCATCGGGTTCGCGTGCTCGCGCTACATGATGTTCAGCCCGGCGATGTCGCAGGCCGCGAAGGATGACGGCGCGGCCAACGGTTGGGATGCCGAGAACCCGCCCTTCCTATACGCGGTGGCGGGCCACGACACCAACAAGGACGGCATCGACAAGGGCATGGCCGGCTACCAGCCCTGCTGCGAGTGCTACCAGCTCATCTTCGAGCAACCCTTCAACGAAGGTGGGGCGAGCAACCAGGCGCCACCGCCCAAGCCTCTCATCGTTCAGTCGTTCAACATCGGCGCCACCACCGAGAGCTTCGATCTCTACATGGGGATGGGCGGCTTCGGCGCCTTCAACGGCTGCCTGGAGGGCACCATCAAGAGCTCGGCGGGCAACGCCCAGTACGACGGCTATCCCGCCGACGGGCAGCCCGGCAACGGGGGCGTGAAGTTCCGCAGCTACGACGAGTGCAAGTCGGGCAACGAGAAGATCAGCAACGCGGAGGCCATCGGCAGCGCGACCTGCCAGGACAAGATCGCGGGCCTGTGCGGCGAGGTGAAGTCCACCAAGTCGGCCGAGCTGCAGTCGACCACGAAGGACTCGTGCATCAAGAGCAACCAGGTGGGCACGCTTTACCACCAGAACTGGGCCGTGTACGCCAAGCGGGTCGAGTGCCCGGAGAACCTGACCCGGGTCACCGGCTGCAAGTTGGCGCCCGAGGCGGGGCTGGCCAAGGTCGACGCCAAGGTGACCACGGTCGAGCAAGCCAAGGCAGCCGGGTTCCTGTCCGGTTATCACACCACCACGATGCAAGATTGCTGCAAACCCGCCTGCTCGTGGGTGGAGAAGGTGGGCGGCGACGAGGGCCAGAAGAAGGTCGACGCCCAGTTCACCAACTTCTATACCTGCGACGCCAACGACAAGCCCATGACCGAGTAGCCCGGTCCATCAGCCGGACCCGCCACCCCCGGCTCTTCCGGCTGTCTCGGCGATGACCTTCTCGAGCAAGGCCATGTCGGGTGGCTTGGACAAATGGCGATCGAATCCCGCCTCGAGGGAACGTTCGATGTCCTCTTGCAGGGCGTAGCCACTGAGGGCCACCAGGTAGGTCCGGGCCAGTCGAGCATCCGCTCGCAACGTCTTGGCGACCTCGAAACCATCGACCCCCGGCAGCCCGATGTCACAAAGGATCAGGTCCGGGATGTCCTGCCTGGCTTTCTGGATCCCCTGATTGCCATCGAAAGCCACGTCGACCAAGTGGTCGCTCATCTCCAAGACCTCCTTCAAGCTGAGGGCCGCGTCCAGGTTGTCCTCGATGACCAGCACCCTGATCCGGCGCGTCGGACGCCGGTCGCCACGATCTGACGTCTCCGGCAGAGCGGGTGGCAAAGGGAGTCGAACCGTGAAGGTCGAGCCCTTGCCAGGACCATCGCTCTCGGCCGACACCGAGCCACCGTGCAGATCGACCAACCCCTTGGCCAAGGCCAATCCCAAGCCCAGACCGCCGCGACTCCGGTCGAGAGTCTGGGCCGCCTGCACGAAGGGTTCGAACAGATGCTCGATGAGTTGGGGGGCCATACCCGCGCCGGTGTCACGAATCTGCACAGCCGCCTGGTTCTCGATCTGCCGTAACGCGAGGGTGACTCGTCCGCCTTTGGGTGTGAACTTGATCGCGTTGTGCAGGAGATTGCCGAGAACCTGCGCGATGCGGGTTCGGTCGACCAGGGCCCGCACCGGGTGGTCCGCGATCTGGATTTCGAAGGCGATGCCAGCATCCCTGAGCAGCCCGCGCACGTCCTCGCCTGCCTGGTGCACGATCTCGTTCAGGTCCGTCAGTTCGGGCTGCAGGCGGACCTTGCCGCGCGAGATCCTGGTCACGTCGAGCAGGTCGTCGATGATGCGCCCGAGGTGAGTGACCTGGCGATCGATGACCGACAAGGCGCGCTTGGACTGCTCTCCCCCGGGCGTGGCACGCTCGCTGATGTAGACGCTGTTGCGGATGGGGGCGAGCGGATTGCGCAGCTCGTGCGACAGCACAGCCAGGAACTCGTTCTTGCGTTGGTCGGCTTCCCGCAGCTTGTCGTTGGCTTGTTGGACCGCCTCTTCGGCGGCCTTGGCCTCGGTAATATCGCGGATGCTCCCGGCGTAGAAGGCAGGCCTGCCATCCGAGGTCGCGTGCAGCACCACCGCGTCCGCCAGCCAGCGGAGCGTGCCATCCTTGCAACGGAAGCGGTAGCGCAGCACCGAGCCGTTACCCCCGGCTTCCAGCCGACGCATGCCTTCATCAACCGCGTGACGGTCGTCGGGATGGATGCACGAGAGGAAGTAGTCCACCCCTTGCGACAGGAACTCACGGGCAGGATAACCGGTGATGCGTTCAATGACGGGGCTGAGGTATTCATAGGTGTCCGACCCCACATCGCACCGGTAAGCCGCATCGAGTGAATTCTCCAGAACGGCGCGAAAGCGCTCCTCGCTCTTTCTCAGCGCCGCCGATGTCTCCTCCAGGCAACCCACATCGGTGAACACCACGACCGCGCCGCGAATCCGGCCGTCCTTCATGATGGGTGCCGAAGACGCGATCACGGTGCGCACGCCCTGAGCGACGCGTGGACAAAGGCGCTCATCGGTCACGGTTTCGCCTCGTAAGGCGCGAGCACCAGGCAGGTCTTGCGCAGCCACGATGGACCCGTCCACCCGTCGCACCTCGAGCAGACGGGCAATTTCCCGGCAATCCAGCCGGACCAGATCGGCTCCCAGGTACTCTTGCGCAGCCCGGTTGGTGGTCACGACCCGTCCGTCCGCGCCGTAGGCAATGACCGGTTCCGCCATGGACGCAAAAACCGCATCGAGCCATTGCTGCCGCAACTCCGCATCGGCCCGTGCCTTGGCCTCGCGATCGCGTGCGTCTTGCGCCTCCAGCGCGCTCACGGTCAGTCGCTCGGCCGCCAACTGGGCCATGGCCTGCGCCTGGGTCGCGTCCTTGACCCGCTGGGTGACGTCAACGGCAGTGACCACCAAGCCACAATCGTCCACGTTCACATCGACATCCCACATCAGTCCGTCGTGGGGCAGAGAGCGCAAGTTGGCTGGCTCTCTGGTCTTCAACACCTTCATGCCCAGCTCCCCCAATTGCCTGCTGATGGGCTCGACCGCGGCGTCGGACAGCGCCCGACCCTTGACCGTGGTGCCTGCCCGCAGCCCAAGAAATCGCAGACCGCCCGCATTGGCGAGCCGCACTTTCATATCGGCGTCCAACTTGAGCACCGCCACCGGGAGACGGTTGAGCAGCGCGGTCCCGTCGCAAGGCACAGCGGGCGAACGATTTGCATCCTTGCTGGTCATCGTCATTGTGTACAAAACCTGCGTATCGCGCATCGAAATGGGTACCCCGAGCACGATGCCGAATTTCAATCTGTCCACAGAAGGCGGCTGCTGCAACTTGGGTTTGGCGTCCAGTCGTGGCGGGAGGCTTCATGGGTCGGAGCCGGCGCGCTGAGTACCCGTCGCTCGGCTCCGACGGACTGGCCGCGGTCGTCAAGGCCATCCGCGGCGGTATCAGCCTGTCGTCCAGACCGTCGTGCGACGAGGTGCTCGCGCAGTACACGGAGCTGTTCGAACTGATGTTCGCGCAACTCTCGGTACTCGTCGGCGCCAAAGGTGCGCAGGCGATTGCCCAAAGAGCCATCAAGCGCGCTCGCGCGATGCAACCGGCGCTCGGTCGGGTTGCGCTGGCCGAAGCCAGGGTCGTGCTGGACGGGGTTCGCAACCAATCAAGCAATGCACAGGAGCTGCAACGAGCAGTCGAGCATCTTTTCATCATGACGATGGACGTGCTGGCTTCCCTCATCGGAGAGGATCTGCTGATCACCGTCCTCGAGAAACTGACCGCTCGCGGGAGTGATTCGGGAGCATGAACAAGCGGTCGTTCAAGCTTCCTTTGCTGGCCACCGGAGTCCCCCATCTGGACCCGATCCTCGGGGGAGGATTGCCCGAATACTCCGTCACCATCCTGGCGGGATTGGCCGGAACCGGCAAGACCACCCTGGCCCAGCAGTTGGCCTTCGCCATCGGAACGGACAAGCGACCTGCCATCATCTTCGGTGCCCTGGGCGAGCCGGTCTTCAAGATTCTGCGACACCAGCAGCAGTACGGTTTCTTCGATTCATCCAGGATCGATAGCTCCGTGTACTTCGCCGACTTGAGCACGGCCGCCATCAAGGAGGGGGGACGCGGCGCTCTGCGGGTGATCACCGAGCACGTGGAGAGGTTGAATCCCTCCCTCATCGTGGTGGACTCGTTTCGCGCCATCGAGGATCTGGCCACGGCCGCGGGGGAGTGGCGCTTCTTCACGCACAACCTGTCGGTGAACATGGCTTCCTGGCAATGCACGACCATCCTGGTGGGCGAATACGCTGAACGGGAGGTCGGCTTCGGCCCGGAATTCACGGCGGCCGACAACGTGGTCTACCTGTCGCAGGATGCGCTTCAGAACTCCATCGTTCGGCGTTTGCGTGCGGTCAAGGTGCGCGGGCTGCCCATGATGCCCGGGCGCCATGCCTTTCGCATCACGAGCGACGGCCTTCAGCTCTTCCCGCGCTTGCCCGCGGTCGAGAACATGCCGCGCATCAAGAAGGGCGCGCGTGCGGCGTTCGGGATCGAAGGGCTCGACGAGATGATGCGCGGAGGGCTGCCACGCGGCCAGGTTTGCCTGGTGGCCGGCAGCTCGGGAACCGGCAAGACCTTGCTGGCCCTGCACTTCGCGGTGCAAGGGGCGCGCGAGGGCGAGCCCTGCGTCCTGGTCACCTTCGAGGAGAGCCCCAACGAGCACGCCGAGAAGATGGCCAGCTTCGGCTGGGATCTGCGCGCCCTGGAGCGCAGGAAGCTGATCGAGATGGTCTATCTGCGCCCGGTGGACCTCTCCATCGACGAGGTGATGAACGCCCTGCACCAGGCGGTCGGGCGCATCGGGGCGAGGCGGGTGGTCATCAACAGCATCTCGGGCCTGGAGATTGCGCTGCCCCAGATGGAGAGGAACGAGCTGCGCGAAGGCCTCTACCGCATGACCTCTCATCTGTCGGCGAGCGGGATCGTGGTGCTGCTGACCACCGAGGTTCCGGATCTGCTCGGCGATGTGCGCATCTCGAGCCAAGGAACGTCATTCCTGGCCGACAACGTCATCCTGCTCAGGTACGTCGAGATCGTCTCGGAGCTGCGCCGGGCTCTCATGGTGGTGAAGATGCGAACCTCCGGGCACGATTCTTCTCTGCGCGAATACCGAATCGGCAGTCAGGGAATGGTGGTCGAGAAGGCGTTCAAGGACTACTCCGGTGTCCTCACCGGCGTACCGACGCTGAGGGCGCTGCTCGAACCGCGCCCCTACACCGCCGGGCTCAACGAACGTGAAGAGTCGTTGATGCACACCCTGCTGGCGCTCAAGCAGGCCACCGCCAGCGAGCTCAGCCGGGCTCTGTCCGCGAGCGAGTTCGAGATATCGCAGATCCTGTCACGCTTGGTGGAGACCGGTTATGTGGTGGAGGTTCCTCGCCGGAGCGGACCCTCTGGGTACAAGATCGCCTTGGTGGCTCAGGCTTCAGGGCCCGCGAGCAGGAGCCACTAGCCATGGCCAGCCGACGACCAACACGGCGCGCCTCGCTGCCACGAAGGCCTGGCGTGGGTAAAGAGCGCGACCAGGCGGATCGCCGTCGAGACCACCAGGACGTGGTGGGAGTCTACAAGCGCGTCACCAGCATCGTGTGGCAGCGGCTCTCGCCGACTTTCGGCATGCGCACCATCAACGCCATCGCCCGCAACGTCATAGCCAGGCGGCCCGAGGATGGCGAGCTGGCGCTGCTCGAAGTCGGGAGCAACGGACTGCTCTGGGACAAGCTCGAAGGTCTCCCGCATCCTCCGCCGGCTCGCAGACTGCAAGAACAGCTCGACGGTTTCATCGGCGATTTCTTCGAAGCCCTGGCCAACCTCATCGGTCGGCTGATGGTGGGCAAGATCTTCAAGGAGGCGGAGGAGCTCGCCCGCAAAGGAGAGGGAGAATGAGGCGGGACGTACGCGCGACGAGACGATTCCCCACGGGAATTGGGCCTTTGGACGCCATGCTGGGCGGAGGGTTGCCGACCTACGCGGTGGTCATCGTGGCGGGCGAGCCGGGGACCGGCAAGACCATCCTGACGCAGCAGATGTTGTTCGCCAACGCGGCCGAGGACCGTCGTGGACTGTACCTCACCACCTTGTCCGAATCGCCCATCAAGGCCGCGCGCTACCAGTCCGAGTTCACGTTTTTCGCAGCGGAGCGTTTCGGAGAACAAGTGATGTACATGGACATCGGCGAGATCATCCGTCGCGAGAGCTTGGGGCGCGGGGTGGATCTCATCGCCGAGCAGCTTCGCAAGGCGCAGCCCAGCCTGGTGGTCATCGACTCATTCAAGGCCATTCACGATCTGGCCCCTTCGGTCCGAGAGATGCGAACCTTCATCTACGACCTGGCGGTGGAGTTGTCGGCCGCGCAGGCCACCACGGTGCTGGTGGGAGAGTACGAGCCCAAGGATGTGGCCGAGCAACCGGAATTCGCGGTGGCCGACGGGATCATCTGGCTCAGCCTGGACCGGTCGGCCAGCGGGGGCACCGAGCGGCATCTGCGAATCCTGAAGATGCGCGGCGCCTCGCACCCGACCGAGGCCTTCAGCTTCGCCATCGGGAAGGACGGCATTTCCCTGTTCGCACCGCCGCCGGTGCAGCCTGAAACCAGAACCTTCTACGGTCCCGAGAGCGTGGCCACCGGCGTCTCCGGGCTGGACGAGCTGATGCGCGGAGGCCTGCCGCCGGCCAGTCCGACGCTCATTTCGGGAGAATCGGGGGCCGGCAAGACCACCCTGGGTCTGCAGTTCCTGTATGAGGGACTGCGCCGAGGCGAGTCGGGCCTCTATTTCAGTTATGAGGAATCGGCGGAGCAATTGATCGCGGATGCGCGCGGTTTTGGATTCGACCTGCGGCCCTATGTCGACCAGGGAAGGCTCGAGCTTCATTACACCCCGCTGCCCGACGTCAACGTCGAGCAGCAGGTCGTCGGCCTGCAGGCCAGGCTGGTCGCCAGCAGGGCCAGGCGCGCCGTGGTCGATTCCCTGACCATGCTCTTTCACAACGTGGACAACGCTGACGTGGTCCGCAGACACGTGTACAACATCACGACCCTGCTCAGGAACGCAGCCTGCACGGCCCTTCTGCACACCGATCCTCCAGCCGGCTCGGGGCTCATCAGCTGTTTTGGTGTCGAGGAATCCATCATGGACGGGGTCGTCATGCTCAGGCTCAGACAGGAGCGCAGCCAACGCCGCCGGACCATCGAGGTGTACAAAATGCGCGGGGTCAACCACGCCAGCGGCGAAAACCCCATGAAGATCACCAGCCAAGGCATGTTGGTCTTCCCTCGCATGGAGGAGATGCCCGAATGACAGACCAACTCGCACGGGCGATCAGCACGGCACCCGGACTGACCCCCAAGGCAGAGAGCGAGAAGGGACTCGGGCGCGCGTACCTTGGCGCTCCGGTGCTCGACAGTCTCCTTCCCGCAGGCATCAGTTATGCCACGCAGGTGATGGTCATGGGCGATACGGGCGTGGGCAAAAGCGTGCTGGCGTCGCTGTTCCTCTACGAGGGCCTGTTGGTGGGAGATACCTGCGTGTACGTGGCCTGCGATGAACCCCCCAACAACATGCGGCTGAACATGGCCAACCTGCGCTTGGGCACCAACGCCTATGAGAAGCAGCGTCGCCTGATCTTCGTGGATGCCTTCAACCGGGGTCGCTCGCGCGAACGCCTGCACATCATGAATCCCAACAATCCGGAGGAGTTCTTTGCTTTCCAGAAGCAGATCCTGACGGGTTTGAGCGCATCCAGGATTCGCCTGGTGGTGGACTCGATCTCGACCATCCTGGGCACCTTGCCGCGCGTGGACGTCCTGGAGTTCGGCCGGGCTCGCCTGCGCTACCTGGGCGCGCAGCGCGTGCTCACGCTGGACAACTACGTGACCGGGCTGCTGGATGAGCAAACCGTGGCCGGTCTCACCCACGCCTATCCCCTGATCCTGCGGATGGGGTTCCTGCAAAGCGAGGCCGGAGTGCAGCGCTATCTTCAACTCGGCAAGTTGCGCAGTGGGATGTTCAGCGCCGATCGGCGACTGTTCCGCATCGATCCACACGCCGGCATTGTCGGCCAACGCTAGGAGCTGCCATGGCAAGACGGGGGAGTCGCGAGAAGAGGCAGACGCGCCACGCGCTGGCGAAAGGGGGCACGTTGCGGGTGCGATCCGCGCGCGCCGTCCTGCTCAGCGAGTCCGCGTTCATCTTCCTGCAAAGGGTGATTCACGAACAGATACCCGAGCTGGTGAAATACGGTTTCTACGAAATGGGATATCGAGCCGGGATCGACCTCTCGAGGGAGGGCGGAAACGGCCAAGACCCGCAAGAGACCTTTCGCCGATCGGTGGCGGCTTACCGGGCCGCGGGCTACGGCGACATCGAAGTGATCTCGTGCGATCTCGCGCGACCCGAGATCCAGCTGCGCGGTCGCAACCTTTTCGAGTCCTCGGTGGCCCGTGAGAGCGGCATCTACCTCAGCCCCCGGACGGTCGATCACTACTCGCGGGGAATGTTCGCGGGCCTGGCCTCGCAACTCCTCGGCCGCGAGGTCATCTGCGAGGAAATGACCTGTGAGTTTCGCGGTGAGGACAGCTGCCAGTTCATCGTCCTGCCCTTCGGCGGGGAGATGGAGGGTTAGATTCTCGCGGCCTGTGAGGAAAGGCCAGGTTGGCGTCCAGAGGACATAAGAGAGCGCGAGGGGGGAGGATCAGGGCCCGACAACGGTCTCGCCGCTGGCCTCGAAGGTGGCGTTCGCCGGCTCCGGTCCGTTCCCAAAGTCCACGGTGGTGGTCCAAACACCGTCGCGCAGCGCCGACGTCTTCTGCGGGTTCGTGATCTCGGCGCCCACCGCCGTGGCCATGCCACGCTGCAAGCGGATGGCCCGGAAGTCGATGGCCTGGATTCGGGCGTCGATCTGCCGTGCACCCTCGGCCAGCCCCCCTTCGCACAGGTTCGACAGGTCCGCTTCGTGGCCGACGCAGACCAGGCTCACACATTGCGAAGCCACGTAGGTGGCCATACCGGCGCAACCCACGGCATCGGACAGATAAGCAGCCACGTTCGGCGTACCGTACCGGGCGAGCAGGACGCGGTTGAGCGCCGGCGAGGCGTAGCGACCGAAGGGCATCGCGAAGGTGTGATCCGAAATGGTCGCGCTGGCAGGACCGGCAGCCCCGCTGTTCCAGGACAGCACCGAGGTCACGTTGGTCGCCGGGGTCAGCAGGTCGGAGTCGAGGGCATAAGGCAAGGGCGCTCCGGCTGGATCGGCGAAGACCAGCGTCCGAGGAGTGTGCGTACCGCTTCCGACAAAGGGCTGCGCCAGTCGCGATTCCAGGGTCCAGATGAGCAGGAGGTTGCGGACCGTGACGTCGAGCCAGGCCAGGCGATCATAGGGAACCACGCCGTTGCTCCCCGCGGACTTGATGTACGTGTTCATCCACTCGGTCAATTGGCCCATGAGCACGCTGGGCAGGGCCTCCCGCAAAGCGGCCGCCGCGGGCACGCCCGCCTGGTCAGCGAAGTCGATGATCGCCTCGCCGGGATTCACGACGAAGACGTGCACCACATCGATGGCATCGCGGACCGGACCTGGGGCCGCCGCGCTGGCGGAGATGTCGAACGGCGAGCGCACGGCGAAGGTGCCGAACAAGGGAACGGGCTGCGGAGGGCCTACTTCGATCGCCGGCACGCCGGTGTCGACCAGGGACCCGTCCAGCGCGCCATCCCCTCCGCCGTACGCGTCCGCCACGCCGGTCCCTGAGCCGTCCAGCAAACCACCGTCGAGCAGCGGAGCCGAGCGATCCGCATCGCCGGTGTCGCGCAGGTCCGAGCCATCGCGATTGGCGCCCAGATCAGCCGCGACCTCCAAGCCTCGCTCGGCTTGCGCGCCGTCGCGGACCACGGCCTCTGCGTTGCCGTCGAGCGCGCCGTCGCGGACCACGGTCTGTGCGCTCCCGTCGAGCAGGCCACCATCGAGAGGGGCTTGGCCGGTCAGGTGAACGTCTTGCACGATCACCGATCCCTCGGAGGCAACCACGATTCCGCTCCAGTGTCCGCGCGGGACGGCACTGGCGAATCCGTCGACCGTCACGTATTTCCTTCCGGCGCTCGTCCTGATGCCCAGGCTGCCCGGCTGCGGGCGCTTGAGGTACCACTCCTGGGGGTTGCCGTCCACGCTCACCACCAGGCGGTTGATGGTCGTCCGATCCGCGGTCACCTCGGTGTCCACGTTGAGCACGATGCCGGCATCGTCGTCGGCGCGGCAGGAAGCCAGCAGAACGATGAGCGCGAGGGTCGACTTGCGAAAGTGCATGGCCATGGTCCTAAAACTCCTTCGTCCCGAAACTGGTCGTGGGCATGGCCAGGCCATCGTTCCGCCGTTCCAGTAACACCGCGGTGACGATTCCCGCCGCCGCCACCAGCCCGATCGACAGCCAGAACGTCCAGTGCGTGTACACGGGGCTGGACTCGGGCAAAGGCGCGCAGGTCAGGGAGGGACAGAGTGGGGATACCGGGGCCGGGCTGGGCTCCCACGTCTGCGGCAAGCGCGGGGCTTCCTGGGTCGGCAGCGGCTCCTGGCCCACCGCTGGACGCGCAAGCCCGAACGCGATCACCAGAGCCAAGGCGGGGACAAGCACGCGCCCAATGCTAGAAAGCGATGCAACGGGTTCTCTTGACATCCGTCCAGTCTCGACATGGGCCACGAGCTGTCAAGAGCAGGATGGAGGAGCGGTTCAGCCTCCCCGATTGCGCCCGCGCTTACCGGTTGTGGAAAAGCAGCTCTCCGTCGATAGTTATGGTGACCGCTCCCTTGTGACGAGGACGTTGCCGAGCCATGGACAGCAAGGAACTGCTCAGGAGATTCCGAGCCGCCGGGTGGACCAGCCCGGCCCAGGTGCATGGCATGCTGGGCGAGATCGCGTCCATCGAGCGCGACGACATCGAACGCATGCTGGCCATCCTGGTCAGCAAGGGTCTCCCCGGCGATTCCCACGATCAGACCAACCGTTGCTTCGTGTTCCGCACCTTGGCGGAACGGGTGACCGACAAGTCGCTCTTCTTGTGCTACGTGCGCGCCCTGCGAGGAGCGGACGCGCAGACCCAGGTCCTGCTGGCGCCACTGCTTCCGCGCGTGAACAACGTCGAAGGCCACGCCGACCTGTGCTCGCACCTCAGGGAGACCGATGGGGGGCTGCGCCGAACGGTGGCCGGGATCCTCAAGCAGGTGGGGGGCACCACCGTCTTCCAGACCTTGAGCGGCTGGTGCGCAGATGCGGGATTCCCGGGGCGCCTGGAGGCCATCGACGTCTTGATCTCGATCGGCCGCCAGGTGGCCATCCCCGCCTTATCCAGCGTGTTGCAGGTGGGCAACGTCAGCGAAAAGATGCGCGCCCTGCAGCTCCTGGCCGACGCCGAGCTGATGGCCAAGGATCTGAAGGGCGCGGTGAAGGCCATCCTGCCCGCCCTGCAAGATGCCAGCGAGCGGGTGGCCCCGCAGGCGGTGTTGTCGTTCTCCGCGGTCTGCTCCGAGGACGAGTACTTCGAGCACATCGTCCCGGTGCTGGATTCGACGAACCTCAACATGGTCAAAGCCGCGGTCGAGGGCTTGAGGGCCTTCAACTCGCCACGGGCCATCGACATCCTGGAACGCAAGCTGCACGCCGGCCCTCACGTGATCCGTCTGGCGGTGTTGGCCACGACCGAGGCCATCGGCAACGACCAGGTCCTGCCCTTGGTGGTGTCCGCGCTCAACCTGCCCAAGATCGACGTGCGCACGCGTGCCGCCGAAGTGCTGACCAACCTGGCCCTGGCCGGCAAAGTGGATCTGGCGCGCACCATCCTGTGGCTCCTGCGCAGCAAGGACGTGAATGTGCGTCGCATGGCCGTCGACATCTCCAAGAAGGTCGGCGATCCCACCGGCGAGCTGGCTCCGCGCCTCCTGCGCTACCTGCGCGACGAGGATTGGTGGGTGCGTGAGCGGGTGATGGATGCCCTGGTCAGCATGGAGGGACGGCAGCTCACCCGCCACCTGGTCGGCTATGTGCAGGATCCTTCCGATATCGTGCGTCGCTACGCCGTGGACGCCTTATTGCGCCTGAAGGATCCGGCGGCGCTTGGCGCCCTGGTGCGGACCGCGCAGTCCGACGAGGATTGGTGGGTGCGCGAGCGGGCGGTCGAGGCAGCAGGCGCCGTGGGCGACAAGCGCGTGGTGCCCTATCTCGTGGATCTGCTTGGTCGCACGCCGGAATTGCAGCGATCCTGCGTCGAGGCCCTGCAGGCTTTGAAGGCGGTCGAAGCCGCGCCCCAGATTGCGGCGTTGCTGGCCGAGGCGGACCCGGAGATGAAGATGGTGCTGATCGCCTGCCTCGGCGATTTGGACGACGCGAGCCAGGCGCCCGCTCTGCTGCCGCTGCTGCAGAACACCGACCATTGTGTACGCCGGGCTGCCCGCGAACTGCTGGCGCGCTGGAACGAGAGCGCGACCCCAGAGGCTGGCCTCGAGAAGGCGGCGCTGTCGCTGCTCGAACGACTGCTGCTCGGCTTGGCGGAACAAGACGGCGACGATCTGATCCTGGCAGGCGGGCTGCGTCCCACCATGAAGAAGATGGGTCACGTGGTGCCCTTGGCCAACCACGTGTTTTCGCCCGAGGAGGTCGCGGCCATCATCACGCCCCACCTCAATCCACGCCAGCAGGCCGACCTGGAGGCCCTGCGCGACGTGGACTTTTCCGTCGAGCTGAAGGCCGAGGGGCTACGTTTCCGCGCCAATGTCTTCCGCCAGATGCCCGGCCTGTCAGCGGTGTTCCGCATCGTCAAGGATCGGATCCCCGTTCTGGAAGAGCTGGGGTTGCCCGAGGTGGCCAGGAGCTTCGCCGAGCTGAAGAATGGCCTGGTTCTGGTGGGCGGGCCCACCGGCTCGGGCAAGTCCACCACCCTGGCCGGTATCATCGATCACATCAACCGAACGAGCTCGCGCCACATCGTCACCTTGGAAGATCCCATCGAGGTGATGCACAAACAGAAGAAGTGCCTGGTCAACCAGCGTGAGCTGGGCACACACACGCATTCCTTCGAGAACGCCCTGCGCGCCACGCTTCGTCAGGATCCGGACGTCATCCTGGTGGGCGAAATGCGCGACCTGGCCACCGTACAATTCGCCATCACGGCGTCCGAAACCGGGCACCTTGTTTTGGGCACCCTGCACACGGTTTCCGTCGACACCAGCGTGGATCGCCTGGTCAGCCTGTTCCCGCCGGGTCAGCAACCCCAGGTGCGCGCGCTGCTGGCCGACACCCTGCGCGCGGTGATGTGTCAGTACTTGATCAAGCGCCAGGACGGACAGGGCCGGGCCATCGCCGTCGAGATCATGATCAACAACGAGGCCGTGGCCAACCTCATCCGCAAGGGCAAGACCTTTCAGATTCCGTCGGTCATCGCCACCCAAAAGGACGCGGGCATGCAATCCATGGACTCGGACCTGGAGCGCCTGTTCCGCGCCGGCATCATCAGCGCCGAGGACGCCTACATGAAGGCCGCCAACAAGAAGAACTTCGAGCTGGTGATCGCCGGGCCCGAAGCAGGGCAGCCCAAACCCGCCGCGCGCCCCACCAGGGAGGACGGGTGATGAGCGGGAGCCGCAGCCGGATTTTTACCACAGAGGGCACAGAGAACACTCAGTCCGGAGGAGGACTCTTGTGTTCCGGATCCGCCCCCTTCCCTCTCTGGCTCCCATCCGTCTCTGTGTCCCTTGTGCCCTCTGTGGTCAAATCCGTCTGGAGCATGCGATGGCCCGCCTAGATTCGTTCTTGCGCCTGGTGGTCGAGCAGAAGGCCAGCGATCTGCACTTCCACTCGGGGGTGGTCCCCCTGATTCGCCATGATGGGGATCTGGTGCCGCTCAATTTTCGAGCGTTGAGCGAGAAGGACGCCCGTCAATTCCTGCTCGAGATTCTAACCCCCGAGCAGCGGGCGGTCTTCGAACGCGACCAAGAGCTGGATTTCATCTACCAAATCCCCGAGGTGGGGCGTTTTCGCGCCAACGTGTTTCAGCAGGCGCGTGGCATCGGTTCGGTATTTCGCATCATCCCCAACCGCCTGCCGACCATGGAAGAGCTATCGCTACCGACCGTGGTGAAGAAGCTGACCGAGTTGCAGAACGGCCTGGTGCTGATCACCGGGCCCACCGGTTCGGGCAAGACCACCACGCTGGCCGCGCTGGTGCACGAGATCAACAAGACCTCCAGCCGTCACGTCATCACCGTCGAGGATCCCGTCGAGTACGTGCACGCCCCCCTGCAGAGCGTGATTACCCAGCGCCAGGTGGGTCGCCATGTGGAGAGCTTCGCCACCGCCTTGCGCTCCAGCCTGCGTGAATCGCCCGACGTGGTGGTGGCGGGCGAGATGCGCGATCTCGAAACCATTCAGGTGGCCTTGCAGGCGGCGGAGACCGGCGTTCTGGTCTTCGGGACCTTGCACACCAACAGCGCCTCCAAGGCCGCGGATCGCATCATCGATGTCTTCCCCGACGAATCACGCGAGCAGGTGCGGGGTGTGATCTCCGTGCTGTTGCGCGGGGTGATCGCGCAGATGCTGTGCAAACGCGCCAACGGCGATGGCCGCGTGGCGGTGATGGAGGTGATGCTGCAGACCATCGGCATCTCCAACCTGATCCGGGAGGGCAAGTGCTATCAGATCGACAGCTACTTGCAGACCGCCGAGCCCGGCTCGGGCATGCAGAGTCTGGATAGCTGCATCTTCCGCTACATCAAGGAAGGCGTGATCTCCTTGGAAGATGGCCTGCGCGTGGCCAACTATCCCGAGTTCATCAAACGCCTGGCCGCCGAGTTGCCAGAAGAGGATTAGCAAGGCCATGGAACCGTCGCGCAAGCAATGGTTGGAGCAGGCCCAGGCGCTGGAGAAGCGAGGGAGCTTCGAGGCCGCGGCCCAGGCCTATCTGCGCGGCGGAAGCTACGACGATACGGTCAGGGCCTATCTGGCCGCGGGCAAGGGCGCCGAGGCGGGGCAGGTGCTCCTGCAAAGCATCGACTACGACAGACGGCACAGCCAGAGTCTGGACACCGCCGGACGCAAGGTCGCGCTCAAGGCCGCCATCTGTTTCGCCAAAGCCGGGGATGTTCCGCAAGCGGTGGAGCTGTTCCTTGCCGTGGGCGAACGTGGCCGCGCCATTCAGTTCCTGCAAGAGCACGGCGACTTCGCCAACGCGGCTCGCCTGGAGGCGGATCCCTCGGGGCGGGTGGCCTTGCTCGGCTACAGCAAACCGGCACCCGCTGTGGCCGAGACCGGCGGCACGCTCGAGATCGGGCAGAACCTGGAGCGTGCGGGAAAGCTGGAGTCAGCGCTGGAGGCCTACGCCCAGGGCAAGCACTGGGCCCAGGCGGCTCGGCTGGCCCAGCGTTTGGGGCGCAAGGAACGTGCGGCCGGCTATTTCGCCGAGGCGGGCCAAGCCTACCCGTCGGCCGTGTGCTGGCGCGAGCTGGGCGACAAGACCCGCGAGCTGGAGCAGCTCCTGAAGGTCCCCGGCACCGACGTCAACTACCACGCGGCCTGCCTGCGCATCATCGCGATCGCCGTGGATCGGGGCGAGCTGAGCTTCGAGCTGGAGCACTTCCTCAATCGCTTCGTCAAGGAGGGCCCCCGGACCGACGAGGAGATCGAGGCCAGCTACCGCCTGGCGCTGCTTTTCGATACGCACGGCTTCCCCGAGAACGCGGCGCTGTGCTACCGCCAGATCCTGGCGCTCAAACCTGGGTATCGCGACGCCGTCGATCGACTGCGGGCCGCGGAGACCGATTACCGGGGCGCTTCGGCCAAGGATTACGCGCGCGCCTTCGAGGAAGAGCTGGCCTTCCGCGCGGCCGTTGCACGCCACGAGGCCAAGCCCACACCGCTGGTGGCGCAACCCGATTCCGACTTGCCCGATCTACCGGATCTACCTGACCTGCCCGACTTGCCCGACTTGCCCGCGGCTCCAGGACCTCCAGCCGCGGCTCGGTCCACCCTGGTCCCTGAAGGCACGCGCGCCTTCAAGCTGGAAACCGAGGAAGCCGTGCCGCAGGAGGTGCCGAGGGAGCTGACCTGGGGGGCCGAGGCGGCCACGAGCTTGGGCCTGGTGCTCCAACCCGGGGCGGTCATCAACGGACGCTATCGACTGGAGAACAAACTGGGCCAGGGCGGCATCGGGGTCGTGTGGAAGGCCGTCGACAGCGAGCTTGACGAGACCGTGGCCATCAAGTTCGTAGCCGCGCAACTGGTCGACGAGGAGACCCTGGGCCGCTTCAAGCAAGAGGTGTCGCTCTCGCGCCGGTTCAACCACCCCAACATCATCCGCATGTACGACATCGGCACCTGCGCCGGCCACAAGTACATCACCATGGAGCTGCTGCGCGGGCGCGACCTGGGCGTGGTCATGCAAGAGGCGCCGCTGGAGCTGGAGCGCGGCCTGGGCCTGCTGGTACAGGCTTGCCAGGCCCTGCAGGTGGTGCACGACCACGGGGTCATCCATCGCGACATCAAGCCCGACAATTTCTTCGTCACCGACGAGGGTGTGTTGAAGGTGATGGACTTTGGCATCGCCAAGCACCACGAGACCAACCGCGGCCTGACCAGGGCGGGCATGATGGCGGGCACGCCGCAGTTCATCGCGCCGGAGCAAATCAACAACTTCGGTGGTGTGACCCACCTGGCGGATCTCTACGCCCTGGGTTGCATCGCCTATCAGATGTTCACCGGCACCTTGCCGTTCGATGCCGAAGAGGTCATGCCCATCCTCATGGCCCACATCATGCAGGCCCCCGAGCCGCCGCGCCGGCACAACCCTGCCATACCAGCCCCGCTGGAAGCCGTGATCCTGAAGCTCCTCGCCAAGCAACCCGAGGCCCGTGTGCAAAGCTGCAAGGAGCTGGCGGCGCTCCTGTCGGGGATGCGCCGCCTGCCTATGAAGCTGTAGGTGGGACTGGCTACACCCCTGGAACCTGCGTCAGCATCTCCAGCATTCGGACGGCGCGGCCGTCGTTGGGGTCCAGCTCGATCGCCTTTCTGAAGACCGCGATGGCCTCGGGGATCTTGTTGGCCTTGAAGGTACACATGCCCAGGTGATAGAGCGCGGCCTCATCGTCCGGACAGTTGTCGACCACCAGCCGGAAATTGGCGATGGCCTTGTCGTATTGACCAAGGGATTCGTAGTTCTTCCCCAGGTGGTAATTGGCGATTTTGGAGGCCGGGTTCAGCTCGACCACGCGGTGAAAAGCCTCGATGGCTTTCTGCTGCCGGCCCAGGTGAAAGTTGGCGATGCCGATCCAGTAGTGCGCGGCCGCGTAATCCGGGCTCAGCTTGAGACAACGCTCGAGCGTGGCGATGGTTTTGTGGATCTGTCCGCCCCGGTAGTAGGCCATGGCCAGGTCGTAATGGGCCTCGGGGAATTCCGGCTTGAGCGCAATGGCCTCTTCCAGGTACTTCACCGCCTGACCGATGTCGCCGACCCGGTAGTAGAGGATACCGAGTCCGCAGATCACGTGGGCGTCGCGCAGGCCCTTCTCATGGGCCTTGACCAGAGCCTCGATGGCCGGTCGAACCTCACCGCCCCCCATCCGCGCCTCCATGGCCTTGCGGGCGAGCATGAACAAGTCAGGGTCGGATCCCTTGGCCGTACCACAGTACGGGCAATAGACAAAATCGCTTCCAAGTTCTTTCTTGCACTGCGCACATGAGTTCATGGTCTTACCTGGGGTGGGGGAATGAACAATGTCAGGGTGGCGGAGAACGCTGACGGTATCAATGCCTATTCTGTTTCTGTGGTGTTGGATGCTGACGATACGAACAGGACTCAGGAGAATTTGACGCCTAGGGCACGTGGATGGGGCTTGTCGCCCAACCAGGGCTGGGGTCAGATTGGGCAGCATGCCTCTCCCGAGATCTCTCGTCGCCGTCTTGCTCTGCGCCGCGTGCGGGCGCACGCCCTTGCTCGGCCCGCAGGCGCGCGATGGGGGCGCGCCCAGAACCGATGCCGGCTTGAAGATCGACGGCACGCTCGACTCCACCAGCGACACTTCCAGACCGGACACGCGACCACCCGACTCCACCCCCTCCGTGGCATGCGCGGCTCTGACCAGCTTGGCGAGCCACGGAGTCCTGACCTCACGCCATGCCAGGCAGGTGCTCTTCGCCAAGGATCGCAGCGCCGTGGTCCTTCGCGTGGCGGGCCGGGATGCGGGGACGGAGGATGAGGTCTTGGTGGTGCGTCTGCCGGGCGGCGAGATCTCGAGCCTGGGCATCGGTGCTATCGACATCGGATGGATTGACGACGGCGCACGCCTTCTGCTGCGCAACCATGCGGGCGACCTGACCGCGTCCTCGCTGGACGGCGTCGACCGGCTGACCCTCGCCCGGGGCACATGTGAGCACCTGACCAGCCCCGACGGAAAGCGCGTTCTCGCCTTCCTCGATTGCGACAGGCTGACGGCCACCCTCGCGTCCGTCGATACCCGAAGCGGAGCGCACACCACCCTGGGTCGTTCCACGCGCAAGGATTATGGCTATGGCCCGAACGTCGACTTTTCGCCCGGCGGGAAATGGCTGGCCTTCCTCGAAGCCCCGCCGGCCCACGACGGCGGGGTGTCGTACAACGGGATCGTCCGCGTGGTCGACAGCCGCAACGTCTCCTACGCCTTGGACTCGGCCGGGATCGCGTCCAATCCCCATTTCGTCTCGGACGAGGTCCTGCTCTTCGTCAAGAAGCGAAGCTCAACCTTCACGGTCGACCTGCGCGCCCATGCCTTGGGAAAGGGCGAAACGTCTTGGGTGGTGGCCCAAGAGGTAAACTTCGACGGCCGCTTCGACCGTCGCGTGTCGTCGGATGGTCAGTGGTTTCTGGCCACGGTCAGTCCGTTGCCGACCGACTACCGATCTCGCGATGCCCTCTCCGCCTACGCCTTGGACGGTCGCCAGACGGCCCTGGCCAATGATGTCTTCCCCTTCCTGGCCTCGGAGATGCTCTGGTACTCCTTCGCCTTCGCCGCCGACGACCGTCATGTGGTGTACCAGCGTCTCACGCCCTCTACCTTGGGAGTCTCGGTGGTGGGCCTGGCGGGTGGAGCGGCGACGTCTCTGTCCCCTGATTCCTCCTTTGTGATTCCGCCCGTGGGGAATCTGGTCGCGTTGAACGAAACGCGCTCCCAACCCTTCCGCCTGCGTCTGACCAACCTGGAAACCACCCAGAACGTGGCGGAGACCAGACTGAACGCACCCGCACAAGTCGTGACCTTCACGCCCAACGGGACCTCGGTGGTCTTCGCCGAGCAGGCCGAGGGTGCCAAGCTCGTTCGCCTGCGCCACTTGTCTGGTCGCACGGGCCTCACCACCGATCTGGCGCAATGGAACGAAACCCAGATGCCCACGGACAACACGTGCTGCAACCTGCCCGGGCCTGGCTACCCCATCGACCCCACCGGCTGCTACACCATCGTGGATAGCGATCTGCTCGGCGGCACGGCGCTGATCCTGCTGCCGCCGTAGGTCGGGGCAAGGCACGGCCAGGAGATGCGTGACAGCCGTCAGAAGGTGGCGGCGGGGATGGTCAGGTCTCTGATGTCCAGATAGGCGGGCTCGATGCCGGCCGCGGCCATGATGTCGTCGGCTCCCGCGGGGCGGGCGCTGTTGTCGGTGAGCGAGTTCGAGCCCGTATTCGATGCGGTGGAGACCCCGGGCGCGGTGACCATCATGTTGTACGCGACCGTGTAGCCGGCGGTGCCCTCGTTGAGATAGATGCCATGCACCGGGTAGTCGGCCCACGAAGACTGGCCGAAGTCGTGCAGGTAGTTGTATTGGATCTCGGAGGTGGGCCCCTGATTGGACAAGGTCGCGATACCCGCCGAACCCGCCATCAGCCTGGCCACGTGGTGGATGTGGTTGCGGTTGATCTTGTTGTTGGTCATGGCGTTGGCGGTGGTGGTCCAACCGTAGCCGACCGAGATGCCGTCGCCGTTGGTCCTGCTCACCTCGTTGTACTCGACGGTCAGGTACGCGGGATACCCAGCCGCGATGCCGGCGCCGCCCTGAAACTCGCTGGTCACGTTGTCGATGAAGTTGTTTCTGATGGCGTTGCGCGTGCAGATCTCGTCCTTGTCGGTGGGGTTGTAGGGGACGTGGTACTCGGTGTTCTCGTCGGCGACGAACTTGCCGACCGAGACGCCGTTGCCGCCGATGTCGGTGAAGGCATTGCCCACGATCAGGTTGTCGCGCGCTCCTGAAACCAAGTCCAATCCGGTGGCGGCCATCTGGGCGAACAGGTTGCGTTCGAAGCGGATGTTGTGGGCGTTGCTGACGGTGACGCCGGCCGGAGGATGCCCCACGGTCTGGCGGTTGTTGGCCGGCGCGGTCAGGTTGTATTGGCCGGCCTGCGTACCGAGGTGGCCGGACTGGCTGGGCCGCAGGAAGGTCGAATGGGCGAAGGTCAAGCCGGCAAACCACAGGTAGCTCACCGGCGCCGAGGTGCTGGAGCCTCTCACGCTCATGATGGTCTCGAGCATGGGCGCGATGACCACGGCCGTGGCCATGTCCTCACCCTCGCGCGGCTTGTAGTAGACAATGCCGGTGGTTTCGTCCAGGTACCACTCCCCGGGCTCATCGAGCATCTCCAGCGCGTTCTCGAAGTAGAACGCCCGAGAAACCGAGCCGGTGTTCATCTGATCGAGCTTGGGATTGGGGCGCACGAAGAGCATGCCGTCCTCCACGCTCTGGAACTTGATGGTCGCGGTGCTGCCCGATTTGCTGAGGGAGGCGATCCTCAGGGTGTTGTCGGCCCAGGCGGTCATGAGGTGCATCTCGACCTTGGTGAGGTTGCTCCAGGTCTCCACCTGGTTGCTCGCCACCTGGACATTGCGGGCGGTGGTGTCGAACCCGGTCAGTCGGTAGAAACTGAGAGCGCCGTTGCTCCCCAGGTTGGGGCTGCGCGCGCGGATCGCCTTGCTGCCGTTGACGTAGAGCTGCCGGAAGACTGTGCTCCCCGCGTTGGCGGCGTGAATGCTGTTGGCCGAGTCGAAGATCTTCCAACCCGTGATGGGTTGACCGCCGGTCAGCAAGGGTCGCTCGCCCGGGTGGGCCATGTACTTCACGTGGAAACCGTTGCTGCCCGAGTCGGCGTTGGTGAAGACCAGGGGCTTGCTCTGGGGATAGGTCCCCGCGCGCAGGATCACGTTGATGTCCGCGGTCATGGCGTCGTTCAGGGAGCGCACCATGTCGCGTGCCCGCGTCACCGTCCGCACCGGCTCGGCCAGTGTCCCCGGGTTGGTGTCATCACCCTCGGGGGCCACGTAGATGAACAGACCAGGGCTGGTGTCGCCATCCTTGGCGGCGTCGGCGCTGTCCTTGGCCGGCTCGGCGCTGTCCTTGGCCGCGTCGGCGCTATCCCTGACCGCGTCGGCACTATCCTTGGGCGGCTCGGCGTTGTCCATGCCACTGTCGCGGGCAGGGAGGCTGGTGACGGCATGCTTGTCGACGCGCCAACAAGCGCTAGCCAGTGTGGCGGCCAGGAGCAGCAGGCAGAGGCTG
Organism: uncultured Myxococcales bacterium; assembly: GCA_964535465.1. Lineage (GTDB taxonomy): Bacteria > Myxococcota_A > Polyangia > Fen-1088 > Fen-1088 > Fen-1137. Next base: position 27,595 of record CAZHUY010000041.1, read on the forward strand.
GTCCTCATAGCCAAGCCCCCAGGGTCAGGGTGAGCAGAAAGTTGGGACGGCCCGAGGAGGCCGCCATGGCATCCACGATGTGAATCGCCACATAGGGCTGGGCCACCTGGGCATGCGCGGCCAAGGTGATGAATGTGCGAGGCGAGAGACGCAGGCCCGTGCCCACCGCCGCGTCGGTCAGCCACGACCACTGCTGCAAGGCGTGCCCTTGCGTGCCCACGCCCGAGCGCCCGCTCAGCGACGAGTGCAGCACGCCCGTCGAGAGCGAGAGGAAGGGCCACAAGCGCTTGGCCGAGCGCCAACGGACGACCGCCCCCAACAGCGCGAACCGTTGCGCCACGCGCGCCTGGCCCGCCATGGAAGAGACGGTGGGCCGGCTGCCCAGCCCGGCGACCGACGTCTGCAGGAGCAGCCAGGGGCGAGCGGCCCAGCCCACGCGCACGAGCGGCATGAAGGCAGGTCCCACCCCGTCGAGGGTGGTGAGCATGGCGGCGCCCGCCTCCAGGTCGAGACGATGGCTGGGCGGGACGGGCACCGCCGCCAGCACGGGCACGGGGGGGGCAGGCGGCGCGACGGGCGCTTCCTTCCGCTCGCGCGCCGCCCAGTCGATCTCCAGCAGGCTGCCGCGCAAGGCATCCATGGCACGCAAGGCGATACGCTCGGACGGGTTGGCGCTGCTGGGCTCGACCGCGACCCTGGTGATGTCGAAGCGGCCAGGCTCTTTCTTGATCACCCACACGTCCAGGGCCAGCAGGGCATCGTCGCCCACCACGTCGATGATGGCGCGGGCGTCGTGCTCGCTCGCCACTTCCTGCAACCAGGCCCGGGAATCAGCCCCCTGTACACCGCGGCTGGGGGGACGGTTGCTCTTGGCCGCGTTCAAGCCCACGGACAGCAACTCGCCATGCACTCGCGTCAGGGCTTCCGTCACCTCGGCGCAAGGATTGGGCGGCCAGACAATGGCGACCGTAGTCGTGCCGGCCGCGACCGTGGGCCGCGCCCAGACGAGAAGCATCGACACTAGGGTGAGGACGGGGATTCTGTGCAAGGGAACTTGTCAGGGGGCGCGCAACAACGTGCGTGCTGCTCCAGCATAGTTCCCTTTGGGAAAACGGCGCAGATATTCCTCGGCGACCGGGCGCGCCTTGGCCGCACCCTGCAACCGGTCGATGAGCGTCATCTTGCGTCCCAGGGCCTCGCCCACGAAGGGGCCGGCGGGGGCGCGGGTCAGATACTCGTCGTAGTGAGAGATGGCCTGAGCTGCCCCGCGATCGTTCAGCTCCTCGACACGCCCCAACAGAAAGACGGCGTCGAGAGTCCGGGGCGAGCCAGGGAAACGCCGGCGCTCGGCCATGAGCGCGGCGCGCGCCAGATCGGGCTGGCGTCGGTAGCGGGCGGCATCCGCCAGCGCGAACAGATCCTCGCTGGACGCCTTGGCGAGCACGGTCTCGATGCCCATGCTCCTGGCCTCGGACAGAATGCGATCCCAATGACCGAGCGCCAGCTCGCTGCTCCAGCGATGCTCACCGGTCATCCTGGGTGACGGGGCAGCGGCCCTCAGGGTGGGCCGGTTGGCGGTCACGGCTGGCCGGGGCTCGGCGGCCGGCGCGACGGGCGCGACCACCTCGGCGCCTGTCGTTTCGAGCGGCATCTCGCTGATCACACTCTCGGCCTTGGCCAGGTTCACCACCAGGCGTTGCCCCGCACGCAAGGCGATCTCGCCGGCGGAAACCGGCCCACGCACCACCACGCCGCCCTCACGCAGTCTCAGCTCGAACTGCTCCTCCATGGGATCCCAGGAGACCGAGAAGACCGTTCCGGTCACCGTGACCTCGAAGGGGCCTGCATCCACCAACCAGCGACGTCCGTCGTGGTGCTTGACCCGGAAAGAGGCGGTTCCCCGCTCGACCCCCAAACGAGCGCCCGTCTTTTCGACCGAGCGGATCTGACCCCGCGTCCCGGGCATGAACGCGCACTCGCTGCCTTCGTTGAAGCTCACCTTCATGCCCGCACTGCCGGTCTCGCGCAGATACCCACCCTCCACGACGCTGCCGCCGTCCAGGGAGTAGGTCAACGCCGGAAGGGCTGAGGGAGCCTGGCGGACAGTCGGGTTGATGCGCACCACGGCCAAGACGGCGATCGCCACGCCAGCGCCTACCAGAGACCAGCGCATGAAGTGTCGGCGGCGCGTGCGGCCCGCATCGACGCGATCGAGGAAGGCATGCAGCCCGCGGTCCAGTTCGGCCGGCGTGGGCTGCTCCACAGCCTCGCAGTATTGTTGGGTCAGCTTGTCGAGCGCCGCGGATTCGAGGTCGTGGCTGGTGGCGGTCGTCATGACTGCGACCTTTCTTGGTTAAGCAAATCCGCCAGGCCGGGATCGGCCCGCATCCAACGGGTCAGACGATCCGAGGCATACGTCATGGAGCGTTTCACGGTGGACTCGGAGATCCCCATGGTGCTGGCGATCTCCTCGACGGTCATGGATTCCATGCGCCTGAGCGTGAACACCATGCGATCGCGCGGCGAGAGCCGATCGAGGAGATTCTTGAATCGCCTGAGCACGTCTTGCGCTTCCACATCGAGGGTGCGGGCGCCCATGCTCGCCAGGGCCTCGGGCTTCTCCAGGCTGAGCCACGAGCGCAGTCTCTTGCGACGCAATTCGGACTGCAGCGCGTGCACCGTGCAACCATAGATGAAGCTGCGCAAGCTGTCCGGCTCGCGCAACAACTTGGCCTTGCGGTACACGCGATGGAAGACGTCTTGCGCGATGTCCTCCGCCTCGGAGCGCGACCCCAGGGCGCGCCTGGCCAACATGAGCACCATGGGCGCGAAACGGCGCCAGGTCTCAGCGATGGCCCAGGTGTCGCCCGCCATCAAGGCACGCGCCAGTTCGCCGTCAGCGACGGTCTGGCGATCGACCCCGACCACCAGGGACAAAGGCGCGTGGGGAGATTGCGGGATGGGCATGGGGGCAAGCGGAGGAGAAACGATTATCCGACTCTTACTTCGGCATGGCTGCCGATGTTTTCAACAACACAGCGCGAGATGCCCGGCGGGCGGGCCTCGCGAGGCGTTCGTACGTAAACCCTGGCACCAGGGATCGAGACACGCGCCGAGACGCGTGAGGCCACGCTCGGGGACACAGCAACGATGGCGACGGAAGGAGTTCCATCACCAGTGCTAGACACAGTCCCCTGGGGCATTCGGTTCAGGAATTCACACGGGAGGATTCTTCCCCCGTCGCGAGGGCGCTCGGCGAGCACACGCACGCGCCCACCTCCGCACACACGCCCGCCACTGGCCGCGGACCGACCTTACAGTCGGCCCGCGTTGTCCCCCTGGACTCCCGCTAATCGGACGGTTCGGAATCGGGCTCGGGCGCGGACTCGCGCGGAGCCTCGGACCCATCGAGATTGGCGGTGGGCTGAGGGCCAGGAACGATCCCGGCAATATCGGGATCCTCGTCTGGCCCCAACTGGCCGCGCTTTTCGCGCTCCTGCTGGCGCCGGAGCAGCCGCTCAGCCTTTTCCTTTTGCCATTGCTGGCGGTTTAGCTCCTTCTTGCGCTTCTCCTGCGCGTTCTTGTTGAACGTCTTCACAGCCCCCTACCAGCGCTCACCACGGCCGCCACCATCGCGACCGCCACGACGATGTCCGCCACCACCGAAGCCGCCCCGGCCACCGCCACCACCACCACCGGTGCGCTCACGCGCCTCGTTCACGGTCAGGGTGCGGCCCTGAAAATCCTTGCCATTCAGATTGGAGATGGCGTTCTCCGCGCCGGCGTCGGTCGCCATCTCGACGAATGCAAAGCCGCGCGGACGTCCGCTCTCCCGATCCATGACCAGCTTGGCCTCGGCCACCTCGTGACCGGTGCCCGAAAACAGATCGTGGAGGTCCTGCTCGCTCGTCGAGTAGGGCAGGTTGCCGACGTACAGTCTCTTTCCCATGATTCCTTCTCCTTGTGCCAGGTTCTTCTCGGTCGACTACCCAGCAACGGCTCCGCAAGGAATCCAGTGGGCGGCGATCGTGACGCTTCAAGATGAGCTGGTTGCTAGCGGGTGTCCAGGATTTTCTGGGTCTAGCGCATCGCGCTTGCGGCTTGGCGCGGGCGGCGGATCTCCTGGCCAGGGCCACGTCGTGCGAGCCTCGGGAGGCAAGTGCCCATGGCGTCGAACGAACTCGGTGACGAAGGCCCGGGTCGGGGGATTCAGGTATCCGCCACCGCGCAGCGGACCGAAATCGGGTTGATAACGCTGGGCGATCTCCTCGAACAGCGCGTCCCGATGGGCCTTGGCGCAGATGCTGGCCGCGGCCACCGCCACATGAACCGACTCGCCGTGGTCACAGGCCTCCAGATGGGGGTAACGGGCCTGCAGTGGGGAGAACAAGGTGCGGCCGTCGGCGATGATGCGAACGCAGGCCGGGGCGCGTTCAATCAGCCGCACGGCGCAGGTGCGCTCCAGTAAGTTGAGCGCCCCGCACCTCACGTGCTCATCGATGGTCTCGACGCTGCACACCTCCAGACCCACCCACGTCGCCAACTCCTCCACCGCCACCTTCAGCTCAGCCCGCTTGGCGCGCGCCTTGTCGGTCGAGCCAAAGGCCTTGGAGTCGCGCACCCCGCGTTGGCCCAGCACGCGCGCCGCACGAGCGTCGAGCGCCACCGCCGCCACGACCATGGGGCCGAGCCCTGGTCCCCTGCCCGCCTCGTCCAGGCCCAGCACGAAATGCACCAGCGAATCCTCGGCCTTGTGCACGATGCGCTCCTATTCCTGCTTCCGCTGCAAGCTGGCGCGCAGCTCGGCCAATGGGCGGGTCAACCGGGCTTCGAGCAAAGCCTCGGCCATGGCTCGTGCATCGGCCTGCAACTCCAGCTCGGCGCGCGCCTTGGCGAATACCCCGCGAAGCTTGGTACCAAGCGGCGCGAACAGCTCAGCCTCCGCGTCAGGCAAGCGCCTGGTCAAGGCCGCGGCCGCGCCCTGGGCATCCACACGCCCCGGCCTCGACAGGAATTGTCGAAAGAAGTCCTCGGCCAAGCAGCCCGCCATCGTGCCGCGAGCATAAGCCGCGAACTGGTCAATCATGGCCGCGATGGGCAGCGCCGGGCCTCCGGCGGCCTCGGCCAACAGCGCCGCCTTGGTCGCCTCGGTGGCGCTCGCGATGGTTTCTTCCAGCAGGTCCACCAGATACTCCTGGTCCGCGGCCAGCCCCCGCGGCTCGCTCAGGGGCCACTGGCGCGGTCGCGCCAGGGCCAACGTCTCGGCCGCCGCGCGCCGAAAGCCGTCGTCCAGGTTGGCCGGCAGGTTGAGCCGCTCGCGCGCCAGCCCCGCGTTGACCCGCGCCTCGCAGGCGTCCAGTTCAGCTCGACGTCGAGCGAGATCCTCGGCGGGCGCGGGCCGGGCCAGCGCCTCGGCCTGGTCCACGAAACGCGCCAGGGCCGCACGCGCCGTGTGTTGCTTCAGGCTCTCCGCATGTTGGAAGAAACGCTCTTGCAGGGCCGCCTGGATTTCCGGCATGCCCGTGCCGCGCCAGCGATCCTGCTCACCCGCCAGCTGGGCCGAGAGCGCGACGCGCGCGGAGAGCGGAAGCAAGGCCACCACACGATCGCCGAGCGAGCGACTCAGGTGGGTCAGCACCTGCGCCACCTCTTCACGGCTCGCCTGATCGGCCTTGTTGAGAACCCCGAGCACCTGCTTGCCCGCGGCGTGTGCCAACTCGAGCACGCCGCGCTCGCTCTGCTTGCCCGCCTGAGCCAGCGAGAACACCCACACGATGGCGTCGGCCTCGGCGAGGAACTCACGCGCCACCCGCTCGTGCTCGGGCCGCAAGGAATTGGTGCCAGGGGTGTCCACCACCTCGGTCTTCTGCAAGACCGGTAGGGGATGAAAGATCTCGACCACGCGCACGGCCCCGGCCGCGGCCTCGTCCAGTCCGGCCACAAAACCGCGAATCTCTCCAGCGTCGTGCTCTTCCACGCGGCCATCCTGGTAGTGCACGCGACCGCCTGGCTCACCGAAGCGCAGCAGGTTGATGGTGGCGGTGGTGGGCGTGACCCCGACGCGCGCGATCTCGGCGCCACACAGGGCGTTTACGAAGGACGACTTGCCGGCGTTGAACTCGCCCATGACCGCGACCCGCAAGGGTCGCTGCAGGGCCTCGGCCGCTCGCATGGCCGCGGGCAACAGCGTCTGCAACTCGGGTGAACGCGTGGCCAGCTCGCAGGCGTAGGCCAGGAGCCCGGCCAAGTTTCCCGCGAGGGGATCAGCCGGGGCCAAGGCTTGGACCAAGAATCGTCGCGCCGCCTCGCTGCGAGCCAGCGGCGCCAAGGACAACACATCGCTTTCGCGCGCCTGGCCGTTCAACCAAGCGGCCAGCGCGGCGCCCAGCTCGGCCGACTCCTCCGCCAGGCGTCGCTGCACCTCCTGCAACTCCGAATGGTTTTGCGCCGCCAGGGCCAGACGCACGAGAGTCGAGGCGGGTGCGGGCGCGCCCAGCTCGGCCTCGCGTTGGGCCGCGGCCAGCGCGCCGGAAAAATCGCCCGAGGACTCGGCCAAACTTCGCCACGCCGCCAACACGAAAGCGTCGTCGGGGTTGTTCGCCAGGGCCTGCGCCGCCAGGCCACGCGCCTCGTCCCCCTGCCCGGCCGCCGCCAGTCGCCCGGCCAGGGCGGCCTGCAAGCGCGCCTGTAACTCGACCGGCCACGCGATGTCGGCCAGGGCGGCTCGCAACAGGTTCTGGCCAACCGCGGGCTCGGGGCATGCGCTGGCGGCCTCGACCAGCCGATCCGCCTCGGAGCGGCTGGCGGCCGCTTTGCTCTCGACGAACTCCTGGGCCGCGTGCACCAGCCAGCGCCAGCCCTCGCGATCTCCGGCGGCCATGAGGGCCCGCCCCAGCTCGGCCGCCAGGCCGCGGTCGCGCGGGCAAGCCTCGGTGGCTTTGCGCAGCTCGCGTACCGCCTCGCCCGCGCGCCCCGCCGCCGAAGCCAGGCGCGCGCGGGCCGCGTGAGCCCGGCCCACCAGGTTGGTCTCCCCGGTCCCCGACAGCACGCGACGAAGGGCATCCCGCGCTGGCTCGGAACGGCGCAGCCGCACCAAGGCCTCCCCCAGACCCAGCCAGCCTTCGACCGCGTTCTTGTCCAGGTTGACCGCGCGCCCAAAGGCCTCGACCGCGTCCTCGTCGTGCCCACGTCGCGCGCGCACCTCGCCCAAGGCCAAGAGGACCGCGGCCAACTCGGGGTGGTCGTCGGCCAAGCCCAGCAAACGCGCCTCGG
>CAZHUY010000042.1:0-2360 GCA_964535465.1 uncultured Myxococcales bacterium
GTGGTGCGCGATGTCTTCGGTCTGAACGTGGTCGGCAACGAAGTGGAATGGGTCGACGCGGCCGGTAAACGTGTGGCAAATCGTGTTCATGGGTGTTCCTTGTTGACAGCCTTCCAGGCTTTGACGAATGCTTTCAGGTTTGTTTTCAGGACGACGATGTTCGTGCCGCGTTGTTCGGTGAGCACCCAGGGAAGCCACCCTTTCGCGCGATAGTAGACGTGTTGGCGCAACTCGATTTCCGACAGCCCGCGCAGCAGCACCAGATCGTCGGTTTCTTCCAGGTCCTTCTCTGGGACGGCGAACAATTTCTTGCTCGCCAGCACCTTCGCGACCTGTTCGGCCAGCGCGTTGGATTCCAGGTGCCGGATGTACCGGCGCAACGCCTTCAAGGTCGGCAGGACCGTAACGGTTTCGGTGTACGACGACTTCCGGTCGACGGCCTTGCGGAAGGCTTCCCAGTGCGGCCCCGAGACCCAGCCCGGACGCTGGAAGGGAATTTTCGACGACTTGCCGCCCGACGCTTCCCGCATTCGATGGTCGAGCCAATCCAGTTGCATCGGCAGCGGACCCCGCGATCCATTGGAGCGTGGCTCCTGTAGGATCTTGACGCTCATGCGAAGCACAGCTCCCACCCAGGGTGCTGCGAAGCGATGCGGATCGCTTCCGGGCCGGGTTGGGGGCGCCCATCTTCGTCCAAGGTCGCGAGTGCCACGAACCGCCCAACATCGGTGTTCACCAGACGACGATTTTTGACCGTCCGTTCCAGCTTGTAGAAGAAAAGGCCTGAAGCCTCCCCCCAGCTGCACCGCCGGCCGATCTTCTCGGATTGCGGCCTGGTGCCGTGGAGAGGGTGGGCCATTGATCAGATTCCCGACAGGTAGCGCAGGAAAGCGGTTTTTGCGTTCTCGCATCCATGGCAGACCACCGCCCCATACCCGTCGCGGCGGGCGTCTTCCTGGAACCGCAACTCGTCGGGCGTCGCGCGGCCGTCGACCTTCTTCATCTCGATCCAAAGCCCGTGACGGCCTCCGGCCGCGAATGCGAAGAGCAGATCAGAAGCACCGACCACCATTCCGGAGGCCTTGGCCATGGAGACGCGGATCAAGGACCCTCTGTGCGCGGCGTTCTCGACCGAGATCAGGCGCCGGGCGTGCTGCGGGTGCTCCTTGCGGACCCACTTCACGAAGGCTTTCTGTTCGTCGTACTCGAGCTTGTTCCCGTTCTTGTCCTTGCGCACCTTACGCGGCTTTGCCTTGGCGATCTCGGTTTCCGAGAACCCCTTGCGGCGCATCTCGATCGCCTTTTCTTTCCATGGCTGGTCAAGCATGAGGGCGACCCGTCATCATCGAGAGGCCAGCGGCGAACCGCGCGGCGCCTTCGCTGCCGAAGCACCAACCGGAGGCCAAGGGCCGCTGGCCGAACGTGTTGATCGGCAGCGGCCAGCCAACGCAAGCGCGGGAGAATACGTGCCACCGGTACAACGCAGGGAAAATCCCGATGCGAGGGATGATTCGGCGTGTCTCGATTCCGCCGTGCGCCGTCAGACTCCAGCTGCGCGGACAGATTTTGGCGATCAATCGTTTCATGGTTTCCTTTCAACGGTTTCTTCGAGTGCCGCGCGGTAACGCTCGAGTGCCTGGATATGGCGGTGGTGGGCGTTGATGAATCGCTGGGTGGGACGCTTGCCCCAATAGGCGCGCATGCGGCGCAGGTTGGTTCCCGTGCGGTGCACGTCAGCCTTCAGCGAAGCGAGGTCAGAAAGGGAGGTCGTCATCGTCTACCGTTCCCGGTTGGTCGTCTTGCGGCTGCTGGTACGGCGTCCGGCCTGGAGTTCGCGCGCCGGGCTCTTGTTGCTGGCCTTGCTCGCGCTTGTCGATCAGGAGAATCCTGTCGGCGACGACCTCGGTCGCGTACCGCTTTCCGCCGCCGTTCTTGTCCTCCCAGCTCCTCGTCTGGAGCTTGCCCAGCACATACGCTCGGGACCCTTTGCGCAGGAACATCTGGACGAGTTCGGCGGTCTTTCGCCATGCGACACACGTCACCCACTCGGTACGCTCCTGCTTGGCGCCTGACTGGTCCGTCCACCGCTCTGTGCAAGCGATGCGGAAGGTCGCCGTGACCGCTCCATTCGGCGTTGTGCGGACTTCGGGATCGGCGCCAAGATGCCCCATGACTCGGACTTCGTTCAGCATGTTGCATCCGGAGTGACCAGCTTCGCGATGTCGATTCCTGCCGCCCGCTCCTCGTCGGAGATTTCGCACTCGTCGACGTTGCCCCGCAGCCCGGAGACGTTGCCCCACAGCCCGGAGACGTTGCCCGACAGGCCGGAGACGTTGCCCGACAGGCCGGAGACGTTGCCC
>CAZHUY010000042.1:2460-8354 GCA_964535465.1 uncultured Myxococcales bacterium
CAGCCCGGAGACGTCGCCCCGCAGCCCGGAGACGTTGCCCCACAGCCCGGAGACGTTGCCCGACAGGCCGGAGACGTTGCCCGACAGGTCGGAGACGTTGCCCCGCAGCCCGGAGACGTCGCCCGACAGGTCGGAGACGTTGCCCCGCAGCCCGGAGACGTTGCCCGACAGGTCGGAGACGTCGCCCGACAGGCCGGTCGAAATCTCTCCGATGATTTCGACGCGCAGCGAGCGATTGGCGCGAAGTGCTTCGACGGTGATTTTGGCGCGCAAGGTGAGTTTGGGGATCATGGTCATTCTCCAGTGGTTGCGGGTTGGATTTTCTTGGACGCCTTCTTCTCGGCCTTCATCGGGGCCAAGCTGGGTGCGTTGGATTTCTTGCCGACGAGGTGCGAGAAGATCTCGAGGTCGAGAACACCTTCGTCCGTCATGGTTTTTGGGCTCTTCAGCTTCGAGTCGATCACCACCTCTTCGGGGATTCCCGAAGCGCGGCACAACCCCAGCAGCTCGGCTTTGGCGGCCGAAGGATCGGACCACACCCGGATTTCGGCGCCCTTCTTGAAGCCCCAGCCAGTCGCCTCGAGGCCGGTGGTCTGCAACAGCAGCTTGGTTTCATCCCACGCGGCTTCGGCCCACTTCTTGGCCTGCGATAGGCGCGACAAGAATTCTCCGCGCTGATCCTGGTTCATCTGCTCCAGAAGCGCGCCAAGGTCCTTCACGTCGAACGGGGCACCGAGGATCGAGCGGCGGGCCTCGCACACCAGGCGCGCGGGGCAGTAGGTGCACCATTCGCCAGGGGTCAGCTGGTCGGACCATTCCGCCTTCCGGCGCGCTTCCTGGATCGTGATCGTCCACTCCGACAGGACCTGTCTGCCGAGGTACCACGACCGCGTGGCGATGGATTCGCCGTCTTCGTCGGTCGGCTGGATGATCACCGCAACCGCGTCGTCGGCGCCCGACTCTTCCGCCGCCCCGATGCTGTAGCATGCCATCTGCGGATTGTTCTCCGCATCGACGCGGACCATGCCGCCTTTGAAGTCGACCACGACCACCCGGATGTCCGAGCCACCCTTGGCGGTGCCGATGGCGAGGATGTCGATGTACCCGGGAAGCCCGATTCCCAACATCGACAAGTCCACCGAGTATTCCGGGGCGCACGTCCAGCCAGGTTCCAGGACGCCTTCGATCGCCGCCATGGCTTTGCGCCACATGCGGCACGCCTTCAGGAGGATCGCGTCCCACGAGTCCAGTACCTCGGACGTGCGGGTCTGGAGTGCCAGGTACTGCTGGTGGAGCTCGCCGAACGGATCAGGTTCGAACCCGGTGCGGGCCTCGACGGCATCCACGACGGGCGATCCGATACGAACCAGGATCTCGCACACGCCGTGCAAGATGGTGCCCATGTCGCGGGCGGTGGTGTCCTGCGACTTCGGCTCGTCGACGCCCTCGCAGCGGCGCACGCTGCCCGGGCAGTTGATCCAGCGCGATGCCTTCGACGCGCTGTAGGGGTCGTGAATGATGATTTCTTGGCTCATGCGCAGAGCTCCCGCAAGGTGGCCTTGGCCTTGTCGAGGATCTGGATCCGCACGCCGGCATTAGCGGCGTTTCTCCAATCGCCCTTGAGCGCTTCGGCCAAAGCCTTGTCACGGTTCGCGACCTGGATTCCGAGCTTCGTCATGAGGATGCGCTGCTTGGCAACGTCTTCCGGGTTCGGCTCGTTCAGGAGTTCCAGGACCTCGGGAGGGATTCCGCGGGTATGCGCGGAATCGGGGATGTCGGCTTGATCCTGTTCGGCATATGTCTCGCAACCCCCACTTGTTGCCGCTGGTGAGGCGGCAGGTTCTGCGGCTGGCGTCGTGGCCTTTTTGGGCGCCTCGGTGAACTCCGCTTCCACGGCTCCAGAAGGAGCTTGCTTGCCTTCACCCGGATGCGGAGGCGTCGCCGCGACCTTTGCCGATGATGCACGAACGATGGGCGCCGCCGCGTTGACGGCGGGCTGCGAAGGCGCCTTCGAGGCGGGGGGATCGTTGAAGTCGGAGACCTCTTCCGGCGTGTAGACGCCGCAAACCACCTCGGGCAGCACCGCGCGGACGCCCTCAGAGACCACGCGAGCGTGGAGCATCTGCCGGGGGTATTTGCGCCAATTGTCGTTGCCGAGCAGCTGCGCGGTCTTGGCCATTTCCAGCGTCCACAAGATCGTCACAGCGCCACCGGACGGATGAGCGAATTCGGCTTCGCAGCGTTCGGCGTCGCGGGAGATCCACTTGATCTTTCCGCCACGCGCCTGGAAGTCCGCCTGCATTGCATCGGCGCGCATGGCGGGGCGATTTTGGATGATGTGGTACCGGCGACACGCCTGGATCGGGTCGAGGCCCTCCGACCGGCAAAGCGCCATCAGCGTGATTGCCTGTTCGACCGTCTTCATCGCGAACAAGCCGGACTTGGCGACTGCCGTCGCGAGCTCGGTGAGCGATGCCATGTCGGTATTCGCGGGGCGGCTTGTTGTCGTCACATCGTGCATGAGTTCTCCTTCGAATTGTGGTGTTGCCTGTTACAGAAGTTGGCGCATTTTGATCGCGAAAATCCATGTCGCAAAAGTCGCGTTACAGATTTTGTCTCACCACATCGAAATGGATTCGCGCACGAATCCTTCCGGTGCGGCATAGACCCATTCTTGCTTTCCGGCGGCGGTCTTTTTCGTGCGCCTCCAGCCCAGCGCGGCCAAGATCTGGGCAATGCGCATCTGATGCGCGCGCAGCCGTCGTTCAGGGGGGATTTGCAAGCAATCGGCCAAGATCTTGGCCAGCGTTGTGTAGTACCCGAAGGAGGTCGAGAAATCCGCGCCCTCTGGCGACGAGAGCCACCGTTCAAGAATCGATTCCCACGGGTCTTCGCTCGTCAGCTCGGCATTGAGCGAAGCTTGCTCTGAATGCTCCCCGGCGTTCAGGTACCAGCGTTCCCCAGCCTTGAAGCGGTAGACGGCTTCGGCCCACAGTTGGTCGCGCATCGCCGCGACCGCATCGGTGTCGATGCCTGAAACAGGGATCACCAGGAAGCGCCTGGAGCCGGTACCGTCGTGCAGGAATTGTTCTTCGTTGGTCGAGCCCACGATCACGCTCGAGCGAGGGATGTCGATGAAGGATCGGCCGTATGGTGGTCGGAACGAATCGACCTGTCGGGCCAAGAAGGCTTTCACCGCGCCAAGGTTCGAACGACGCATCGATTCCAGTTCCGCCCATTCGATGATCCAGCAACGGCCGACAGCCATCTGCGAATCCTTGTTGTCCAGCGAGCCCATGTCGTCGGAGAACCACGACTCATGTGGGACGAGGTACCGGAAGAACGACGACTTGCGGACGCCTTGCGGGCCCTGAAGCACCAACGCCGTGTCGACCTTGCAGCCCGGTGTCAATGCACGGGCGACCGCGCTGATGAACCAGATCTCCAGGTACCGCTGGTGCAGCTGCAGGGGATTGGGGCTGGAGATCGGGCCATTCATCAAGTCCGCGATGCGGTCCACTCCATCCCAGGCCAAGCCGGTCAGGTAGTCGCGCACCGGGTGGTACCGTTCGACTTCGGTCACGAGGATTTGGATCGCCTGGTCGAGGTGATTTTGCGACCACTTCGTCTGCCCGCTCACGATCTCGAGCCGCTCCCGTTGCTTGGCCATGGCCGCATCGTCCATCGGGATCCCGTCGACCTCGAGTTGGCGAGCCAATTCGTTGTACCGCAGCTTCCGTTCGGAGAACGTGGCACGCAGGTAGCGCAACGCGTTCGCCACCCCGCATTTCGGGTTTCCGTGGCCGTCCACCGGATCCCACTCCACGCCGGGGGCCGCGATCGATTGGATGGCCGCGCCGACTTCTTCTGGTGTGGCATCCTGGACGCCAGCGCCTTCGCCTCGCTCGATCGGGGCGGGCGCCGCCGCCGGCGTGAACGTCGATTGACAGAACCTGTCAGCATCTCCAATCGCTCCCAGCAGGTCCCAGAAGCCGCGGCCCTGGCAGTGGGAGTGGGAGCACTTGAACACGGGCTTTCCGCCATCGCCCTTGTTCAGCAGGTACGTGTCCAAGGGGCCCTGGGCTCCACCGGTGTGCTCGTGCTTCCAGGGGCACTCGATGAAGGTCTTGCCTTCGCCAGATCCTTCGGCGCGCGGCTTGAGGCCCTTCGCTTCCGCCCAGGCCAGCACGTCGAGGGTCGAGTAATCGCCCTTCCCGGTCGGTCGGCCGCTGCCGGACTTCACAGGGATCGAGGCCGCGACAGGGTCAGGCTGAAGCCACGGGGACGGATCCAGCCAAGCGCCTACGGTGTGGCTCGCCACCGCGTCGAGGTAGGTATCCTCTGGGCACGATGGCAGGTAGTAGATCCGGTTGGCGTTCTTGCATGCCTGGTCGCAATCCGGGGCGCGCTCCGCGACGAATGCTGTCCACCACGCCTTCCAGCGATCAGCTGGAACAGGCTCGGTGAACGGCAGCACCACGCGAAACTTGGGCACCTCGAGCGAGTGGCTGTGGGACGTATGGACGACCTTTTCCAGATCGGCGAGCGCGGGGAGGATCTCTTCGAACGATTTTCCACAGTCGAAATCCAGGACAGCTAGGTGGACAGCCTCCACCGACTCGTTCTTGCGGCTCGCGGTCTCGCGAATCGCAACAGGGCTCCACAATGGCCCGTCCTTCTCTTCGCGGACATCGTGCCGCGTCAGCAGCTCGACGAGCTGATCCCAGGATGCGGAATCCTGGGACCAGCCCTTCGCGACTTTGGACGGGCACCGAGCGAAGGGGAGCACCCTGGACGTCACTGGATCCAACGAATCACCCCGGTGCCTTCCTCCCAGGTCATCCCTGGCATCTTCCCGTCCACGACCATCCGTCGAAATCCAGGCGAGCATTCGCCGAGCGGCCGCACGACCACCTTCCGTGCCTCACGCCGGGGTGTCCCGATCGAGACCGGCCACGGGCGGAGCCTGGAGCGCGCTGCGACAGCCGGGACAGCGTCTAAGGGATGCGGGACCAGTCGACGTTCCCAGCGCTTGCACGCGGCCCGCCAGATGCCCACGGGGCAACCCCAGGGGCGCCGCGTCGGCCGTCCAGGGATGTCGATCGCGTCCCAGATGGCGATTTGGGGGAGCGCCGCGATCATCGGCAAACCTGGAGCGTCGATAGCTCTGCCCGCCGGGATTTCGCCAGCTCGTCGCAGCGGCCCTGCAGCCGGGTTTCGAACGCCAGCAACGCTTGGTAGGCGGACTCGTCGTCCAGGGCCTCGGGGATGCCGGGGACCAGCCACGTTTCGTTGTCGTAGGCGAGGCGGGCGCATCCTGCCAGAGCCTCCTCCATGATCCCTCTCGAGGCGGTGGCGAACGAAATCGCGCCTTCAGGCGTCCCTTCGGACTCCTTGACGATCTTGATTTGGCCGGAGCGGTAGCAGCAGGCGATCATTTCGCCACCGCCTGGGCCTTGTTGCGGGCCGCGCGCCGACGGGCGAGCTCCTCGGTCAACCGAGTGCGGTTCACGCCAGCGGCGCACACCTCGGTGATGGCAATCGGGTAGGGAGTACCGGCTTTCGCCTTCCGGACTACCGCGTCGGCGGCCTCTTCGATTCTGGTCTTGGTCTGCATGGATACCTCCGCAGACCGCCCAAAAAACCTTGAAACCCTCGCAAGTTCAGATGATACACTGAATTATGAAAGTTCCAGCCGTTTGGTGTCAGCGGTCTGCATTCATAATATGCGACATTCCCCGGTGAAAATGCAAGCGCTATCTTCAATTGGTCGGCTGCAGCGGTCTGCAAACTCAGCGGCCGACACCTGCACCCCTGGAACGACTTCGGTCTAACTCCAGGGGTGCAGTCCTCCCCGCATCACGCCACGTTGAGCAGCGGCGCAAGGTTCCGGA
>CAZHUY010000042.1:8454-20564 GCA_964535465.1 uncultured Myxococcales bacterium
GTTCCGGAGTTCGGCGAACACGTTCAGCGTGTACCAGTTGCCGAATGAGATCTCGGATTCCCCGGACACCCAGCGCCGCCAGGACCGGCCGCCCTGTTTCCCCAGGTGCAGGAGCTGCGCAATCGTCGCGCCGGAGCCGACCAAGCTTCCGACCTCGCGAACTTGTTCAGGCGTAGGCGGGTAGTTGAGGGTGCGAGGGTCCATTGCGTCCTCGTCGCGTTCTGGGTCATGGTCGTCTCCGGGTGGAGGTTTGGCCCGGCGCGAAAGGCGCCTTGCCGTTGTATCAAATATATAGGACAAATTGCCCTAGCACAACAGGAATCTAGCGGTAGGCCATCTAGGCCGACCTTAGGCCAACCTTAAAGACCCCGTTGGCCTACCCCTAAACGTAGAGCCCGTGCGGGTTCTGAAGCATCTAGGCCATCTAGGCCAACCTTTTCCAAAGAAAAAACCTGTAATGCGCGCACGTACACGCGTACACGCGCACGTACACATACGCGCACGTACACGCACACGCACAACAGGACTTTTGGGAACAGAGGTTGGCCTTGGCCTAGTAGTGAGAATTCGTCTCAAAAGTAGGCCAACCTAAAACGACAAGAATGTCGATAAAATAAGGGTTGCAGAGACTAGGCCGACCTCCAACCTAAACATTCTCACGGAAGCGCACTAGGCCGACCTCAGAAGGCGCAAGCGCTTCAACTAGCCCGGACACGCGGCAAAATCGATCATCCCGCCATCTTCTCTCCGTGGCAAAAGGAGCGCTCAACCCCAAACACGCAAGGTTCGTTCAGGAGTACCTGAAGGATCTCAACGCCACGAAGGCCGCGAAAAGGACCGGGTACAGCGAGAAGACCGCGCGGCAGCAAGGGGCGCACCTATTGTCAATTCCGGCCATCCAAGAAGCCATCTCGGAGGGAACTCGAGAGGCTGTTTTCGATGGGAAGGTCACCCGGAAGCGCATCGTCCAGGAACTGTCCAGGATCGCATTCGGCGATGCCCGGAAAATCATGTCTTGGGGACCGGAGGGCGTCGGTCTGATCGATTCGAAAACCTTGACGGACGACGAAGCCGCCCAGGTCGCCGAAGTCTCCGAATCGACCACCCTGCATGGCGGGACGATCAAGCTCAAGCGCTTCGACAAGGTGAAGGCTCTCGAACTGCTGGGGCGCCACATTGGCATGTTCGGCGACAGCGAGGATGAGGACGACCGCAAGGACGACGTGGTGGTCTACCTCCCGGCGAACGGCCGATGATCGAGATCCGGCTACAGCCTGGGCCGCAGGAGGCCTTCGGAGCATCGAGCGCCGACATCGTCGTCTACGGCGGCGCCGCCGGCGGTGGAAAGACATTCGCCGAGCTCCTCGAGGGGCTCCGGCACAAACACGTTCCGGGGTTCGGCGCGGTGATCTTCCGCCGCGAGGCCGTCCAGATCACGAACGAAGGCGGGTTGTGGGACAACGCGATGGAGCTTTACCCTCTCGTCAAGGGACGGCCGTTTAAGAGCCCGAAACTCGGGTTCCGTTGGCCATCCGGCGCCAAGGTCACCTTCGGCCACCTCAACGCCGAAACCGACGTGCTCAAGTGGCAGGGCGCCCAGATCTGCCTTTTGCAGTTCGACGAGCTCACCCACTTCAGCGCCGCGCAGTTCTGGTACATGTTCTCCCGCAATCGTTCGACCTGCGGTGTTCGCCCCTACATCCGGGCCACGTGCAACCCCGATGCGGATTCCTGGGTTGCGGAGCTCCTAGAGTGGTGGATCGATCAGGACGAGAGTTCGCCCACCTACGGCCTTCCGATCCCGGAGCGGTCTGGCGTGGTTCGCTGGTTCGTGCGGATCGATGGCAAACTCATTTGGGGCGACTCCCCGGACATCGCCATCGCGCACGGCATGCAGCCGGACGAAGCCAAGTCGTTCACCTTCATCTCAAGCCGGATCACCGACAACCAGAAACTGCTGGAGAAGGATCCGGGATACCTCGGCAACCTGAAGGCGCTCTCCCGCGTCGAGCGGGGTCGCCTCCTGGACGGAAATTGGAAGATCCGCCCTGCGGCCGGCATGTACTTCCGCCGCCACGAAGTGCGCATGATCACCCCGGACCAGATCCAGAAAGGCACGCGCTGGATGCGCGGGTGGGACTTGGCCGCGACAGAACCAGGGGAGTTTTCCCCCGATCCCGACTGGACGGCGGGAGGATTGCTCGGCATTACACCCGCGAACCGGCTTGTCGTCGGCCACATGGCTAGGCTGCGGGCCCGCACAGCAGAGGTGCGGGAGAAGGTTCGCGCCGTGGCTGATTGGGACACCCGGTCCGCATCCGTGGCCTTTCCCCAGGACCCAGGAGCTGCGGGCAAGTCTGCCGGCGAGGATTACGTGGGCATGCTCCAGGGCTGGAGCGCCCGGGCGTACCCCGTCACGGGTGACAAGGTCTTGCGGGCCGATCCGTTCGCCGCCCAATGGCAGGCGGGCAATGTCGACGTGGTCATCGGGCCATGGAACGACGCCTTCTTTACCGAGCTCGAGGCATTCCCGACCAAGGGCGTGCACGACGACCAGGTCGACGCGATTTCCCTGGCGCATTTCGCGTTGACGCACGATGGACGCCCAACGTCCAACACTACGACGAGGAAACGGCTATGACCGATTCGCCAGCCAAGACAACCGCACCCGGCGCCCAGGCGGGCATGCAGGAATGGACGCCACCTGGAGCCGACATGCTCCATGTGCCCGATCACCGATTGATGCTCGACGCCTATCGAGGCTCCGGGGGCTTCAAGGATGGGACCTACCTGGTTGCCCACCGACGCGAAGACACGCGCGACTACGACATCCGTCGCCGGGTCTGCCATTTCGACAACTTCGTCCGTCCGATCATCGACGCCCACGTGGATCCGATCTTCCGCAAGCAGATCAACCGGACGCCGGCCGAAAGCCACAAGGCCTATTTCGACGTGTTAGCAGCCGACATCGATCGCGGCGGGACAGGCGTCAACGACTTCATGCGCAAGTGCGCCGTGGCCGCCCAACGCGACTCGATCCACTTCATCGCCGTGTCGGCGCCCAAGGACGCCCCGGCCGATGCGTCGGAGGAAATGGACAAGCGGCCATGGGCCTACCGGATCCAATCCGTGGCGCTAAAGGATGCGCCTGTCCGGGACGAATGGGGGCGATGCACGTCGCTGTCGTGGTACTTCGACCATGGCGGAAAGCAGTACGTGCGCACCCTCGACGGAAAAGGTTGGGAGACCACCGACGATCACGGGGCACGCGTGGAGGCCATGAGCGGAGAATGGAAGGAGAAGCGGGACACGGCCCCGGTGGTCATGCTCGTGCCACACGACTGGGACGACGACGAGGGAACACCTACGCCGCGGTTCTACGGCGTGGCCAAGGCGAACCACCGTATTTTCAACCAAACGAGCGAGCTGGACGAGATCGAGCGAAACGCCACGTTCCCGATGCTGACCTACCCGGAATCGAACCCTGGATCCCTCACCATCGGAACGAACAACGTGATGGGATACCCGCGCGACGCCACCCACGCGCCGGCGTGGATCTCGCCCGATGGTGAAGCAGCTATCACGCTGGCCAACGGCATCGAACGCAACATGAAGGCCATCTACCGGATGGCGAACTTGTCGCACGCGCTGACCGATGGGGCCGCCCAGCAATCGGGCGTTGCAAAGCAACTCGACCGCGCCGCGTTCGACGACGCGTTGTCGTCGTTCGGTGAGTACCTGTCGGACGCGGAACAAAAGTTGTGGGAGTTGTTCGCGTGGATCTCGGGAAAGAAGGATCTGGCCGTCACCGTGGCCTACGCGACTGAGTTCACGAGCGCCGAACTCGATGTGGAGTTGGCGGCCGTGGCGAGTGCCTTGCAGCTTGGAGCGGGCGAGACCTTCGCGCAGCACATCCGCAAGCGGGTCGCGCGGCTGCTGTTGCCCGATGCATCCCCGGAGATCCTTGCGCAGATCGACACCGAGATCGAGCAGCGCACCGAGGCAGACGCCCAGGCCAACGACCAAACCAAGCCGGGGGATCCGCCTGACGACCAGGTCCCGGCTTGATGAGCTACGACGAGAAACGAGCGCGACAACAGCTCGAACAGATCCTGGTCGCCAACGGGGTGCGCTCTCGTGCTCTGGCCAAGGATCTGTCCGCGGCCGTTTCTCGTCGTGCTCAGGCCTCGTCGAAGCCGCCTCTCGCTGAAATCCTCGATCAGGCGTTTCGAGATGTTGGGGTCTCGGGACGGATGCGCAAGATCGTTGCCCCGGCGGTGGTGCAGTCCGTCGCGGCGGGGTACGGGGTGCTCCCGTCTGTGGGATGGTCGCCTTCGACAGCCTTGGCGGACAAGGCCGCGTCCTTGAAGTGGGAGGGGGCCGACCTGCCCACGCTCTCCGACCGCATCCACGGGGCGTCCAAGGGCTACAGGCAGGAGCTCGAGGACACCTTGCGCAAGTCCTTCCAGCAGGCCGCCACGGTGCAGCAGGCCGCGCGGGGGATCTACGACGGGTATCAGCCCGGGTTCGCCAGGACCGGTCCGTTTGCCCAGGTGATCCACTCACCCGGGGCCCCGCGGCCGGAACTCCCGCAGGCCTTGAAAGAAGCTGTCGACGCCGCGTCGATCCTTGCGCCGGAAGACAAAATTCGTCTGAAGAAGTACGCGGACCGGATCCGCGACTACAGCGGGCAGCTCAAGCAAGGCCCCTTGCGAACGTCCTACCTCGAGATGGCCAAGGCTTTGGAGTCGAGCGGCTCGAAGGGGCTGAACCGCGCCATCCGCGTGGCCACCGAAGAGAAGGCCCGCTATCACGCGGATCGAATTGCGCGCACGGAATCTGCCAGGGCGTGGGGGGCTGGGTTCCGTGATCGCATCGCCGACGACCCGCGCGCGGTTGGCATTCGTTCCAGGACCTCGAGCGCGCACAAGATCTTCGACATCTGCGATTTTCACGCCCGAACCGACATGTACGGCATGGGCCCCGGCGTGTACCCGAAGGACCGTTCCCCGTCGTTTCCCTACCACCCGCACTGCACGTGCCTTTTGTCGGTGGTCTACCGCAGGCGTCCCAGCGAGCCGCCGCCGCGCGATGGCGGGCCAGACATGGCGGCCGGGGCAAGGACGCTCCGGGGCATGACCGATGCGGAACGGCGGAAGCTGCTCACGATCCCAGGCGCGAGAGCCTTCCAGGTAGACCCGTCGCGGTGGGCGCAGGACCTGCGCATGTGGGATGCCGCGGCGCAGAAGGCCAACCTGGCCGCGCAGCAAGCCGCCGCGCAACTCCGGCGCGGAATCGAACTCGAGACGATGTCGCTGGAAGAGCGCGCAGTCCAGGAAGAGCGCATGATCTGGGCGAACGCTGGATTCGAAACCGGCGTGATCGTGCGCGCAAAGGAAGAATCGATCCGGATCGTGGGACAGGCGACCAGCGTGCGGATCCCGATCGACGTGATCCCCCAGATGAAAGACGCCCTCTTCACCCACAACCACCCGCGCGGGTGGGCGGAACCCGCGGGCTCGATGGCCCGGGCAGGCAACTCGTTTTCGGTCGAGGATCTTCGGCTTGGCTCGTTTGCCCAGCTGGCCACGATCCGGGCCGTCACGCCGCGCTACACCTACCATCTCGACTACAACGGGCATTTCCCCACGCTCACCGAGGTGTCGCAAGCGCACTGGGACGCGCGGATGGAAGTTTTGAGCGAGAAGCACCAACCGGGCCCGGGGGACTACCACCACGAGGTGGTGTCGCGAGTGGCGGAGCGATTCGGCTGGACGTACTTTCGGAGGGATCATGGATTTGCGGACGGGAATTGAGAACGGGCCTTTGTGGTTCAAACGGTGCTTGGTGTGCACGCACGCCACCGGTGAAACGACGTGCGCGGCCTTCCCGGACTGGATCCCCGACGAGATCCAATCGGGCACAGCTGACCACGCCAATCCGTTCCCCGGAGACCAGGGAATCCAGTTCGCGCCCAGGGTGACCGGACAGCAGTAGCAGCCGATTTTCGGGCCATCTTCCCTCCTGAATCCCAGGAGGATCAATGGACTACGAAGAAGCGAAAGCGAAAATCGAGGCGATGGACGGCGGCGCGGTGATCCTGGAGGTCATCCGCAAGAACGCGTCCACCGAAGCCAATACCGAAGCGAAGGGACTGCGGACACGCCTCCGCACCCTGGAGGGATCGGTCCGCAAGTTGGCCGGCGCCGAAGACGGCGAGAAGATCGAGGAGGCGATTTCGCGCCTCGAGCAAGGCTTGCAGGCGGGTGGCAGCAGCGACGAGCGCACGAAGCGGCTCGAGACGTCCCTGGCTGACCTCAAAATCCAGCTTGCCCAGAAGGACAAAGAATCCATCGCCAACAAGGCCCGCGGCAAGCTCAAGGACGCTTTGACCGCTGCCAAGGCCAAGTCCAAGGGCATCGACGACGCGGTGCGCCTCCTGGAAGGCGAGAAGGTTGCCTTCGATGGCGACGAACTGATGTTCGAAGGCAAGGACGGCGCCATGGTGCCCGCCAAGGCCTTCTTGGAAACCTGGCTGAAGGACCGGCCGCACTTCGTCGAGTCCTCCCAGCAGCCCGGCCCTGGCGCCGATGGCACCCGTACCCAGACCCCCGGCGGGCAAAAGACCATCACCCGAGCCGACTACGACAAGGCGCAGGCGTCGCGAGACAAAGCGACCTTGGACGCGGTGGGCACGGGCAAGATCACGATCTCCGACTGAAAGGCTCCTGAATGCCCAATACCCTCACCGCGTTGATCCCGTCTCTGCAGGTCTCCATGCAGAGCGTCATCCGCGAAAAGACCCCCATTTCCAGCGTCGTCGACACGTCCTACGGCGTCGAGCGAGCCGCGCTGGGACAGACGATCCCTGTCGCCTCCACCGCCCCGATCGTCGGCGCCGACAACACGCCGGGCGCGAACCATCCCGGCGCCGCTGGCCTGACTCCCGCGAAGATCGAAGTCGGCATCACCAAGAGCCGCATCTTTCCCTTCGCCCTCACCGGCGAAGAGAAGAAGTCGATGCAGCAGAACGGCGCGATGTTCCAGAGCGAACAGGTGAAGGAAGCCGTTCGGACCGCGATGAACGAACTGTGGGCCGATGTCGCCGGACTGTACGCCCAAGGCTCGCAGGCCTGGGGAACGCCCGGAACGAATCCGTTCACCACCAACGCGGACGCCGCATGGGACCTCAAGACCCTGTTGGACGATTCTGTCGCTCCGGAATCCGGACGCTCGATGGTCCTCGACGCCACCGCGTACAACACCCTGGGCAAGCTCAACTTGCTCCAGAACGTGTCGAGTGCGGGGTCCACCGAGACCTTGCGCGAAGGCGTGGTCTCGCGTCTCGCCAGCTTCAACGTCGGTTGGGCGCACGCGATCAAGAGCCACGTGAAGGGAACCGGCGCGGGCTACCTCGTCAACAACGGCGCGGGCTACCCCGTCGGCGCGACTGCCATCACGGTCGATACCGGTGCGGGAACGATCGTTGCGGGTGACATCGTCACCTTCGCGGGCGATTCGAACAAGTACCTCGCCACCGGTCTCGTGGGCACGGTGCTGACCTTGAACACCGGCCTCAAGCAGGCTGTCGCGGACAATGTCGCCATCACCGTGGGCAATGCTGGTCGGCGCTACTTGGTCGGTCATCGGTCGGCCATCGCGTTCGGCATCCGTCCTCCCGCGCAACCCACCGAGGACGGCTCGGGAGACTCGGCCGACGACCGCGTGGTGATCACCGATCCCGACACCGGGTTGGCGATGAGCTTCGCTGTCTACAAGCAGTATGGCCAGGTCATCTACCAGGCGGAACTAGCCTGGGGCGGCAAGGTCATTCGGCCCGACTGGCTCAAGAACCTGCTCTTCTGATCGGAACCACCATGTACCAGACCAAGACCTTCGCGATGCATCACCCGGAACATGGGGAATGCGTCGCGGACGAGACATCGGAACCGCAGCTCCTGGACCTCGGCTGGACGCGGGAAACCGCTGCCCCTGCCGGAGGTTCCGAGGGCGCACCGGGTGGCAAGAAGAAAGACAAGGCCAAGGGCGCCTCGTCTCCCGCTGCCCCTGCCGGGGGCGCCGAAGGCGCGGAAAGCCTCGAGGACCTGATCTGATGCCTGTCTCCTTCGAAGGACTCGACCGTCTCGTCGACGCCGTGCGCAAGGCTCCGGAAGCCGTGTACGAAGTCCTCGACGTGCGTGTCCTCGAAGGGGCGGAAATTGTCCAAGTCCGTGCCCAGGGGAACCACCGCTTCGTCGGGAAGTCTGGACAACTCGAACGGTCTGTGACTGTTCGGGAAGTCGGGCGTGCGCAAGCGGTG
Organism: uncultured Myxococcales bacterium; assembly: GCA_964535465.1. GTDB lineage: Bacteria > Myxococcota_A > Polyangia > Fen-1088 > Fen-1088 > Fen-1137. The sequence continues at coordinate 16,775 of CAZHUY010000042.1, forward strand.
GTGTTCCTGGACCGGAATGTTGCGCTCTATGGTCCCTACGTCCACGAGGGGACTCGAGCGCATCGCATCCTGCCGTCCAAGCGGAAGATGCTCCGATACGCCTCTCGCGGCGGGAGTTTCGTTTTCCGTCGCGAGGTGTTTCACCCTGGGACAAAATCTGACCAGTTTCTCTACAAGGCCGCGCAGGAAACAGAAAAAGAAGTTCATGCCCACCTTCAAGAGGGCGTGTGGGATGCCATCAAGGAAGCGGGGCTCGCGTGATCGTCGTCGCCGATCTCCAAGACAAGGTGCTGGCCGAACGGGTCGTGAAGTACCTGCCGGAAGCCAATGCGTGGTTGCTCCAGCAGGCGGCAAACCTGGGTGTGCTGGAATCCGAGATCCTGACGCCGCTCCCGTACAACGCCCGACGCGCCGGGACGCTCAAGCTGGCGTGCCTGACCGCTCTCGGCGAGTGTGGCACCAACCAAGGCGCATTCAATGGCCAAGCGCAGGACGTGTACCTGGTCAAGTACAACGCCTACACCAAGGAACTCGACGCGTTGATCGACAACCTGTCGCGCGCGGACTTCGTCGGGCCGGAAAATGCCTACGCCGGGGTGGACCAAGAGGGCAGCAAGACCCCTCGAATGGGGCGTGGCTGATGCGTTGGTTCACAGTCCTTTTGGCGCTGGAAAGCTTCCTCAAAGCTGACACCTTCGGCGCGCTGGTTGCGCACGAAGACGGAACGCCGTCGATCGGGATCGGCACACCCGGGGCCGCCGAAGCCCCGTGCGCGTGGCTTGCCCGGGGAAACGATGGAGAGCGTGAAATCGTCCTTTCGGAAATGCCGGAGGGCGTCCCAGGCAAACTGACGTTCACGGTGGAGGTCTGGGCTGTGGTGCCCGATGGCGCTACCGAGAGCGCGCAACTCCTTGGCGGGTACCAATCTCTTTCCGACATGGAAGACGCCTTCCTGGCAGCGTTGCGCCGGTTCTTCTCGCCAGCTCGAGAAACATCCTCGATTCTGGGCGGCATCTACGCCGCTCGCATCTCTCAGGTGATCCCCCTGGCCGACGACTCCGGTGGCCGACAGATGGGGAGCCTGTTCACCGTTGTCCTGAACGCGAAGGAATGACCATGGCTCGCACACCCATCACCGACACCACCGACACCCCGGAGAGCACCAACGAGGCCGCTCCCGTCGTCACCCTCGAGTCGGTCAATCCCGAGGCTGCGCGCCTGATCGACGATTTCGTGCAGGCCCACCTGCCTTCGGAGCCGTGGAAACAGCGGGACATGTTCCGCGACCGCGAAACCCTCAAGACCCTCATCACGCAAACCCTCCTCACCAAGTAAGGACAGAAAATGTCACTCCTACAAATCGGGGCGGGTTCCGCCTACATCATGGACCTCACCCAGTCGCCCGCGCAGCGGATCGAAGTCGGCCTGATCAAGGGCGGCAAGGTCAGCTTCAAGCAGAAGATGGAGTTCGAGAACGGACCCCTGCAGATGGCCATGTACGCCGCGACCCTCGAAACCGAGGTCACCGGCGAAGTCAACTTCAAGGCGCTGGACCTCAAGACCCTGAAGGCCGTCGGCATGGCGCAGCTGGCCGGAAGCACCGGCCTTTCGCGCATCGCCGTGGTGGCCGATCCCAAGATCGTGGCGGCCACCGTCACGCTTACCGGCTCCACCGACATCCTGTCGATCCGCAACATGGCCGACGGGACCTTCTACATCAAGGTCGCCTCGGCTCCGGCCACCGGCCAGTACTCGTTCGTCGCCGGGACGGTCACCTTCGCCGCGGCGGACGTCGGCAAGTCGGTCCAGATCTCCTGGATCAAGGCGGCGGCAACCGAGAACAACCGGATCAACCTGGTCAACACTGTCCAGCAGCAGGCGCAGTACTTCGGCGTCGAGGGCCTCGGATTGTTCGACGGCAAGCAGGCCTACTACAACTTCCCGCGCGTGGTCGCGACGGACATGCCCGACCCGTTCGGCGCCGGCGACAAGTTCGCCGACCGGAAGTTGGCGTTCAAGGTCGTGGCCGATCCGCTCACCGATGCCATCGGCGAAATCTCGCTGACGGAGACCTTGACTTGAGCTCGCATCGATACCCTGGCGTCTCGATCAAGGTGGGGGACCGGGACCTTCTGGTGCCGCCCCTCACGCTGGGACAGATCGAGGCGAACGCCGACAAGCTCGCTTCGATCGACCAAATCGAAGCATCGCCCCAGAAGGCGCTTTCCAGCGGAGCGATGGGCAAGGTCCTTGACCTGGTCGTGATCGCGGTGCAGCGGAACTACCCGGACATGAAGCGCGAGGAGATCGGCGAGCTTGTCGATATGCACAACCTTCGCCAGTTCCTCCCGGCGATCCTGGGAGCCTCCGAGGGGGAAGCGAAGGGGCTGGCGAGCGTCTAAGCTCGGTCGACTGGCTGGCCCTGCAATGCGACATCTCAGCGCGGACAGGATGGACGCTTTCGGAGGTGGGGGAGTTGACGCTTCCCCGCCTTCAGGCGCTTTCCAAGGCTTGGGCCAAGGTTCCTCCGATGCCCGGGCTCCTTTCCGCAATCGTTGACGCGTTCGGCGGGAAGACGGCAGGGAGTGGAAGCGACGAGGGTGTGAAGGTCGATCCGGAGCAACAGACAAAATTCGACGAGTGGTTGACGAGGCACTTGGCGAAGGTCCAGGCGGAAGGCGGGATGGTGTCGAACATGGTCGTGCAGGCACAAGGGGGCGTTCCGTGAACATCATCGAAGTTCTGATCAAGGCTTCCGTCTCTCCCGAGTTCCGGCAGGCTATCGGCTCGGCTGGCGACCAGATCAAGGGCATCGAGAAGACCGTCGAGAGCGCGGCTTCCAAGAGCAAGTCCAGCTTCTCCGGTCTGGCCTCCGGGATCACAGGTTCGTTCGCGGGCATCGGGCTCGCCTTGTCTGGCATCAAGCAGAGCGTGCAGCTGGTCGGCGATACCATCAAGGCCGCGCTGGGGCCGTCTGCGGAAATGGAGCGGCTGCAGGTCCAGTTCGCGGTTCTGCTGGGCGGCATGGGCGAAGCCAAGAAGCGCATGGAGGAACTGACCAAGTTCGCGGACACCACGCCCTTCGAGCTTCCCGAGGTGGTCAAGGCCTCGAAGGTCCTGGAAACCCTGACGAAGGGCGCTTTGTCGACCGGCGCGGGCCTGCGGATGATCGGCGATGTGGCGGCCGCGACCGGCCAGCCTTTCGACGATCTCTCGACCTGGATCGGGCGCTTGTACGATGGGCTGCAGAGCGGGCGCCCGGTGGGAGAAGCCTTGATGCGACTCCAAGAGTTGGGCGTCATGTCGGGCGACGTGCGCGGCCAGATCGAGAACCTGCAGAAGGAAGGGAAGAAGGGCCCTGAGGTGTGGGGAGTTGCGGAAAAGGCGTTTGGCCAGTACGCGGGAATGATGGATGCGCAGTCGAAGACGTTCGAAGGCCTTTCGTCGACAATGAAAGACTCGCTGAACGGGGTGATCCGTGAGTTCGGTGACGAGATCCTTCCCGATGCATCCGGCGCCGTGGACGACTTCACCAGCACGCTGAACGACCTCAAACCCGCAGCGGAGGCGCTGGGGTGGATCGTGGGCACGACCGTAAAGATCTTCCGCGTTGCGTTCCTTGGGCTCCAGTCCTTCTTCTCCGGCCTGATCCCGCTGATTATCGGCGAGCTTGGACGACTTCTGTCGTGGTCGCTGTCCACCATGATCGGGTGGGCAGAGAAGATCAACGGCCTCGTGGGAAAGCTCCTTCCCAAGACCTGGCAGGATGGATTCGCCTCGAACCTTGCGT